>NZ_QTMZ01000003.1:0-247441 GCF_003602935.1 Bacteroides sp. AM54-2NS
AACGCCACTCCCCCGAGACTGCCTGACAATAAAACGACAAAAGCCACTCCCATACTTGCTCCGGAACTAATCCCTAACACTGAAGGCCCTGCCAACGGGTTTCTGAAAACTGTCTGCATCTGCAATCCGCTGACGGACAACCCTGCTCCGGCAACCAACGCAGTGACTGCCTGGGGCATTCTCGATTTCCAGATAATATTCGTCCAGATGTGGTTCTCATGATCTCCCCACAGGCAAATATCCCATACAGCACGAAACGGTATAGATACAGAACCCAATACGAGATTCAGGAAGAAAAGAAAAAAAATCAATCCAACCAACAGAAGCATCAACAACCAGACAGGAGTTTCATACCCTTCTCATTTTAAAAGCTCATAAAAAACAGGAGTATACTCCGGTAGCAGTTCCGGATGAAATACTTTAATCAAATCTTTCAGCAGCACTTCCGGATGAGTGGGAACATTCTCATAATAAGGTTTCTCCTTGAGATTACAATAAATCACTCCTTTATCTTTGAATGCCCGGAAATCAGCATACCGGGAATCCTGTGCTTTCAAGGCGTCGTAAGTGAACGTGCCGTTATGGCTGTTCAATATCCGCCAATAATCAGCACTTTCCGCGCGACTGTAAACAGTCTCAAAGTCTAAAGTCACTCCACCTGTATTCGGATCATCTTTTAGGAAATAATCTGCACCGGCATCCCGAAAAAGTTGTGCGAGGAAATTACGTCCTCCTACGGCGTACCAGTTGCCGCCACGCAGCTCACCACTAAAAACAACCGGCTTTTTCTCAATCTTTGCCGTCAGCTGCTTCAATGTATTATATTCAGCCTTAATCGAATCAAAGATTACATTTGCTTTCTCCTCTTCTCCAATCAGCAGACCGATAAACTTAATCCATTCTGCCTGCCCGAGGGAGAATTCTCTTTATATCCCAAATGCGGAATCAAAGGAATACCTACCTCTTTCAATGCGTCATATCCTCCCCGTTTGAAAGGAGAAATCAGAATCAGATCGGGATTCATGGAGATAATGACTTCATTATCAAAGTTCCCCTCTATCCCTATCTTACGAATTTTCTTCTCTTTCAACCGGCGTTTTACTTCCTCATTAAACAAATGGCGGGTACTTGTGATACCTACCACATGATCCAACTCATCCAGTTTTATAAAATTGGATAGTTGCAACGAAGTCATACAAATGATATTCTTAATCGGAACGGACTGCACTACATAATCAGTGGATACTTTATTTTTCGCAAAGGCTTCCTTATCCCTGACAAACGCATACTGATAAATTTCCCCTTTACCCTTTTCTTTCTGCGGGTCCTGAATGGTCACCAGACACCCTCCCTCTACATATTGCACTTCGAAACCTTCAGCATATTCCGGAAGAATGATCCGGGAGGAATCAGAGGTGCTAACCGCCACTCCGACTGCCTGCGTATTGTTTTTACTTTTCTGTCCACAAGAAACGAGAAATAACAAAAGGCAAACAACCGGCCAGCATTTTCCTTTCAGCCGCATACTATTATATCTGCTCATATTTTATCTATAAGATTAATCTTCAGATTATTCAAGTATTTTTCGAACCTTACTCCCGGAAAGTATCGAAAACTTCATTCTGGCAGGTCTTCTGACTTACTCCATTTTCCTGACGCCCTTCCCGCCTCTTCATGATCGAGACAGTGGATTTGAGTATTGCAGGAAAACTTCAGCGGAGCTACAGCAGCGGGTCTGTTCAGGATTTTCACCTGATTCCCTTTTCACCACTCTTTCCGTAGCATCGGAAAAGTGACACCAAAATTCACCTTGCAAAGATACATAAATAGGAATGATTTCGGAGAAAATGCAATAAAAAAAGAAAGAATATCTCCAAAGATACTTATCTTTGCCCCACAATGTCAATCTTCAGACACCGAAAATTATTTATTCATTTAAAAGATACACGAATAAAGATGAAATCTCCTATTTCAATCCTCACATGGCTATGTCTTCTCTTCCTGGCTAGTTGTATATCCAACAAGAAGACTTCTCTCGAGGCTTTCAAACAGGATGTCTATACACCTGAATATGCTACCGGATTCAAGATTATGGGTGCGGACAATACCGCCAGCACACTTATTCAGGTTTCCAATCCATGGCAGGGAGCCAAAGACGTGAAAATGTCTTATTTCATTTCCCGCAACGGTGAACAAGCGCCTGCCGGATTCAACGGACCTACCATCCCTGCCGGAGCGAAACGTATCGTATGTATGGCTTCTTCCTACATCGCCATGTTCGACGCTCTAGGTCAAGTGGACAAAATTGTCGGAGTATCGGGCATCGACTATGTATCCAATCCATATATTCTCGCACATAAAAATTCTATCAAGGACATGGGACCCGAAATGAATTATGAGTTATTATTGGGACTGAAACCGGATGTTGTCCTGTTATACGGTATCGGAGATGCGCAAACTGCCGTAACAGACAAACTGAAAGAACTGTTTATACCTTATATGTATGTAGGAGAATATTTGGAGGAATCACCGCTTGGTAAAGCCGAATGGCTGGTAGCTCTTTCCGAATTAACAGACAGCAGGAAAAAAGGCATCGAGATATTCCGTGAAATCCCTAAACGTTATCAAGTTTTGAAAGCGCTCACCGAATCGGTAGAGCAACGTCCTACCGTTATGCTCAATACCCCGTGGAACGACAGTTGGGTGATGCCTTCCACACAAAGTTACATGGCACAATTGGTAACTGATGCGGGTGCGGATTACATCTACAAAGAAAACAATTCTAACAGTTCCACTCCCATCGGACTGGAAACGGCTTACAAACTGATACAAAAGGCCGACTACTGGATTAATGTAGGCATGGCTTCTACGTTGGATGAACTAAAGACGGTCAATCCTAAATTTGTAGACGCCAAAGCTGTACGCGAAAAAACTGTTTACAACAACAATTTACGAACAACACCGACAGGAGGTAATGACTACTGGGAATCTGCAGTAGTACGTCCCGACGTCGTATTGCGTGACCTGATTCATATCTTTCACCCCGAACTCGTATCCGATTCACTTTACTATTACAGACACCTGGAATGAAACAGCCTGATAAACGTACTCCCTTTTTATTCATTACACTGGGTATAGTTGCCATACTGTTATTACTGATAGACATGGCAACGGGAGATACATATATTCCTATCACCAAGGTATGGGCTGTACTCACCGGAGGCGAATGTGACGAAATGACACGGAATATTCTCCTTTCTATCCGTTTCATACGGGTAGTGGTAGCGGCTTTGATAGGAATAGCACTCTCCGTTAGCGGTTTACAGATGCAAACAGTATTCCAGAATCCGTTGGCAGATCCTTACCTGCTGGGAGTAAGTTCCGGTGCAGGACTGGGCGTAGCTCTGTTCATACTAGGTGCTCCATTACTTGGATGGGCGGAGTTTCCAATTCTTCAGTCGCTGGGTATCGTAGGTTCGGGCTGGATAGGAACTGCCGTAATCTTATTGGGAGTAGCCATTATCAGCCGGAAAGTAAAAAACATTCTCGGTGTATTGATCATGGGAGTTATGATAGGCTACGTAGCAGGCGCTATCATTCAGATACTCCAATACCTAAGTTCGGCCGAACAACTGAAAATGTTCACACTCTGGTCAATGGGATCTCTTAGCCATATCACAGTCACCCAATTGGGAATCATGATACCAATGCTATGTATCGGCTTACTGATTTCCGTAGCCTGTATCAAATCGCTGAACCTGCTACTGCTCGGTGAAAATTATGCACGAACGATGGGAATGAACATTAAACGTTCACGCACGTTCATCTTCGTTTCTACCGCACTGCTGACAGGAACGGTCACCGCTTTCTGTGGTCCGGTAGGATTTATCGGCCTGGCAGTACCGCACGTCACACGACTGCTGTTCAACAACGCCGACCACCGGATACTGGTCCCCGGCACCATGCTGACAGGGCTTATCAGCATGCTTCTCTGCGACATCATCGCCAAGAAGTTTCTGCTTCCGGTTAACTGCATCACCGCCTTGCTAGGTGTTCCGGTTATTTTATGGGTAATTGCTAAAAACTTGCGTAGATTCAAATGATAGAGCTTAAAGAACTGACATTAGGATATGGACAGCGCACGCTGTTGGAAACGGTAAATGCCCGAATCACAGGCGGACAACTCGTTGCCCTGTTAGGACGTAACGGAACGGGAAAGAGTACCCTGCTCCGTGCCATGATGGGACTGGAAAAGCCTCAATCAGGAGAAATTACTCTGCAAGGAAAAAACATAGCTTCATTGAAACCGGAAAAATTAGCCCGGAATATCAGCTTTGTCACCACCGATAAAGTACGCATCGCTAATCTCCGCTGTAAAGATGTAGTAGCCTTAGGGCGTGCTCCCTATACCAACTGGATCGGCCAACTGCAACCGGAAGACCAAAAGCGAGTGGACGACGCTATGCAACTAGTCGGTATGTCCGGTTATGCAGAAAAGACAATGGATAAAATGTCCGATGGCGAATGTCAGCGAATCATGATTGCCCGTGCCCTTGCACAGGATACTCCTGTCATCCTGCTTGATGAGCCGACCGCCTTCCTGGACTTACCCAACCGCTACGAGCTCTGTTTGCTTTTAAAGAAATTGGCACAGGAAGAAAAAAAATGTGTCTTATTCTCCACTCATGACCTCGACATCGCCTTATCGCTTTGCGACTCCATCATGCTCATAGATAATCCGCAGATGTACACGCTGCCTACTCCGGAAATGGTGGCCAGCGGACATATAGAAAGACTTTTCCGAAATGAATCCGTCACGTTTGATGTGCAGGAGATGAGAGTACGCATCAAATAAACAAACAGATATCCGACAAGAATCAGACTGTGTATAAAATAAATAGGTAGCATTCATTTGGGTTCTATATAAATTCGCTATCTTTGCCCCCGAATTGGTTTCAGATAGCCATATCAACTATCTGAATTAAAAGGGAATCGGGTGTAAATCCCGGACAGTCCCGCTGCTGTGAAACTCTATTCAACTTCTTGATATTTACTTTTACCACTGACCGGGTATAGATAGTCAAGGTCGGGAAGGAATCAGGAAGGGAGTCAGTCAGAAGACCTGCCATTCATACCTTTATAGCTGTTTTTACTCGTGGGATAGGAAAATGGCAGACTGTAAAAAAAATAATCGAGTAGTCATGACATCGGAAATGATTGAAGGAGGATAAATTCTCTCTAGCTAAAATATCAAAAGGACGGCATTAGACCGTCATGCTCAATGTGTGCGTATCCCCGCAGAAGTGATTTCTCCGGGGGTACTTTTAGCTAAACTAAATATCATCATATAATAATCACAATGGAAGTTCTAAGAAATTTATTTGAAGGTTACCCCAATCTTTGGGGCGGCGGAGTGGCACACTCCGTACTGATTCTGTCACTAACCATAGCGTTTGGAATCATCCTTGCAAAAATCAAAGTGCGGGGAGTATCTCTGGGAGTTACCTGGATACTCTTTGTCGGAATCGTATTCGGTCATTTCAACATGAATCTGGACGAACACCTGCTCCACTTTCTAAAAGAATTCGGATTGATTCTGTTTGTTTACTCAATTGGTTTGCAGGTAGGACCCGGCTTTTTTTCAGCATTCAAAAAGGGGGGCTTTACCCTGAATATGCTAGCTATGCTCGTAGTAGTATTAGGAGTAACCATTACTATTATCCTGCACTTCACCACCGGAACTCCGATTACCACAATGGTAGGTATTTTGTCCGGAGCCGTCACCAATACTCCGGGACTGGGAGCCGCACAACAGGCCAACAGTGATTTGAATGGCATAGATGCTCCCGAAATTGCTTTAGGATATGCAGTCAGCTATCCGCTGGGTGTAGTAGGTATCATCCTTTCCCTGCTTGCTTTGAAATATCTCCTTCGCATCAATACTGCTCAAGAAGAAAAAGAAGCAGAAGTCGGTCTGGGACATCTCCAGGAACTTACCGTACGCCCTATCTCCATTGAAGTGAGAAACGAATCGGTAGACGGCATCAGGATTAAAGAACTCCGCCCGTTACTGAACCGTAAGTTTGTCATTTCCCGCATCAAACACCGCGAGGGTGGAGAAACCGAATTGGTCAATTCCGAAACAATTCTACATGTAGGGGATATCATATTAGTGATCTCTACCCCGATTGACGTGGAAGCAATCACTATATTCTTCGGAAAGGAAATCAAAATGGAATGGGAACAACTGAACAAAGAGCTCATTTCACGCCGTATCCTGATTACTAAACCGGAATTGAACGGGAAAACGCTTTCACAACTCAAAATCAGAAATAACTTCGGAGCAAACATCACCCGCGTCAATCGTTCGGGAGTAGACTTGGTAGCCTCTCCACAATTACAGTTACAAATGGGAGACCGTGTCACCATTGTAGGTTCCGAACTGGCTGTTGCCCATGCAGAGAAAGTACTTGGCAACTCCATGAAACGCTTAAATCATCCGAACCTGATTCCTATCTTTATAGGTATCGCTTTAGGATGTATTCTGGGAAGTCTTCCTTTCGCATTTCCCGGAATTCCGCAACCTGTGAAACTAGGATTGGCAGGCGGTCCGCTCATCGTTTCTATCCTGATTAGCCGTTTCGGTCCGAAATACAAGCTGATTACTTATACCACCATGAGTGCCAACCTGATGCTTCGTGAAATCGGTATTTCCATCTTCCTCGCTTGCGTAGGTTTAGGAGCAGGCGAAGGCTTTGTAGACACAGTCATTCATGGCGGAGGATATATATGGGTAGGCTACGGAGTAATCATAACCATCCTGCCACTTCTGATTACGGGATTGATAGGACGGTATTATTGCAAGCTGAATTATTTCACGCTTATCGGAGTTCTGGCTGGTTCTACCACCAATCCGCCGGCATTGGCTTACTCCAATGACCTGACCTCCTGTGATGCGCCTGCCGTCGGCTACGCTACGGTGTATCCGCTCACCATGTTTCTGCGAGTATTGACGGCACAAATATTGATTCTGTCGTTGGGATAACATATTAATATATCCTTTTCCATCCAATTGATTACTAACAAATGGAGAGAATAGGATCAGATGCCGGAATATTTGTTATTGGTCAATGGGATATTTTTTTAGAATAAAACAAACTAATTAATAAAAACTTTCTAACTTTGTGCCGTTAAGGTTTCCTTGAACAACTTTTGCGTTGTTAAGGAATTAAAAGGGAATGCCGTGTAAACCGGCAACAGAACCTGCTGCTGTAAATCTCCGCTCCTTGTAATCAGAGAGCAAAATTGCAACACGAAAGTCACTGGATAGTTTATCTGGGAAGGCGTTGCAAAATGGGATGAGTCAGAAGACCTGCCTTGATGCTCTGATTTACACCTGCGGGATTTCGGGTAGTAGTCAAATAGAAAATAAGCAATTATCTTTTATTTGGTATAATAGCTATATGTCCGTTTGTGTAGATTGAATTCAGATCTGAACAAACGGATTTTTTATACCTATAAAATAAAAGACATGCTTTCTATTCAAGTCCATTCATACAATAAGCATTGTATCCATTTACGGTGGATATTATGTTTGATTCTATCTTTATTTACCACATTACCGGCCATTTCCCAATCCAAGGTTCGGCATCAGACTTCTCTGTCTGATACACTTCTCAAACTCAAAGAAGTTACTATCTACAGTAATCGGATGCAAAAAAAGATGTCTCCTGTACAGATTCTGTCCGGCAAAGAACTTGAGAAGCTCAATGTTTACTCCGTTGCCGATGCTTTGCGCTACTTTTCCGGAGTACAGATAAAAGATTACGGAGGTATTGGAGGACTAAAAACCGTCAATATACGAAGTATGGGCAGTCATCATGTCGGAGTATTTTATGATGGTATTGAATTAGGAAATGCGCAAAATGGAGTTGTCGATCTAGGCCGTTTTTCATTAGATAATATGGAAGTCATTTCACTATATAATGGTCAAAAAAGTGCCATCTTCCAACCTGCCAAAGATTATAGTTCCGCAAGTGCCATATATATGCAGACACGAAAACCCCTATTCAAAGGGGAAAAGAAAAACAATCTGAACATCGGGGTGAAAGGCGGTTCATTCTCTACCATCAATCCGTCACTACTTTGGGAACATCGTTTCAACGAACGAATAAGCAGTTCCATCAGTACGGAGTATATGTATACATCAGGACGATATAAATTCACATACGCCAAGAAAGATGGTTACGACACAACAGCTGTCCGTCAAAATGGAGACGTAAGAATGTTACGTTTGGAGAATGCATTCTTCGGAAAAATCCCCAAAGGAGAATGGAAAGCCAAAGCATACCTATACAATTCGGAACGGGGATACCCCGGAGCTGCGGTAAGAGAAGAACCGGGTAAATTTCGCCATCAGGACCGGCAGTGGGATACCAATCTGTTTGTGCAAGGCTCTTTTCAAAACTATTTTAAGCCTTGGTACAGTCTGCTAGCCAACGGAAAATATGCTTATGACTATCTCCACTATTTATCCGATCCCAGACTGGATGTCACCACCATGTATGTAGACAATCACTACCGACAGCAAGAAATCTATGCTTCGGCCGCCCATTTATTCACCATCTATCCCTGGTGGAGTATGTCATTATCCAACGATTTTCAATGGAATACATTACGGGCCGATCTCATAGATTTTGTCTATCCAACCCGTAATACAATCCTGACTTCTGCCGCCACGTCCTTTGACTTCAACCGCCTCATGTTGCAGGCGAGCCTGTTATATACTCATGTCGACGACAATACACGTACCAAAGGAGCCAATGCAGGCACCAAAAACAAATACACTCCGTCTGTCATAGCCACCTGGCAACCATTGACCAAGCTCCCTCTGAATGTACGGGCCTTTTATAAGAAAGTCTTTCGCATGCCGACTCTCAATGATTTGTATTATACTTTTATAGGCAATAAGGACTTAAAACCAGAATATACCACCCAATACGATGTGGGTATCACTTTCTCTCACACCTGGAATAACCATTGGCTGAAAAGCCTGGACTTACAAATAGATGGTTACTATAATGAAGTAGATGATAAAATCATTGCCATGCCTACCTCCAACCAGTTCCGTTGGACTATGATAAATCTCGGACATGTGGAAATTCGGGGATTAGACGCAGCCATACGAGGAGAATGGGGTTTCGGAAAGGTGGAACTTAGCACTCTATTCAATTACACCTATCAAAAGGCACAGGATTTTACCGATCCTACCAGTGAATGGTATGGAGGCCAGATTCCTTATATACCTTGGCATGGAGGTTCCATCATCCTCAATGGAAGTTATCAAACATGGTCTTGCAACTATAGTTTCATTTATACAGGTGAACGTTATGAAGCAGTCGCCAATATCCCGGAGAACTACGCACAGCCCTGGTATACCCACGATTTTTCCCTATCCAAAACTTTTCAATGGGGGAAAACGGGAATACGTGTAACGGCAGAAATTAATAATATCTTCAATCAGCAATATGAAGTAGTGCAATGCTATCCTATGCCCGGTACAAGTTTTAAAATCAAATTAAACGTCATGTTATGAGAATATCTGTTCTATCCATCATTATCTGTTTTGTTCTTCTATCGACTTCTTGTCGCGAAGATGAACGCATTATTCCGTCAACTCCCAACCAAGTTACTCCCGGAGTAAGCGGTACCTCTGTCAAAGGTTTCTTTCTACTCAATGAAGGAAATATGGGAAGCAACAAGGCTACCCTTGATTACTTTGATTACGAAACCGGTATCTATCATAAGAATATCTATGCGGAACGGAACCCGGGAGTCGTACAAGAATTGGGGGATGTGGGAAATGATATCCAAATCTATGGAAATAAGTTATATGCCATCATCAACTGTTCTCATTTCGTAGAGTGATGAATGTAGAAACAGCAAAACACATCACGCAAATTTCCATACCTAATTGCCGTTATATCGTCTTTAAAGATAAATATGCATACGTCAGTTCGTATGCAGGCCCTGTCAAAATAGATCCCAACGCCAGACTGGGGTATGTAGCACGTGTTGACACTACCACACTGACTGTCAAAGATACCTGTGTGGTCGGCTACCAGCCGGAAGAAATGGTGATTGTGGGCAACAAACTCTATGTAGCCAACTCCGGCGGGTATCGCGTACCTAATTATGACCGCACGGTATCCGTCATCGACTTGAACACATTCAAAGTTATCAAAACCATTGATGTGGGAATCAATTTGCATAGAATGGAATTAGACCAATACGGAAATATTTATGTCTCATCCCGGGGAGATTATTATGACACTTACTCCGAAACATTTGTAATAGATTCCAATACCGATAAAGTAATCGAAGAATTACCGCTTCTTCCCAATACAGAAATGGCTATTTGCAGAGATTCACTGTATGTATACAGTACAGAATGGAGTTATTACACCAACAGTTGGACAGTCTCTTACGCCATCTATAATACAAAAACAAAGAAAACTGATACCCGCAATTTTATTACAGATGGTACGGAAAAATCTATCAAGATACCTTACGGAATAGCAATCAATCCGGAAACAGGTGAATTCTTCGTCACCGATGCCAAAGACTATGTGACTCCCGGCACATTATACTGTTTCTCCCGGGATGGAAAAAAGAAATGGTCAGTCATCACGGGGGACATTCCGGCACATATTGCCTTTACAGATAAGAAACTAAAAGAGATTCAATAATTCACAATTCTATTAATAATTAAAAACAAAAGCAATGAAGAAAATTCTATTTTTACTGCTCACTGTCGTTACAGTATGCAGTTGCTACAATGACGATGATCTCTGGGATAAAGTCAATGATCTCGACGGACGAGTAGAAACACTAGAAACAACAGTCAAGAAAATGAACTCTGAAATTACAACTTTACAGAGTTTGGTAGACGCATTAAATCAAGGGAAAGTAATCACCAACACGGAACAGACATCTGATGGCTACACATTAACTTTCAGTGATGGAAGCACCGTATCTATCAAAAATGGAAAGAATGGTACAGATGCTCCTGTGATTGGAGTGAAAGCTGACGAAGACGGAATATATTACTGGACCATTACTACCAACGGTACTACAGAATGGCTGCCGGATGCAACTAACAAGTTAAAAGTGACAGGTACAACTCCAGTTATGGGAGTTGACAGTGACGGATACTGGACCGTTGATACAGGCGAAGGAGCCAAACGTATTAACGGAACAGACGGAAAACCTGTGAAAGCGGAAGGACAAGACGGAGACTCTTTCTTCAAATCTGTTACAGTTAATGACAATCATGTACTAGTTACTCTTGCAGATGGAACGTCGTTCACATTGCCCAAAGGGGAAACATATACATTTGACATTGCCAATAGGGATTATACCTTGTTCTCGTCTAATGAAACAAGGACGTATCTTCTTACAACTGCCAATATAGACGACGCAACATTAATTGCTATTCCGCAAGGATGGACAGCGGTTCTTAATGATAAAGACTTAAGAATCACAGCTCCGGCAGTTTCAGGTGATGATGTCAAAGATGGTGAACTTAAAATACTTGTCACTCCGTCCAAAGCTTTCGGTAAAGTAATAAAAATGCAATTAAGAGCAGTGCGTGAAGCACACTTCTTGACATTCGAGGATGTTGATTATAAAGGTGATGCTAACATGGTAGGAGAAAGAAACTGGTCATCATTAATTGACAGCCAACAATATGGTGGCCCACTACTTTATCCTAAGAATAACCAACTCTATAACTGGAGTGATGCAAACAACACTTTTCTTGCTTCCGAACTTCCTAACGGATGGGGTGATTACCAATACTGGGGTGGCGGACACGCAATTTCCAATTATCTGGATATGGATCTTACTCATGGAGACTTCCAGCACCAACTAGCCGTTTATTATCAGGATGCAAAAACTGGTTTTGGAGGACATAATGGTTCCAAAAACTTCTGCGTACATTACGGCTATGCAGACAATTCCGGATATGCCAACGGTCCATTACCCTATATTTACTTTGGAGACGGAGTTGCTCGTGTAGTTGACCATATGTATGTGACTACGACGACCTACCTAGCCAACTGTGTGGCCAACGGTAACGGTTTGACCGCACCCGCAGGCAAAGATGATTGGGTGAAACTGGTTGCTATCGGTTATGATGAAGATGGAAAAGAAGTAGCTACACGTCCGGAATTTTATTTGGTTGGAGCCGAGGGTAATATACTTGAATGGACAAAATGGGATTTATCCGCATTAGGCAAAGTGGTCAAAATAGACTTTAATGTCACTGGAAGTAATGATAACGGATATGGTTTCAGCCAACCTGCCTATTTTGCTTATGATGATGTAGCAGTGAGATTCTAATGAAACATATTATACTTTTTTTATTTGTTCTGTTAGCATTAATATCATGCGTGAAAGAAGAGGAGGACTCTCCTCTTCTTTCCGCTCCTGTCATTACCTTGAAAGAAGAATCCCCCATCTATAAAACAAAAATTGGTCGGGAGATAACCATCGCTCCTGTTTATGAAAATACCGATTCGGAAACGACCTTTAACTGGACAATAGATGGAAAGAGTATCTGTACCACTTCCACCCTGACATTTTCAGCCGATGAAGCAGGCAGGTATTTCATTCTGATTTCTGCCACCAATGCCGGAGGGACAACAGAAAAGGAGATACGTATCGATGTCTTTCAACTTGATGTACCGACTATCTCTATTGCGGATGCCGACAAAGGTTTCAAAGTGCTTCAAGGCTCTGAACTAACCATTACACCTATAGTAGATTCTTTTCTGGAAACCAGTTACTCCTGGCAAATAAACGGTGAAGATATTTCGAACGAATTAACCTGTACTCTCCCCACAATCGAGCTTGGCGAATATCAAGTTCGTTTTGCTACTCACAATGAAGATGGCGATGACGAAGTAACTTTCAAAGTAGAAGTTTGTTCACCGGATCAAGTAGATTTCAACTGGACATTCCTGCAAACGGAATATAACATGTCAGCCGGCAGAACTATCCGTATCAAACCGGTTGACGTGAATAATGCACTGGATGCAGTCTATACATGGACCGTGGACAATGAACAAGTGCAATCCGGAGAAAATGATACTTATCTGTTTACATCCGAGCAGCAGGGAGAACACACGGTAAAGGTCGAAATGAAGAACTCATATATACTCGCTACGCAAACATTAAAAGTCAATGTTTGCCCTCCCGCAGGAACATACCAGCGGAAGATTAGCGCCACAAGTTCTGCGTCAATGAACAAAGTATATGAATATTTACCGGCTCCCGGTCAATTCATCAATGAGAATCATAACACAACAACTATGGCAGAAGCCTGCACCTATGCAGAAGAACGAATCAATCAGACGGCTTATGTTTCCCTAGGCGGATTCGGTGGATACATCATCGTTGGATTCGATCATAGTATCGTGAATGATGGAGATTACAACATTGCTATTACAGGAAACGCTTTTGATGGTTCGTCAGAACCGGGAATTGTATGGGTAATGCAGGACGAAAATGGTGATGGGTTACCTAATGACACTTGGTATGAATTGCGCGGATCCGAATATGGGAAAGCCGAAACCTGGCAGGACTATGCCGTCACCTATCATAAACCAACTGGTATTCAGCTTCCCACCCCATGGACAGACAATCATGGTCAAAGTGGGTCTATTGATTATCTGGGTGCTTTTCACCGGCAAGATTATTATTATCCCGCCTGGGTAAAGGAAAAACAATATACTTTGCGAGGTACTCGCCTGAAAGAGCGTAATTACGATCAATCCGGTAATGGTACTTATTGGGTAAATGATAGTTATGAATGGGGATATGCTGATAATTTCAGCGCCATTGATCGTCTGACAGATGATGACAACTATAATGCCGGACCGTCTGACAATCATTTCAAGATATCCCATGCTGTAACTTTCGACGGTAAGGATGCAAACCTGAAGTACGTTGATTTTATCAAAGTACAAGTGGGTGTTAATAGTAAAAGCGGTTGGTTGGGTGAAATATCCACTGAAGTTTTTGGAATAAAGGATTTCAACATGCTCAAATAATTGATAGAATATACATAAGAGATTCTTTTCCCTATTAAATATAGAGATAAAAATTACCATTTGGTAATTTTTATCTCCTCCCATAACCCTACCTTTGTCGCCATTTTCAACGACAAAGGTAGAAAGTTATGAAAGATAGTATTGATTTCGGCAGTATGAACATCTCCACGTTGTTCCGTAAGTTACTAATTCCTACGGTACTTGGGATGGTATTCTCGGCTCTGTTCGTTATTACGGACGGGATATTTGTAGGAAAAGGAATTGGCAGTGACGCGCTGGCGGCAGTAAATATCACTGCACCGCTTTTTATGATCGCAGCGGGTATCGGACTGATGTTCGGAGTGGGAGCTTCGGTGGTGGCTTCCATTCATTTATCTCAGGGAAAACGCAAAGTAGCAAGTATTAATATCACTCAGGCAATTGCTTTTTCCACATTGCTCATACTTATCCTGTCTGCTCTGTGCCTTTATTTTATAGAGCCATTAGCCAGATTATTAGGTAGTTCGGACCGATTGTTGCCGTTAGCTGTAGAATATATGGCATGGTACATTCCTTTTCTCGTATTCTACGAAGTCTTAAATATAGGTATGTTCTGCATCCGTCTGGACGGTTCACCCACCTATGCCATGATGTGTAATGCGGTTGCAGCCATACTCAATATCATACTGGATTATATATTCATCTTCGAACTTGGTTGGGGAATAATGGGAGCAGCTTTTGCCACCAGTCTGGGAACTGTCGTGGGAGGGTTGATGACACTGATTTACTTACTCCGTTTCTCTCGTACCCTCCATCTATGCCGGATAAAGTTAAGTATCAAAAGTCTGTTACTGACTCTTCGCAACATCGGTTATATGATTAAACTGGGAAGTTCTGCTTTTATCAGTGAAGCCTCCATTGCCTGTATGATGTTTCTGGGGAACTACGTTTTCATCCGCCATCTCGGTGAAGACGGAGTGGCAGCATTCAGTATTGCCTGTTACTTCTTCCCTATCATCTTCATGGTCTATAATGCCATTGCACAATCCGCACAGCCGATTATCAGCTATAACTTCGGAGCCGGACAACCCGAGCGTGTACGAAAGACACTGCATCTCGCCATTCGGACCGCTTTAATCTGCGGTATCAGCTTTTTCATTCTTACCGCACTATGCTGTCAGGACATTGTTTCGTTATTCATTGACCGCAGCTACGCTGCATTTGATATAGCAGTAAACGGGCTTCCTTATTTCGAAGTAGGATTCATTTTCTTTGCCGTCAACATGATTGGCATTGGTTATTATCAGAGTGTCGAAAGAGGTCAGCGGGCAACAATTATCACTCTTCTCCGGGGAGTCGTATTTATGTTGATCGGATTCTTTGCGCTCCCTCCGGTATTGGGTATACCGGGTATCTGGCTAGCCGTACCATTGGCAGAGTTATTAACCACTTTCTATATTTTCGGAATTTATTTGAAAGATCGTTTCATTGTCTGCCGACGATAAGTATCTTTGCAATATGAGAACATTCATTGAAAAACTTTGCGATAGATACAAGGTATCAGAAACCGATGTACAGTCTCTACTGAACTGTATGGAAGAGGTACATTTCAAAAAGAGAGATTTAATAGTACGCGAGGGGACAAAGAACTGTAATCTTTATTTTATCAAGACAGGAATATTGCGAGCCTATTATCATAAAGACGGAGTGGATACTACCATCTGGTTTGCTTCAGACGGAGAAGCTGCTTTCTCGTCTGGGGCTATGTAGATAATGCCTACTCATTAATAAATATTGAGGTCATGTGTGACAGTGTGGCCTATTGTATTTCCCGAACAGCTCTGAATCAGCTATTCGCCTCATCCATCGGACTCGCTAATTTGGGGCTCCGCCTCATGGATCATCAGTTTCTTCAACAGGAGAACTGGCTTATCAGCTCGGGAAGCCCACGGGCTAAAGAACGCTATCTCAACCTTATCAAAGAGACTCCGGAATTATTGCAATATGTACCTTTAAAACATATAGCATCTTACTTGTGGATAACTCCGCAGTCGCTAAGTAGGATTCGGGCGAAGATAGCATCTTCTCCGCAATAATACTACGCTTTCGCGGTCTTCACCCCAAAAGCACAATAAGTCAAATAACACACACAAGCTAAAGTAACAAAAACGCCTCCAATAACACCTACTGTTCCTATTGCAAACCCAATCACCGGGGTAACTACTCCGCCACCGGCAACAGCAGTAATCATCAATCCTGAAATTTGGTTTGCTTTTTCCGGCCTTGCCTGTAAAGCCATCGAATAAATGATAGAAAATACGGATGAGGCAAAGAAGCCGACAGCACCGATACAAATCAGATTCACCATATCATTTTTTACAAAGGCCAGAATAAGCAAAGAGAAAATACAGGCAACAATATTCACACGGAAATATTTCATTTCAGCAATACGGGCTAACAAGAAAGCACCCAGCAAAGCACCTACCGTACGGCTTAAAAAATAAACCTGTGGGGCAAACTTCACTTGTTCTGCCGTCCAGTCAAATCGTTCCGCCATCAGTTTGGAGCTAATAAAGTTGGTAGCAACATCTACTCCCACAATAAAAAAGATACCCAGAAACAACAACAGAATCGTTTTATCCTTCAACAAAGAAAAAGTATCACTGATAGAAAGTTGTTGGGTTGCGGCACTGGAAGCTTCCCGTTTAACAGGTGTAGCCATCAGCCAAATGGCAGACAATAACGTGATAAAGCCTAATATAGGAAAACAATAATACCATTTGTCATCTCCAAAATGTGCTACAGCCAGCAACACAATCTCCGGCCCGACGAGAGAAGACACAGCTTTAATCACTTGTCCTGCTGTCAAACTACTTGTCAGCAAACGTTGGCTGGTTACCACATTACTCAATAACGGATTCAATGAAACCTGTAAAATGGCATTGCCAATTCCCAAAAGAGCATAAGCTATCATACAAGTCGCACTGTTATAAACGACTAATGGCAGCAGCATACCCACTACCGTTATTCCCATACTAAGTAAAACCGTATTTTTACGTCCCCATTTGTTCATCTGATTTCCAACAGGAATACCTAAAAACAGGAACCAGATAAAAACCAATGAAGGAACAAATCCCGTCATCACGGGAGACCAGTCGAAAGTACGTTGAACATAATCGGACGAAATACCGACTATGTCACAGAAGCCCATTACAAAGAACCCGAAAAGAACGGGAAGGGCGGCATAAATAGAATTTTGTGTTTTCATGTTTAACCCACTATATTATAAAATGTAAAATCCCCGGTGTCCTGTCAAGCAACATCGACACCGAGGAAAATAAGCTGTTTATTCAGAACAATGAGGCGGATTTTCCACTCCCCATTTCTCATTCGGTTGATTTCCCATTGTGAGTTTCAATGTCCCACCTTTATAGAGTTCATCCCGGTACAACCAGCACTGTTCCAATGGTTTGCCATTCAGCGTAGCAGATTGTACATAATAGGCATCCGGTGTATTACCAGTCGTTTCAATCACAAACGTTTTTCCCGTCGCATTCATCGGACTAAGTTTGATTTCAATCTTATCAAACAACGGACTGCCAATCTGGAAAGTCGGTCGTTCACAAGAACCGCCCTGTACATCGAACAATCCCATTGCCGCCATCACATACCAGGCTCCCAACTGTCCCTGATCTTCATCCTGACCGTAGCCATAACCATGCTCTCCGTTTGTTCCGTAAAACTCATCACAAATCAAGCGCGTCCATTTCTGTGTCAGGTAAGGTTTACCGGAGAAATTGAACAACCAAGGAATATGAAGACTTGGCTGATTACCATGATTGTAAGGACTCTCCACACCTGCAAAAGCATAAGTTATCTTACCGCCACCAAAAATAGATTTACGCGCTTCGGTAAATATAGAATCCAACCGATTATTAACCTCCTCTTTACCCACTTTTTCAATCAAACGATATGGATGTTGAGGAACAAAAAATGTATATTGTACAGCATTTCCTTCCTGAAATCCTCTCCATGACTCCAGCGGATTAAAGTTATCAATAAACTCACCGTTAGGAACTCTGGGACGAACCAGTTTCAATGAATCATCAAATAGTTTTTCCCATCCTCTTGATAATTCCATCAAACGGTTGTAATCATCCGTATGCCCCAATGCTTTCGCCCACTGCGCCACAGCATAAGCACTAAAGCAATATTCCAATGTATGAGAAACAGAAAAGGTAGAGCCATCCGGATGTGTGCCATAATGAACACTGTTCTCATAAGGTACATATCCTCTTTCTACAAACTGCTTCACATCCATCTTACCTGCCCCCTCAATGCGGCCTTCCCAGCCTAATTCATTCTTTAAAGCTGCCTGATAAGCCGTTTCAACATCAAAATCACGAATACCACTATTGTATGCACCTGCCAGGGTAATACTCACCATATTTGTCCCTACGCCCGAAACATATCTACTGGCAGCAATACCATCACCTAACCAGCCAGCATCTTTGTATACCAGCAACTGACTGTTAACTAATCCATTGTAGTATTCCGGATAAGCTAGTGCCCAAAGAGAAGTCAAGTTCCAGTAAGCCCCCCAAACTGCATCCGTATTATAATGATTATATATCGGCTTACCTTCTTTTCCCAAAGGTATCTGCCCTACTGTTCCATCATTTTTGGGATAAGCTCCATTAACATCGCTAGCAAGTCCTCTGCCCAACAAAGCGTGATACAATCCTGTATAAAATTTGATTTTGCTTTCATCCGTACCTCCTGAAACCAGAATACGTCCCAAGGATTCATTCCATTTATCCGTAGTTGACTGTAAAGCTTCATTAAAAGTCAAGTCTTTCGCTTCCGTTTCCAGATTCAGTTTAGCATTTTCAATGGAAGTATATGACAAACCGATCTTTACATTTACTACATCATCTTTTTTCGTTTTATAATTCAGGCACATAATAGCTCCTGCACCTTTGATTTCATTTCCCGCTTTCAGAGTACTATCTTGATAAAAAACCTCTACCGATTCAGGAATACGATCTAGTTTTGCATAAAAATACATAGCTACTGATGAACCCGCTTGATATTTCTTCACATATTCCGGTTCCGTAATCACGTAACCTTCAATAGTATTTCCATCTATCTGTTTGATATATGCATCACGCACAGCTCCACTTTCTCCCTGACGATTTCCAATATTCAAAAGAATATGAGCAGCTTCCGTCTCCGGGAAAGTATATCGCTGGAATCCGACACGAGCAGTGGCAGTAAGTTCTGCCTTTACCTGGTAATCCTTTAATAATACAGAGTAATATCCCGGACGCGCCGTTTCATCTTTCTTATCAAAACGGGAACGGAACCCTTTATCGGGGTCTTCCAGTTTTCCGGGATTTGTTTTTACTTCTCCCGTTACAGGCATCAGTGAAATTCCTCCTATCTGAAACTCATGTAAGCAAGGAAAGCCATCAATCGAAGTATGATTATCTTCATAACCAATAGCTTCCCATCCTTGATTATTACCGTAAGTTCCATTGGTAGAAGCTCCCAGTTTAGCCATTCCGAAAGGCTCCGCAGCCGGAGTATAAAAAAACCAACGACTATGTACAGTTCCGATATTAGGATTTACATATTCTACCAAATTGGGACGATCAGGTGTTTTGCACCCTACAACACCTGCCAGAATCAACAGGCTACCTATCCATTTTAATTTCATCATTTATTTATTTTTTCTGTTTGTAACTTCTCCTTTAATCATCGCCACACGTGCATAATACTCCGGTACACACGAAGCATCCAATAACCATTTCGGCTTACGTTTTTCATCAGTCCGCCCTGTCCAGTCATGATACATCAGTCCCGCCTGGTCACGTGCATGCTCCCAAGCATAATCCAGTCCTTTTATCATCGTATCCACATATTTTGAATCCCCCGTAACATTGTACAGATCGTGATAACCTCTAAACAAAACCAAATTAAACCAAGGCAAATCTGCAATATAAGGAATACCGTCTTCCGTATACTTAAAAAATACTTTGTAGCTTCCTTCTGCCAGAAATTTAGCATTATCCAGATACGCCTGCTCACCCGTATAATTATATAAAGCTACAGCTGCTTGTAACAAAGTACCAGTATTGTAAGTATACAAATCCGGGCATACTGCCGAAGTCGTTGTTAACCATGAATTCCAAACGACTCCTCTTTCCGGATCTTTCAGATATTTATCAATCCAATGATAGAACTTCTTTCCCACCTCCAGATAATACTCATCTTTAGTTGCTTCATAAAGTTTTAAAGCCAACACCATCGCTTTTCCGTTAGAACAGGCAGGTTTCTGATCTTTCACTCCTTCCAACCAAGAAACAGCTCCTTCAAAGTTCTCATCCCAGCCACTTAAAATAAAGGTCAATACCTGTTTCGCTTTCTCCAGATAATGAGGATTTTTAGTTACCAAATAAGAATCAATATAATCAATCCCCACCAAACCATTGTCATCATAATAGCGGTCTACCTTTCCAAACTGAACAGGGTAAGCCTGATAACCAAAAGGAACACGCGTTGTATCATAGTAACGCTCCATTGCCATCACCATCGAATCGACATAAACCGTATATTTCTCCGGTTCGATAGCAGCCATCAACACTGCCGAAGAAAAGACACCACTCATAGGCCACAGATAAGAAACTTCCTGCGCTTGCCGGGTGGAATCATTAAAATAAGTCAGATCAGGACGATGACTGCTTGGGTAATATTCAGAGAAGAGGCCGTATTTGGGAACCCGGTAGAGTTCCCAAACACGCTGAAACATTTCTTCTGCCTTATCTTTATTCGGAGTCGTTTTTGATTCTCCGGCACAAGAAAGAAGCACGAATACCGTCGATACAAATAAAACTATATTTCTAATTTTACTATTCATATCCTATTCCTCTGTCACTGTTTCTCCTTTGTACAAAGCAATCATTCCCAAAGATTCAAGCGCAGCATCCTGCATCAACAACTGTTCAGCACGTTTTGGAGTTGCTCCTGTCCAGTCTTCATAGAACAGTCCGTTTGATAAACGGGCATTTTCGTATGCATAATCCAGGAAGTTGATGAATGTTTTGATATAATTGCCTGCATTTTTGTAATAAGGTTCAATATCAATAAATGCACGAACTAATTTGGTTGTAAACCAAGGGTCATGATCAGGATAAGCCAACGCCAACCCATTAAGCGGACGTACAAAATAATTATACGCACCTTCGGAAGAAGCAATGGCACTGTCCAGATAAGTCTGCTCACCTGTTATTTTGTATAGACGGACTCCGTTAGAAATCATTACACCTGTATTGTAAGTCCATTTTGTTTTATTAATGGATCCGTCTGCTTGTTTATCATTCCAGTAACAGCCATCCTCCGGATCACGCAAGTTAGTCAACGTCCAAGCATATAAACGTTTTGCCAGAGCCAACACATCCGCTTTTTCCTCTTGAGGACATACAGAATAATATTCAAGCAAGAATAGCGTTGCATATCCATTAGCGCATGTCGGTTTATTCGAATCACCAACTCCCTGCTGTCCTTTCTGGTCCTCATTCCACCAAAGACCTCCTCCAAACATATCATCTTCACCAGCTTGCAGGAACTCAACGATTCTTTTAGCTTTCGTTAAATAATCTTGATTATTTAGCAAATTAAAAGCCTCTACCAGTTCAATCCCCACAATAGAATTATCATCATAAAAACGTGTTCCACTACCGGTAGTACCATTGGTTTGAGAACCATAACCACCCACAGTTCCACTAGGAGTACGATAATAAACTTCAAACTGGTCTACCATATCTGCATAATTCACATCATAACCTAAGGCATGCAAAGCTGCTGCTCCGGAAACCAGTCCGTCATACGGCCACAAGAAAGAAGCGGAATTATCCCCGTCTTTCTTAGGATAATTTTCATTATACAGTCCTTCTGTTGCCCCACTATTGATCCGGTAGCACTGATTAATCAAGTCAAACTGCTCTTTGGCACGTTTATGATAAACGACCTCCTCTCCGGGTTCTGACGGAGCAATCGGTGTAGGCGGGATATATTTCTCTACGTCATCTCCGGCACAGGAGAATAATAGTGCCGGAAGAATAGCTAAAATAGTCTTTATCTTTTTCATAACTTAGTTTTATTAATTAATCGGAGTCACATTAGTAAATGTATGTATCATCAATCCATCCGAATTCGTATCGATAGTGATAGTCGCATGCGTATAATCCAGACTACCTTTCATTTTCCAAAGATGATCCCACTGACTCCATTGGAATTCATACAAAGCATAGAAAGAAGCAGGTTCTCCACCTACCGGACGTTCGCACTCACGCCATCACCTCTACCCCAACACATATCACCACCATTTACTTTTGCTAAAAAGTAGTAACGTTCTTCTATCCAACTTAACCAATCAGGAGCACCGGTTTCCGGTTTGGACGGATCAAGGAATCGGATATCACCCTCTCCCACAAATTTACCATCACCCGCATACTCTAATACAGCTATATCTCCAAATGTTGCTCCCCAAATACAACGAACAGAAGAACCGATTTTTTCCGTGGTCATTGCCATTGTATTAAAGTTCACAGTCAGACGGGTTACTTCTTCGGAAGCAGCGACTGCCGTTTCGCCCTCCCCTTCTCTTAACTTCGAGCTATCATCAATATAATAGCTGAATGTTTCACCTGTAGTAGCAGACTTAAATGATATATTTCCTGCAGATAACTTCGTATAAATCTGGAAAACGCCCTCTTCTACACAACGGAACGGAATTCCCCCCTGTCCACTGTTCTCCGTAGCCGAACCATATAAATACAATTCAGCCGGAATATTATCAATTCCCTCTCCACGAGTTACTGTGATGGTAGCCACCTTGTCGGTTCTCTTCACCACTCCACCTTTCGAAGCATTTACCGTCCATTTTATATCTCCGGTTTCCAAAGGATAAATGCCTGCATTTCTGGCAATCGTATTAATAGCTGCATGAGTGATTGACAAACTGGTCGCAGCTCCCAAATCACTTTTCACCGTAGCCAGCGGCTTTGAAAAATCACCGTCTGCCTTATCAAACAGCACCTCGTACAATACAATTCCGCCATCTGCCGCACCACCTCCTGACCACGACAACACAACAGGCGTTGGAGATGACACATTCAACTGGATAGAAGCAGGGGAACTTAATTCTGTAGGGACTGCAAAATCCGTGTTCAATTCATAATCTTCCTGACATGAAACCATTGCCAGAAGTACTGAACATATCCATAATATCTTTTTCATAATCATTCCTTTTTGAGTCGTTTAACCAATTACCAATTCGGATTCTGCTCCAAATTACCATTCAAGTCACGTTCAGCCTGTGGTATAGGCCACAAATAATGTTTATTTGCATTAAAGGTTCTGTTTTCAACCCGAACGTATCCATCATCCGTACCTACCACATCATTTGTCTTTAGTCCGTGACACCATCCATTCAATACATTGTCCGCAATTCTCCAACGGATAATATCTTTATGGCGATGTCCTTCCAATGCCAATTCCGAACGACGTTCGTTTCGTACAATCTCAATCAGTTTATCTTTAGAAGCTCCTTCCGGGAATTCCAGTGCTGAAGCAAGTGTAAATCCGGCCCTATCACGAATTGGTTTAATAGTTGCATCCCAAGCCGTCTTATCCAGTTCTCCTAATTCTGCCAATGCTTCCGCATTCATCAATAAAATATCAGCATAACGAATCAGAATCGGATTCAAACCAGAATAAAGAGTAGCACGATAAGTGTTATCCCAATATTTCTTAATATAGTAACCGGTAGCCGAACAGTCTGAACCTACCCCATAACCATCTTTGCCTTCACCTTTCTCACAGTTGATAACAACTTCTGTTCCGTCGGCCAACGTATATGAGTTCCAGTGTACATCACCGTTGCCTTCAAACGTGGGTCACGATTAGCATACGGATGACTTTCATCAAACGATGTTCCTGTTTCCTTAATTGTTTTTCCATCCAGCATAATATAACTGTCTACCAACTCCTGCAAAGGAGAAAGCTGGGAATATCCACCCAAAGTGGGCGGCAGGAAAACATACATCATCTGATGTTCACGACTGGTCGGACGATACTGTGCATCCAAAATTACTTCAGAGTTGTATTCATTAGCGATCTCAAACAATCCTGCATAACTTCCAAAGAGTTTAAAGCCTCCCTCTGTCATAATGGTAGAAGTGATATTTTTCACTTGCGTCCAATTACCTTCAAACAAATAGATTTTAGCTTTAATCGCCATTGCCGCCCAACGGGTAATCCGACCTTTATTATCCGCATCATAAGAAGTCGGCAAATAGTTACCATTAATCACTTCATCCAGATCGGCCAAAACATTTGCTATTACAGTGGCTTTGGCCGTACGTGCAATAGACATACTTTCTTTAATAGAAAGCACTTTGGTAGTATAAGGAACATCTCCGAATTTCGTATACAACTCATAATAATTATAAGCACGAAGCACTTTTGCCTCGCCAATATAACGTTTCTTCAATTCAGGATCCAAATCCGGTACGCGATCAATATTCTCCAATAGTTCATTACACATACGAATCCCCGTATAACGTCCGTCCCAAACCTTTTTCACGTAAGGGTCTGCTGTAGAATATGAACCATTACCGATATTCTGTGTAGCATCGTTCGGTTGCTTGGTATAAGCATTGTCCGTCATTGCTTCACAATAAAGCTGTTCGTCCATATTTCCCAAATAGGTATAGCAAGTATTCAACGCCTTGACAGCTGCTTCAGGATCCTCTTCCCAATAAGTCAAGTCCGTTTCTCTGTCATACGGTGCCGTATCCAAGTCAACACAAGAGGCACCGCCCACTACCAAGACAGCAGATAAAATCAAATTCTTTATAGTTGTTTTCATCACGGTACAGTTTAAAATTTAACATTAAGTCCAAATGAATATACTCTTGCCACAGGATAAGAACGACCACTGCCGTCTCCGGTATATTCCGGGTCCCATCCGCCTTTCATCTTTGTGAAAGTCAACGGATTCTGCACACTGGCAAAGATTCTTAAATTCTTGACATAGAGTTTTTTCATCCATTGTTGCGAGAAAGTATATCCAATCTGCGCATTTTTCAAACGCAAGTATTTAGCATCCTGAATCCAGAAATCTGATTTCGCTGCATTATTAGCAGATTCCGCACCCATTGTCAGACGGGGATAAGTAGCATCCGGATTATTCGGAGTCCAGCGATCTTGATGGAAATCCATTACAGGACCTCATTGTTATTATGGAAAGCCTCTACAGATTCACCACGCATCCACTTGTTACGTTTTCCTACTCCTTGCCACATCATCGAGAAATCAAAACCTTTATATTCCAAACCATAGGTGAAGCCGAAAGTATATCTTGGGAAGTCATTACCAACAATAAAACGGTCATCGTCCGGTTTAATCACACCATCGCCGTTCTTATCCAAATAACGAATATCTCCCGGTTTCGGTGTAATACCTTCCAAGTGCGGTCCTTTCTGACATTCTTCCTCATTCTGGAAAAATCCATCCGAACGATATGCATAGTAAGAGTACAACGGATAACCTTCCTTGATAATTGTCTGTACATCCGAGCCACCGATAATTTCCGTACCGCGTGTATCTATTACTTCATTAAAGCTATCCGAAATATTTCCGGCGAAGTTATGCACTACCGGACCGGTCTTCAAACGATAACTTACTGATAATTCCCATCCTCTCGTCTCTACCTTACCAGCGTTCTGAATCGGGGCACCATTACCAAACAATCCGGGAACCGGTAAATTTACCAAAATATCTTTTGTACGATTATTGAAGCAATCAAAAGTAATATTCAAATCATTATTCAACAATCCCAATTCGAAGCCGATATTAGCCATACGGGTAGTTTCCCATTTGAGATCAGGATTTGTAGAAGCAAATTCAGCCGTCTGCGCCAGCTTGTCGCCGAAACTGATACCGTTCTTTACAGACACCGTCTGCATGTATTGATAAGCACCAATGCGGTTATTACCAACCAATCCCCATGAACCTCTGATTTTTAGAGAAGGAACATACGGTTTCAGTACAGACCAGAATTTTTCTTCCGAGATACGCCATCCTGCCGAGAAAGACGGGAAGACTCCCGAACGGTTTCCTTTCGCAAAATAAGAAGAATAGTCATTACGGATATTAAATTCCAGCAGATATTTCTCATCATAATTATAAGTGGCCCTTGCAAAACCGGAATAGATAGCCCAGTCACTTGCCGAACCACCATTGCTAACTTTATCCCCACTCAAATCACCTACAAAAATATCATATTTAGAATCCTCCGTCAAACGACTGGTAGAGAACTGCTTTTCAGAGAAACCCTCATAAGCATATCCTAATAATCCACCGATAGAGTGTTTCCCTATTTTCGTATTATAAGTCACCATAAGATTGGTAGTGATATTCTTAGAACGATAGAATTGCTCGGTCAACTTATTTTCACTATCTCCCGTACCTTCGAGGCCTTCCGGTTCTCATGCAAATTATTATTCCAAACACGTCCACCGGCACTTCCGATCAGTTTCAGTCCTTTATATACTTCCCATTCGGCTTGTATGGTTCCCAATAATTCATCATTCACATTCTGGCGATAACCGCCTTCTTCCAAACGCTGCAAACCGTTTGAGTTACTTCCGGCAGGATAATTATAACTGCCATCCTCATTCTTGATCGGGTAAATCGGTGGCATACGGTTTGCCTGCTCAATAATCCATTCCGTCCAGTAAGCATGTTCTTTAATATCATTACGGGCAAATTGAGAAGTCAAATTCAATGTAAAGTTATTCGTCACCTTATGGCTTACATTCAGACGTGCATTGTAGCGTTTATAACCATAATCAGGTCCCTTGAACATACTGTTCTGATCCATATAACCCAAAGAAGCCATGTAAGACAACTGGTCGTTACCTCCTGTCATCGAAACATTGTGTGAACTTTGAGGAGAATTACGGTGATACAGTTCTTTCACCCAATTTACATTCGGACCGCCATTTCTAAATTGCGCAATCTGCTCGGGAGTGAATTTTGCAGCTCTTCCCGAATTAACAGCCGCTTCATTATACAGTTCAGCATATACCCACGAGTCTGCTATCTTAGGCAATGAAGTAGGCTGCTGAACACCATACATAAAATCATAAGAGATTTCCACCTTACCGGCTTTTCCTTTCTTGGTAGTAACAAGTACCACACCATTGGAAGCACGTGAACCATAAATAGCAGTAGAAGAAGCATCTTTCAAAATAGAAATCTGCTCAATATCAGCCGGATTCAAATTGCCCAGCGATCCTTCAATTCCGTCAATAATCACCAACGGATCATTGTTGTTCATCGTATTCAATCCACGGATATTAATAGAAGGAACACTACCCGGAGTAGAACTTCCCTGCTGAATAACCAAACCGGGAGTCGTTCCCTGCATCGCTTCCAATACATTGGAAATCGGCTTTCCTTCCAATTCATCCGTAGAAACAGAAGACACAGCTCCTGTCAGGTTGACTTTCTTCTGCACGCCGTAGCCTACCACTACCACATCTTTCAAAGTAACCACATCCGACTTCAACACCACATTGATAAACTGGCGGCCGTTCACCGGAACTTCCTGTGTTTCATATCCAATTGAGGAAACTACCAATACCGCTTTTGAAGCAACATTCAGTGAAAAATTTCCATCCATATCCGTAGCCGTACCCGTAGATACACCTTTCACCAGCACGGTAGCCCCAATCACGGGTTCCCCGTCTGCCATTACTTTACCTTTCACTGCGATTGTATTAGATTGCGCATACAGTTTGGAACCAACAGCCACATTCATACAAACAATCAACATAACAGCCAATAATTGCCAACTCGAAAATGCCGTTCTGAAAAGCCGGCGGGCAAATTGCGCGTTCAATAGATTAGATTGTTTCATAACATTTTATATTTGAATTAATAGAAGAGTTATCATATATTATAAGATATTAAGTTGGGACAAAGCAAAGGAATAAGCCCCTAAAGCAACGGCTCTGCTTGCTCCTAATGTAGAAACAGCAATGCCTATTTTCTTGTGACAGGCATAATGCACCTCTCTCTCCGAAAATGGTATTTTCACCATCTTGTCTTTTTCCTCCAGAAATTTATCAAATGCCTCTTTTTCGGACAGATTGAACACCTCCATCTGCAAACAAGGGAAAGAAGCTCCTGCAAATGTACCGATCTGCCGATTCATCTCATTCATAATTCCCGGAAGTATGTATTTAGCCGCTCCGGCCACTCCTCCGCCAATCACCACCAAACCATCAACAATATTCAATGCACGGATGATAGCATCACCAGCCATTTCTCCCAGTTCGTTAAAACTCCGGACAGCAGCCTGCTGATCTCCCTCTGCGATCCCTTCGGCAATATCATATATATCTTTGGGAGTCAAAGAAGAAGCATCCTTTCCGGTCAATTCCTGATATACTCGCCTGACAGCCTGATGCTGACACTTTCTTCCGCGATCATTTCGGGATATTTCTTATTCCGCATAATCCAGACGTCGCCGCCGCAACCGTTGTCTCCGGTCAGTAACCGGCTGTCAATCACCACTCCGGCACCAAACCCGGTACCCAGCGTTATTCCGAGCAGGTTCTTATATACCTTACTGCTGCCTGCTTCTTTCAGGCGTTTATTCACTTCGGGCAAAGTGCCTGCCAAGGCTTCGCCATAAGCAAACAAATTACCGTCATTATTAATAAAAACCGGAATACCAAACTGTTCCCTCAAATAAGGTCCAAGTGCCACTCCTCCCCTGAGGCCGGGAAGTTGGGCAAGTCACCAATAATTCCATGCTCATAGTCAGCAGGCCCGGGGAAAGCAAAACTGATAGCTACCGGAAGTTTCGGCAATCGTTTTTCAACTTCCAGGAAACCTTCTACAAGAACAGACAAGCAACGCTCCAAGTCGTCGGACGCTGCCGGAAGGCAAATAGGTTCCACTATTTCGCGACAGCCTTGTATGGCTGAAAACACGAAATTAGTGCCTCCCGCATCGAGCGTCATTACGATTCGTTCATCATGTTCATACATAGTTCTCAAGATATTAGATGATTTATTTCATTATTAAAAGCGTACGTAAGCTTTGATCGTTACACATTCTTTTCCTGCAGATTTACCATACGGGGCAATGGTATATTCTTTCACCCCGGCAGGAATAATAAATGTTTCGGCATAATGCACCACGAAAGGTTCAAAAGCATGAGTAGGACTCTCAACTACGGCCTCTTCTCCCTCCAACAGATTCAGTACATTTACACTATCGTTTGTGTGATGCAACACCGGTGATGAGAAACGGTGGCGACGAGTTTCGATAAATTCGTTCGGATGCAGTCCGGTACGTTCTTCTACCCAACCTTCTCCGGAAGCGACTTCCGTAAACTGATTGCGAAGGTGTTCATTTACATATTCCGTATCGCGATTCCAGTTGATAACGCATTTACCACGTTCCACATTGATCGGACGCGGTTTTCCATCCAGTCCCAAGCGTTGCCAGTCCCATAGTTTGAAAGTAAAGAGGTTCGGAGTCGAGCTGATTTCAAGCACCATACTGTTGGCACCAGAACAATGAACAGTTCCTCCCGGAATCAGGAAGTGATCGTGTTTCTTTGTCGGAATCTTATTTACGTACTTTTCTGCGTCAAACACCAATTCACCTTTTTGTGCTTTACGCAAATCGCCGATCATCGCTCCTTTGTCCACTCCTGTCTTTACTCCCAGATAAACGACGGCATCTTCTTCCGCGTCTACCATGTAGTAACTTTCATCCTGCGTGTAGTACATACCGAAACTGTCACGGATAAATTGAGTAGTAGGATGCACCTGCAAACTCAAATTACCTCCGCCCATCGTATCCAAAAAGTCGAAACGAATAGGGAAGTCTTTTCCAAAGCGTGCCTCCACCGGTTCACCAAGCAACTCTTTACTTTTCAGCAAAACCAAATCAACCGAAGGCAGTTCAAAGCGCACTCCGTTCACTTCAAAATAAAGGCTGTTCTCTTCAGGTACACAGTCAAAGCACCAGCCGAAATTTTCGCGTTCACGATCCAGATCGCAAACCTCTTTCATCCATTGACCACCCCAGGGAGCCGGATCGAAGAAAGGAACTACCCGGAACGGTGTGTTCACCGTTGCCTCTACCCCTTTAAAGAAAGTATCCTTATCAATCATCTTCGGTGTCCCGGCCACATGGGTGTCAATCCAGAATTCTACCCTGTCAAACAATCTTTCCTTATACCTATCACATACTCTCCAATCGTTGAAATACCCTCTCTTGTATTGCAAAGAAACAGCATCGTTCCGATTGTCTATACCTAAAGCTTTTACCTCATGCCGGCGGAAACGTTGTTGGATTTCCCAACGTGCCATATCCACATAAACCACCATTGCGTCCTGTGGAGCAACAACAGCAGCACCCGTACCTATGATTACAATGGTTTCTTTTGCTTCACTGATTTGCTTCCGTGCAGCAGCCACCTTATCCGCATCCAAATAATCTTCCAGCTTCAAATTGGTGACATAGCCGAATAATACATCTTCAGTCATGAAGCGTTCTGTCAACGCTTGAATTTCTTTTTCCGGTTTCATCAAATCACGTACATTCATCACTCTTCCGGAGAATTCTTTTGAAAAAGCACCCAGCACTTCTTCTTCATATACTCCTGTATATAAATCCACAGCCAGCACTTTTCTTGCATCCATTTTCTCTTTTAACATAGAAATGATAGAATCCCAACCCTGAACAAGCATCCCCGTCAGCTTCGTAGAAGGAAATTTATCATAATTAGCTTTTCTCATGTTTATAGCGTTTTTAAATTTTATATGTTCATACATACTTTCAATTGTGCAAATATATAGATTTTATTTTTATTCCAAACAAAACTTGGATTATTTTTTGATAAATCTTATATTTGCTGAAAATAAACCAATCAGGATAGATATGAAATTAGATCATAATAGTGATAAACCGCTTCATATTCAGGCAGAAGAGATACTAAGAAGACTCATAGAATCTGAAGAGTACAAAAACGGGAAGCTATTTCCCAATGAGGTCGAATTGTCTGAACAATTACATATTTCAAGGAACACATTGAGACAAGCTATCAACAAACTCGTGTTTGAGGGGCTTTTGGTGCGCAAGAAAGGCTACGGCACGAAGGTAGTAAAGAAAGGTATCGTAGGCGGAGTAAAGAACTGGCTTAGTTTCTCACAGGAAATGAAGATGTTAGGTATAGAGATTCGCAATTTCGAGCTACATATCAGTTTAAAGCGTGCAACCGAAGAAATCGGTACGTTCTTTGATTTAGGTTCCAGTCCCGACACTCGCTGTGTAGTGATGGAGCGCGTCAGAGGAAAAAAAGAATATCCGTTTGTTTACTTCATCTCTTATTTCAACCCCAATATTCCACTGACCGGAGAAGAAGATTATACACGTCCATTATACGAAATGCTGGAAACCCAATATAATATAGTGGTAAAAACCAGCAAGGAGGAGATTTCAGCCAGACTTGCAGGGGAATTTATTGCAGAGAAACTGGAGATAAAATCCAATGACCCTATATTAATAAGGAAAAGATTTGTTTATGATGTGAACGGAGTACCTATTGAATACAACGTCGGATATTACCGGGCAGACAGCTTTACTTATACAATAGAGGCAGAGAGATAGACGGTATGTTCATACATATATAATATAAGGAGGCTATTTTAGAAGTTGAAATCTCTATCTTTCCTTTAAAATAACCTCTTTATATCATCTCTCTTTCCATAATCATGTCCTACCCGTCATTTATTATCGAACTACCATTAGAGCATCCGGCAAGAATCCGATCCAGACTTTCATCCACAACACCTATCATCTGAAGTTTGGATAATAAATGATAGTAAGAAGTTTTTCCTACTCCTTCTATTCTCAACAGACTTTTCCACCCTCTTCCCGATACGATTTCCAATAAATCTTTTACTGTTCGAACATCTTGATTATACAAGACATTAGCCAACCGAGTATCAGCTACTTTACAAACAGGCAATTGAAGTATCCACTCCTCCTGCCCAACATTTATATTCTTATTATTGTCTGCCAAAGATAAAAAACGAGCATCGATAGCACGCTTTCGATAAGTAGCCAATATATCTTTTTTCAGTTTCAACCCTTTAAGTATAGAGTTATACATTTGCAATGTCTTCCCATAGGTAATTCGATGCCGATCAGCCACTTTCGCTACTGATTCTCCTGTAGAAATTGAATAGAAGATATCGCGGGTAACAGGGTGAAGAATCAATGCTGACAGTTCACGAATGATTATTTCATATAGCGGTTTACAAGTCGTCTGTGTTCTCAATACATATAGTAGATCATCGTATTTGGAAATGATAAAGTCCCGTTCCAGTTTCTTTTCTTCTACGATTTTAGAAAGGTAACCTGCTTCTAAACCAAGTCTTTTGTGAGCTTCCAGATAAGCATCCAAACTCTCATCATCCAAAAACAACTGATCGTTGATTCGGGAACTCGTAATGTATCCAAGATTTGCCCAATTTCTAAGAATCGTCTCCTGGATGCCGTGTCTTTCAGACATCTGTTTTGTTGTGAGCCAATTTGACATAAAAAAACGGAACTAGATTAATAATATTAACTAGTCCCGTACCTTTTATTATAAAAGAGTACGGAGCTGTCACATCCCGCTAGTAGGAGGTAGTAACGGCTACCCAATGCATACGGGCAGACAGCCCGTACCCTATGAGAAGTCATAGAAGTACAGGCGTCTTCCCAGCATGCATTAAAAAATCCGTTACAATTTCCTACTAGCCGAGGAAACGCACAATCGCACACCACAAAGGCGTGCTACGTTCCAATGACAAAGGTACAAATACTTTTCGGAAAATAACAAGAGAGAGGTATAATGTTTAGGAAAGAAAACGAATGATGATTGTATAATTAAAGCGTATGTATATAAATAGACAGGCTTCAATTAGTTATCTTATTCATATAAGAAACCACTCTACAATTAAAGCACCTCTCTCTTGTATAAACTAGCTACTTTTGTAGCACACATCAATTCGTTCCACAAATATGGAACGAAACAATAACAGATGTGGAACTAAAGGGAAACAACTGTGGAACTAAAAGTCAACAGCTGTAGAACGATTTAACAGTAACTATAAAACCACTAAACATTAGTATATGAGTGCAATATATGACTTATTTGAGACTCCTAGTCCAAACAAAGAAGAGAAACAACCGCTACATGCCCGTATTGTCTCCAAAGGAACCGTAGATAAAGAAGAGTTTCTGGATCGTGTCCACAAATTTACCGGTATCAGCAGAAGTTTATTGGCAGGAGCCATGGAAGCCTTTGCCAATGAAGCACGGGATTTACTAGCCGACGGCTGGAATGTAGAAATGGGAAACTTCGGATTCTTCTCTACATCGTTGCAATGTCCGCCGGTTAAAGATAAAAAAGAAATTCGGGCAGCGTCTGTCCAAATGAAAAATATTAATTTCCGCGCAAGTCGTCCATTCAAGAAAGAAGTAGGCGACAAAATGAGGCTGCAACGAGGAGAATCTATCACACGCCCTAAGAAAAATAGTATCTCCCGTGAGACGTGTCGCGAGCGCCTCAACACATATTTGGAAAATCACCTATTCATCAGCCGGACAGATTATAGCCATCTGACAGGACGAAATAAAAAAGTAGCTATTGAAGAATTAAATTCCTTTATCACTGACGGAATAATACGGAAAGAAGGGGTTGGAAAGTTGACTGTATATATAAAGGTATAAACTCTTGGAACACAGAATTAAGAGCCACAACAAGATTATTGCTGTTGTAACTCAAGTATGATTTCATCAGTGATGTAGGCATCACTCAACGTTATAAGCGGATATTGTTTATTAAGAAGCAATGCATATACCTTACTATTATAGAACAAGTGCAATGCTTTTTCGGGAGAAATATTCAAACGCTCCGCTAATTGCATCACCACACGAGTGTATTTATTCCATACTAATACATCTATCATAAACGCAGTTTATTTTATTGTTACATATTCTTTGAAAGAGAGACACTCGTCAATGAGACGTTGATTGAGAATCCTTTACCAAAGTCGAGGTTTTCGCGTCCGACACCGACCAAAGGATACTCTACGGCCTGCGTACTACCATGATAGACCTTCATACAGATTCTCCTTTTTCTTTATAATGGGCTTCCCAGTTTTCAAGAGCTTCTACCAACGTATCGGCTATGTACTCACGACTCTGGGTGTGAAGCATGTCATATCCACTTATCAGGTATTGACGGATAAGATTCAGTTTTTCCAAACGGTTATAGAGAGTAGGAGCCGGAATACCCAACTTCTGGGCGGCACTCTCAATGGCAAAAATCACAAACTCCATGACTTTGCCATCAACAACGGGGGCTGATTGGCTTGAATGTAGCATACTATACCTCTATTATCTTAGTGTAATATGTACAAATATAGTGTTTATTCTTGCAACGTTCATCGTTTTTCGGCATATTTTATGATTATCAAGAACATTTGAGTATCGTGAAACTGATTGAAATATTCCCTATTTGGAAATGGCTATTAAAGCAGAATATATAAGGATCTATAAATCAGAATCATACAAACAAAATAAATAAAAGTGAATCAAAGTACGTACATCTAGGACCGTTAAAGCACCTCCCCGGAAAGTGCCCATAGTATCTTTGCATCGTGATCACAAAGAGAATTGATAAATAAAGTAACTAATTTAAAAAACAAAAAATTATGGCACTTAGATACGTCATTAAAAAAAGAACATTCGGCTTTGATAAAACTAAAGCTGAAAAGTATGTAGCACAAAATGTAATCACCAATACGGTGGATTTCAGAGATTTGTGCGAGGAAATCACCAAAGTAGGAATGGTCCCCAGTGGAGCGGTAAAATTTGTACTTGATGCTTTGATCGATACATTAAATCTCAACCTTAGAAAAGGCATCTCTGTTCAATTAGGAGATTTCGGATGCTTCCGTCCTGGTATGAATTGCGAAAGTCAGGATACTGAAAAAGAGGTAGATAGCGATACGATACGCAGAGTGAAAATCATTTTCACTCCGGGCTACAAATTCAAAGAGATGCTAAGTAAAGTCAGTGTTCAAAAAGCGGTGGCTTCCGATGATGGTTCCATCAGCCCGGAGCAACCGGATCCCAACCCGAATCCAAACCCGGATGACGGCAAAGGAGAAGCACCGGACCCGGCAGCATAAGATTAATCATCAGCCTTTAAAAGCAGGAAAACAGTACCCGCCTACGGGCGGATACTGTTTCCCAAAGTATTCCTGTAAAAGACTTGACAACGCCTTTTTTATTTTGTATCTTTACAACATCTTAAAACATTAAAATATCAACATGAAAGAATTGCCATCAGAAGAGGAAGAAATTCCGTTTCGCATTAAAACTTATAAGAAAAAGGAATTGGCTTGTATGTACAATCCGAACATTACCCCCCGTTGCGCCATACGCATATTCACCAAATGGATTAAAATAAATAAAGAACTGCTCCGGTTATTGACTCCACAGGTTATCATCCGCGTACACGAACTTTTACTCCCCGACAGGTACAAATCATCACCAGTATTCTGGACATTCCATAAGGATGTCCAGAATACTGGTTTTATCATTGCAGTTGTCCCGCCGCTTTCAAATAAGCCACATAATTCACATACAATTGGAAATAGGCATCCACTTTCGTCTGATAAGCCTGCTGCCAAAGCACTTGTGCTTCCAGATAATCCGAAAGAGTTTCCAGTCCCACTTCATATTGCTTACCACTGACTTTCATATTCTCCTCTGCCTGTTCCAGCGAACGTTCGGAAAGCTCCGTTTCCAACCGGGCCTCATCCAGATTATTGGCAGCTTGCATCAACTCCAGCAACATCTTTTCATTGACATTTTCCTGTTCAAGACGAGCTTGTTCCAACTTCACTTTGGCAGACTTTACTTTATTGGTACGTTCGCCAAAATGAAACAGAGGGACAGAGACATTCAGGAATACGGAAAAAGCACCCTTTTTCATCAAAGTTTCATCATTGACTTCCAATCCGTGAAGATAATCATAACTACCTCTGACACCGATACGCGGCAATAGTTCACTACGATTCAGCTTTACTTCCTGCTCGGCAATGGCTATTTGTTTGTTCAAGATTCCATATTCAGGACGGGCGGTAATATCAGAAACCTGCACTTTCCATTCCTGCTCCACTTCCGGAAAATCATCAGATATATCAATCTGTGCTGTCAAAGGGCGTCCGATGTAATGACAGAGATTCATACCCGCAAGACGGAGGGCGTTATCAGCCTTTCGCAAAGAAAGTTCACTCTCGTTGAGCTTCACCTGCACTTTCAGTACATCATTCTGCGGTTTCATGCCATGCCGGTGAGCACTCTTCACATTTTTGAAAAGTTCCGTCAGTAAGGCGTGATATTTTTCCGCCACTTTTCTCATTTCCTTGGCTTTCACTAACTGCACGTATGCTTTATCTGTATTCAGAATAACTTCCGAAGTAGTTAAGGCTTCGTTCAAGTGTGCCATTTCTTTTCCCAGTAGTGACATTTTATAGGCGGCACGGATTTTTCCTCCCATATAAAGAGGTTGCTCCACTTGTATACCGCCCGAGTAAACAGTTCCGACCTTATAGTCCAGATTCAGTCCGGGAAAATAAGCGAAACCGCTCGATACCAGTTCTCCGGTAGCAGGATTGGGCAGGAAAACCGGAAGGTTTCCTCCCGGAACTCCGAGACTTCCATCCGCTGTGCTATAAATACCCGTTCCGTTGGCTGTAAAATTAGGGAAGAAATTGGCTTTATAACTAAGAGACATCAATCGGGCTGCTTCCGTCTGCTTATTAGCGGCAGCCATATCCTTATTATATTTCAGTGCCATTTCACGGCATTGCGCCAGACTTAGTTTTTCTTGCGCGGCAAGAGAAACCGACAGGCCGAACAATACACCCGCTACACTAATGGCTACAAGAATTTCTTTTTTCATTTGTCTGTCTTTTTTATATGAAAGAATAATGCATACAAAATCGGGATAAAAAGCAACGTTATCAACGTGCCGAACAGCAACCCACCCATGATAGAAGCCGCCAACGAACCGAACATAGCATCCGGCAACAATGGAATCATTCCCAAAATCGTAGTCAGCGAAGCCATCATCACGGGACGGAGACGACTTTGCGAACTGTCTATCAATGCCGTCACAGGTTCTACTCCCTGATTTATTTGCAAAGTGATCTCATCCATCAAGACAATACCGTTCTTAATAATCATACCGATCAACCCTAATGTACCGACGATAGCCACAAAGTTGAATGTCTTCCCGGTAAGCAGCATTACGGCAACCACACCGACAAATACCAGCGGAATAGTACAAAAGATGATAATCGGTTTCCGGTAATCTTTGAACAGCATAATCAAAATAGAAATCATCAGAATGATAGCAAACGGAAAGTTCTTGAACAGATATTGCATTGACTTTGTACTGGCGTTCCTCTCGCCTTGCCATTGAAGCCGATATCCGTCAGGCAGCGGAATCTGCTCAATCTGCGTGGCAATGGATTGCCGCGCCTTCTCCGTTTCTACCCCCGGAACAGGGGAGCATTGCACCCGTTGGCTACGCTGCCCGTTATAACGGGGAACCACCGGATCTTCCCACTTCACATCGATCCGCTTACTGATTTGTTTCAACGGAGTTGTTCCCATCAACGTTTCCACCAGTTCTTCTTTTGATAGTGTTCCTGTCTTCAGCTTCATCATCATTTCCTGTGTCAGCAAACCGTTCAGAGAAGGAAGAGACGAGAATATCTGCGTATTGTCCAGGTTCTCAATCGGATTTCCGTGTTCGTCTAAGCAACGCAAGTAGATATTATCTTTGTGAATACCTTCATAGAAAGACCCGATAGGGATGCCGCTGGTAGCTGTCAATAAAGAAAGGCTTACATCGTTCCGGCTCAATCCGATAGCACGTGCCGTAGGCTGGTCATACTCAATAGTCAGCACCGGGATCTGTGGTTCCCAGTCCGTAGTAATCAGGTAAACATCCGGACAATTCTCCATAATCTTGCGGGCACTATCCGCCAACTGATGCAAAACAGCAGGGTCAGGACCGGTAAACTGCGCTTCAATAGGGTATTTTTTGAACATCAGGTTGTAGCGGTTCATCTTTACGTAAGCATCCGGATAATGTTGCGAAAGATATTGTTGAATTTCCGCCATGTTATCCACCAAATCGTCCGGAGAGGTGAAGTCGATAATCAGTTCACCGTAAGATAAGGAAGGATTGGCTACGTTACGCACCAAGTTATAACGGGCAGGAGTACCACCGATAGAAGCAGTGACGTGTGTGACTTCCGGACGCTTTTTCAAGTAAGCTTCGATTTCCTCCAAGTCACGCGCCACGCGAGTGGAGTTAGTTCCTTCCGGCAATTTATATTCCATATAAAGCTGGTCGTAGACCATATCCGGGAAAAAGCCCTGCTTCATGAAACGGTAACTGAAAGCTGAAAGTAATACCAAAGCGATCATTGTAAACACAAAGCTCCAACGATGCGCCAGACTGAATGTCAACAATGAACGGAGCACGGCATAAATCTTTCCTTCATACACACGCTTTCCGGCAGCAGTTGTCGCAGAGATTTCCGGATGCAAAATCCGGTCGGCCATCAACGGAACGTGCACTAAGGCCAGCACCCAGCTAAGCAACAGGGAAACTGCGAGTACGATAAACAAATCGCGCGTATAGACGCCTGCCGTATCAGGCGACATAAAGATAGGAAGAAAAGCGATGATGGCAATCAGAGTAGCTCCCAGCAAAGGCATTGCTGTCTGCCGTCCGATAGCAGTCATTGCTTCCATCCGGCTCTTCCCGGCTTTCAAATCTACCAAAATACCGTCGATGATAACAATCGCGTTATCCACCAGCATCCCCATCGCAAGCACGAACGAGGCCAATGAAACACGCTGCATCGTACCATCCATAAAATAAAGGAACAGGAAGGAACCGAATACCGTCACTACCAGGCTGATACCGATAATCACCCCGCTCTTGAATCCCATAGCAATCATCAGGATAACGACTACGATAATCACAGATTCTATCAGATTAAGAATGAACGTCCCTAACGAAGTACCTACGCGTTCCGGCTGATAGAAAACCTTATGACACTCTACTCCTGCCGGAAGGCGTTCAGCCTTTAGTTGCTCCAGTTTCTTTTCCACTCGATGCCCCACTTTGATAATGTCGGCATCCGAAGAAGCAGCCACCATGATTCCTATCGCACGCTGGCGGTCATAAAACAATTCGTTGCGGGTAGGGTCTTCATAATCTTTCTCAATACGGGCAATGTCACTCAACCGCAACTGATCGGCATCATGTCCCTGAATCAGCATACGACCGATGTCCTCCACCGTCTTAAACTTATCACTGACTGTCACCCGGATACGATTATCGCCATTATCATAATAACCAGTATAAGTAGTTTGGTTCTGTCCGTTCAATGTAGCTAGCACTTCGGCGGGTTTCACACCCAAGTTGGCCATCCGGTCTTGCAGGAGAGAGATGTTAATACATTCGGGACGTTTACCGTATAAGTCAACGCGCTCCACCCCATCCAATTCACTGACTTCACGTTTCACCAGTTCTGAATAATCAGACAGTTCCCTGTCGGAAAGTCCGTCACCCGTCAAAGCGAAAAACATTCCGTAAACATTTCCAAAATCATCTTTTACAATAGAAGGCTGGCACCTTCGGGAAGTTCTGCCTGTGCGTTCGCCACCTTACGACGCAACAAATCCCAGCATTGCTCTACATCCGTCTCTTTGACAGTCGTTTTCAGTTCTACCTGAATCAAAGAGAGATCATTGTAGGAATAACTTTCCACATTATCTATATTCCCCATGGAGCGGATATTTTTCTCCAGCACATCCGTCACTTCCAACTCTACCTGATGTGCAGACGCACCGGGATAGGTAGTGACTACCATAGCGAGCTTTACCGTTATTTCGGGATCCTCCAGTTTACTCATTTCATAACTGGAATAAGCTCCTCCTACAATCAGTACGGCAATCAGGAAGTAGATCAACTTCTTGTTCTCAAATGCCCATTTACTAATATCAATCATAGCAGTCCTCCCACATTGGTTTCAGTAGCCGGAAGAAGCGGCTCCACCTGTTCTCCCTCTTTTACATGATGTACCCCCGAAGCGACAACCAAGTCACCGGGATTCACTTCTCCTGAAGTAATCAGACATCTGCCGTCACTAAGCAGACGGGTTACTGTCACATCACAACGGCGAATAGCGTGACTGGAAGCATCATAAAGAAAGATACTCGTACGCCCGTTCTCACGAAGAATCGCTCCACCGGGAACCGACAGGTTACGCACATCTCCTTCACTACATTCGATAGTTACCATTGTATTCATGCCGGGCGATGGAACTGCCTGTTTATCTTCTTTCTTCAGTTGAAGCCGCATGGTGTACAACTGATTGGCATTTGCCTTAGGGGTGACACTAATCAGTTCCAAAGCATATCTTTGATGAGGATAAATATCGAATGTACAATAATAGCGGGTAAACTGCTGTCGACGAATATATTCCACTGCCGGAAGATTAATCTCTACCTCCGGGCTTCCCTCACTGATGATGGAAACGACGGGCATACCGGCAGCTACCGTCTCATGGGAATCAAAAAGACGTTTCTGCACATATCCGCTAAAAGGAGCATACAAACGGGTGTATGCCAACTGATCTTTAGCATGGTTATATTTGGCGGTAATCTGTCTCAATCCGTACACGGCCTTATCGTTAGCATCCGGTGTTGTCACATTTTCCTTATAAAGTGCCATCACCCGTTCCGCCTCCGCTTTCACACTTTGATATTCTGCTTCTGCCGCATCCAGCTGAATCTGATAGTCTGTCGGATCTAATTCTGCCAGTAATTGCCCTTTACGCACATAGGCACCGTCATTTACATGCATATACTGAATAGTACCACTCACCCGGAAAGACAGACTTATGTCCTGTGCCGCTTTCACCCGTCCCGGAAACTGCAAAGCTATTTGTCTGTCGGCAGAAAGTACGGTATCAATCTTCACTGCCGGCTTACTGTCTGTGTTTTGTACACGTTGCCCACACGAAGTCAATAGAACTGCTAAAAATCCTGTTAATAAGAAGTCTAATCGTCTCATATTTTCACTTATTAGTTAGTTGTCACAAAAGTATCCCAAGCAAACATGAGGAGAAAGGTTGATTTAGACGAAACATTGTTCTATTTGTACGTTAGCTAAGATAAAAAGCCGAAATAGTTTGCTATTTGTATTTATTTGTTTGTTACTTTGTAAGGAAATTCATTTCAACGAAAAGGAATATGGAACCACTGATGCCATTCAAGTATGTTATAATATCTCCGGAAGATACTTCCATGAAAGAAGGATGCATTATTTCCGAATTCAACCAATGCGGACTTTTCCTCTGCCAGAAAGGACAGGCGGAAATCCTGCTGGGAGGTAGACCATATCAGATTAACAAAAGGAATCTTTTCATATATACTGCAGCCAACCTTCTACAGATACGCCAAAGAAGCGCAGACCTGAAAGGAATCATGATAGAGGTCGATCTGGATTATGTCATACCGATAGTAAACAAAGTAGCCAACTCGGAAAACTTGCTTTATTTGCGGGAAAATCCCTGTCTGTCGCTTTCCGAAGAGCAATATACATTTGTAGAGAACTTGCTCAAATCTGTAGAAAAACGAATTAATAGGGAGAATATCTGTAACAGTTCCCGACAGAAACAACATTTAATTTCTGAATTAATCAAATCCTGGGGACAAGTGATATGCTATGAGTTATTAAACATCTATTTCAACAACGAACCGCAAACACCACTACCACAGGACAAAAAGGATAAGATTTTCCAAAATTTCATGATTACCCTCTATCGATATTATCATCAGGAACGGGATGTTACTTTCTATGCAAACAAGCAATGTCTGTCCGCCCGATATTTTTCTTCTGTCATCAAGGAGAAATCAGGGAGTAGTGCTTTGCAGTGGATTATACAGAATGTCATTACAGAAGCCAAATATCTGCTCGATAATACCGATTTAAGTATTAAGGAAATAGCGACCAAGCTCAACTTCCCCACACAATCATTCTTCGGGAAATATTTCAAGCAGTATGTCGGCATATCTCCTAAAGAATATCGGAACAAACTTATCAAACAGTAACTTTCTTAAACTGCCGGAACTGCCACCACAACATACCTCCGGATATAAGACTAGCCGCCAAATCTGCCACAGGCATACTGGCCCAAACACCCATTTGTCCATAATAATGAGGTAGAATCAATAAACAGGGCACTAAGAATAACATCTGTCGGGTCAGCGACAAGAAAATGGCTTTACTTGCCATTCCGATACTCTGGAAGAAATTGGAAGCTACCATCTAGAAACCTACAATCGGATAGAAGAACACCACTACACGAAATCCCTTAGACGCAATACTGATTAATTCTGCGTCCGAAGTAAAAATGGAAGATACGATTTCCGGAATGAACATACCTATCAGGAAACCAATCGTTGTCACTACAGTTGCACAATAAATGGTTACTTTCAGTACTTCCGTCACACGAGGATAGAGCTTCGCACCAAAATTATATCCCGCAATGGGCTGCATCCCCTGGTTCAGTCCCAATACAATCATAATAAAGACAAAAACAATACGATTAACAATACCGAATGCACCGATCGCCAAATCACCTCCATGCTCTTTTAATCCCTGATTAATCAGAATCACAATAAAGCAAGACGCCATATTCATCAGGAAGGGAGACATACCGATAGCCAATGAATCCAACACGATCTTCCGTTTCAAACGGAAAATACCTTTTTTCAATCGTATCAGTTCGTCTTTGCGACAGAACAGATGAAGCTGCCAGACCAAAGCGATCAACTGCGCACAAACCGTAGCTGTGGCCGCCCCGCGAATTCCCCAGTCGAATACAAAAATAAACAAAGGTGCAAGTAATACATTGATTAACACGGTCGTGATGGTTGCCACCATCGCTTTCTGCGGATGTCCCGAGGCACGAAGCACTGCATTCAGCCCCAAATATAAATGAGTTACCACATTTCCCAGCAGAATAACCTGCATAAATTCGCGGCATATTTGACAGTCTCATCACTTCCGCCGAAAAAATAAAGTATCGGATCAAGAAAAGGCAGAACGACCAGCGTAAAAGAGATACCTATAATAAGGTTTAATACAAACACATTTCCCAAAACCCGCTGTGCGGTATCATAATCTTTCTGGCCCAACTTCACAGAAATCAATGTAGCCGCACCTACCCCTACCAGAGAGCCAAAAGCCGCGGCAAGATTCATTAGCGGAAAGGTTAATGCCAACCCGGAGATAGCCATCGCCCCTACTCCATGACCAATGAAAATACTATCTACCATATTATAAAGAGAAGACGCCGTCATGGCGATAATTGCCGGAATGGCATACTGCATTAAAAGCTTTCCAATCTTTTCCGTACCCAACGCAGTGGGTGTCTTTTGTCCTGTCATACCTATTAGTTTGAGGGTGCAAAGATACAAAAAAGAGACGGATTACAGGATATATGAGAAAAGTTTCGTATTTTTGCCCACAAAATTGAGTTAATACGTAACGAAATGAATATATTAGAACTAAGTGAACAGGAAATTATTCGACGTAACAGTCTGAATGAGCTTCGTGCAATGGGTATTGATCCATACCCTGCAGCAGAGTATGTAACCAATGCTTTCTCTACAGATATTAAAGCTGAATTTAAAGACGACGAAGAGCCACGCCAGGTTTCCGTAGCCGGTCGTATCATGAGCCGCCGCGTGATGGGTAAAGCATCTTTCATCGAATTGCAGGACTCTAAAGGTCGCATCCAGGTGTACATCACCCGTGATGATATCTGTCCGGGAGAAGACAAGGAACTGTACAACGCTGTATTCAAACGCCTGCTCGACTTAGGTGACTTTATCGGTATCGAAGGTTTCGTGTTCCGCACACAAATGGGTGAAATCAGCATCCATGCAAAGAAACTGACTGTACTTGCAAAGTCTATCAAACCGTTGCCAATCGTTAAATACAAAGACGGAGTAGCTTACGACTCTTTTGAAGATCCCGAACTCCGTTATCGCCAACGCTATGTGGACCTGGTAGTAAATGACGGCATCAAAGAAACATTCCTGAAACGCGCCACTGTAGTGAAAACTTTGCGCAATGTTTTGGATGAGGCTGGTTACACGGAAGTGGAAACTCCTATCCTGCAATCTATTGCCGGTGGAGCCAGTGCACGCCCGTTCATCACTCACCATAACTCATTGGATATAGACCTTTACCTACGTATCGCAACAGAGCTTTATCTGAAACGACTGATCGTAGGTGGTTTTGAAGGTGTATATGAAATAGGTAAGAACTTCCGTAACGAGGGCATGGATAAAACTCACAATCCGGAATTTACCTGTATGGAACTTTATGTTCAGTACAAGGATTACAACTGGATGATGAATTTCACCGAAAAACTGCTGGAACGTATCTGTATCGCTGTAAACGGCTGTACGGAAAGCGTTGTCGACGGAAAAACGATCAGTTTCAAAGCTCCTTACCGCCGCCTGCCTATCCTGGACGCTATCAAAGAAAAGACAGGATACGACCTGAACGGCAAGAGCGAAGAAGAAATCCGCCAAGTTTGCAAGGAATTGAAAATGGAGGAAATCGACGAGACAATGGGTAAAGGCAAGCTGATTGATGAAATCTTCGGAGAATTCTGCGAAGGTACGTATATCCAGCCAACTTTCATCACCGATTATCCGGTTGAAATGTCTCCGCTGACCAAGATGCATCGTTCTAAACCGGGACTGACCGAACGTTTCGAGTTAATGGTGAACGGTAAAGAGCTGGCTAATGCTTACTCGGAATTGAATGACCCGTTGGATCAGGAAGAACGTTTCAAAGAGCAGATGCGTTTGGCCGACAAGGGAGACGACGAAGCGATGATTATCGATCAGGACTTCTTGCGTGCTTTACAATATGGTATGCCTCCTACATCGGGTATCGGTATCGGTATCGACCGCCTGGTAATGTTAATGACCGGACAGACCACTATTCAGGAAGTATTATTCTTCCCGCAAATGCGCCCGGAAAAAGTAGTGAAAAAAGACGCTGCCGCTAAATATATGGAATTGGGAATCGCAGAAGACTGGGTTCCGGTGATCCAAAAAGCCGGTTACAACACTGTAGCTGACATGAAAGATGTCAATCCGCAGAAGTTGCACCAGGACATCTGTGGCATTAACAAGAAATATAAATTAGAACTGACCAATCCGTCGGTAAACGACGTAACTGAGTGGATACAGAAAATTTAATAAGTTCTTCATCCAAATCCATACAAATGAAATTACCCGGCAAGATAGCGATAATGGGCGGAGGAAGTTGGGCTACAGCCATCGCAAAGATGTGTCTGGCCCAGGAAGACTCTATCAATTGGTATATGCGGCGAGACGACCGCATTGCCGATTTTAAACGATTAGGGCACAATCCGGCTTATCTGACAGGAGTGAAATTTGATACAAAACGCATCTCATTCAGTTCCAACATCAACGATGTGGTGAAAGAATCGGATACACTGATCTTCGTCACTCCCTCTCCTTATCTGAAGGCGCATCTGAAAAAACTGAAAACCAAGATAAAAGATAAGTTTATCATCACCGCTATCAAAGGAATCGTACCCGATGACAACGTTATTGTATCGGAATACTTCACAAAAGAATATGGTGTACCACCAGAAAATATAGCAGTCCTTGCAGGCCCCTGCCACGCAGAAGAAGTAGCCTTGGAACGCCTCTCCTACCTGACTATCGCCTGCCCTGACAAAGACAAAGCACGTATCTTCGCACGTCGTCTGGGAAGCAGCTTCATCAAAACATCTGTCAGTGATGACGTAGCGGGTATCGAATACAGTTCGGTACTCAAAAACGTATATGCCATCGCTGCCGGTATCTGTAGCGGTCTGAAATATGGCGACAACTTCCAGGCTGTACTGATCTCCAACGCCATTCAGGAGATGAACCGTTTCTTGAATACGGTGCATCCGTTGAACAGAAACGTGGATGAATCTGTTTATCTAGGGGATTTATTGGTGACCGGTTACTCCAACTTCAGCCGCAACCGAACTTTCGGAACGATGATAGGTAAAGGGTATTCCGTTAAGAGTGCGCAAATTGAAATGGAAATGATTGCGGAAGGTTACTATGGTACGAAATGTATCAAAGAAATCAATAAACATCATCATGTCAATATGCCGATACTGGACGCAGTGTACAACATTCTGTACGAACGTATCTCACCAATGATCGAGATTAAACTGCTGACTGACTCTTTTAGATAAAAAAATATTAAGTATTAAGTATTAGGCACTTAAGTATTACCCGCAGGTACTCATACTTGACAATCCATACTTGATGACTAATACTTAATACTTAAAACTTAATACTTAAAATATATGATTAGTTTAAACATTGAAAAAACATTTGGATTCATCTCCAAAGAAAAGGTTTTTGCTTACGAAGCTGAAGTAAAAGCCGCACAGGAAATGCTTGAAAAAGGTACAGGCAAAGGTAACGACTTTTTAGGATGGTTGCATTTGCCTTCTTCTATCACTAAAGAACACCTGGCCGACCTGAACGCTACTGCAAAAGTATTAAGAGACAATTGTGAAGTAGTAATCGTAGCCGGTATCGGTGGTAGCTATCTGGGTGCCCGTGCCGTCATCGAAGCTTTGTCTAACAGCTTCACTTGGTTGCAGGAAAAGAAAACAGCTCCTGTCATGATCTATGCAGGACACAATATCAGCGAAGATTATCTGTACGAACTGACTGAATATCTGAAAGACAAGAAATTCGGTGTCATCAATATCTCCAAATCAGGAACTACAACTGAAACAGCGCTTGCTTTCCGTTTGCTGAAGAAGCAATGTGAAGATCAGCGCGGCAAAGAAACTGCAAAGAAAGTAATCGTTGCCGTGACGGATGCCAAGAAAGGTGCTGCCCGTGTAACAGCCGACAAAGAAGGATACAAAACATTCATCATCCCCGATAACGTAGGCGGACGTTTCTCTGTCCTGACTCCGGTTGGTTTGCTGCCAATCGCAGTGGCGGGATTCGATATCGACAAACTGGTTGCCGGTGCTGCCGACATGGAAAAAGTATGCGGTTCGGACGTTGCATTTGCTGAAAACCCTGCTGCTATCTACGCTGCTACCCGCAACGAGTTGTACAGAAACGGTAAGAAGATCGAAATCCTCGTTAACTTCTGCCCGAAACTGCACTATGTAAGCGAATGGTGGAAACAGCTTTACGGAGAATCTGAAGGAAAAGACAATAAAGGTATCTTCCCTGCATCGGTAGATTTCTCAACAGACCTCCACTCTATGGGTCAATGGATTCAGGAAGGCGAACGTTCTATCTTTGAAACGGTGATTTCAGTAGAGAAGGTTAACCACAAACTGGAAGTTCCTTCTGATGAAGCAAATCTGGACGGCTTGAATTTCTTAGCCGGCAAACGTGTGGATGAAGTAAACAAGATGGCCGAATTGGGAACACAGTTGGCTCATGTAGACGGTGGTGTACCTAATATGCGTATCGTACTTCCGGAATTGAACGAATACAACATCGGTGGCCTGTTCTATTTCTTCGAAAAGGCTTGCGGTATCAGCGGTTACTTGCTGGGCGTGAATCCATTCAACCAACCGGGTGTGGAAGCATACAAGAAAAATATGTTTGCCTTGCTTGACAAACCGGGTTATGAAGAAGAATCTAAAGCAATCCGTGCAAAACTGTAATCAAGAACGTTTTTATAAACGGTGAACTATAAACAATGAACGGTGAACAACTATGCTATATGCATAGATTTGTTCACCGTTCATTATTCATTGAAATCCAAAATGGAGACATTCCTAAATGTCCCTATTTAGTTACAATTTACCGACTTACTTTGCTAGTTGCTACCACTCGTCAATTTTCACTTATCATCCTCCGCTTTCGTCTTCAAACCGATTTCTTCCTGTGCTCCTTCACATTCGGCTTTGGAAGAAAGATAGAACTCTAATTTTACATCGCCGTTCTTATCTACTTGTTTGATGGTTGCAATCACCATAATTTTAGCTTTTGACACACCATCCTTAAAACGAAGCTGCCCCTTTTCCACATCTGTCAGATTTCCCTCTGTAGATACTTCTGTTTTCTCAAAGATGAGTTTAGTATCCACTTCATCATCATTCTGAAGTCTAAAGGTTTTCAGTTCAGCTCCATTTCCATCCAAAAGCAGAAGAGCTTTCACTTCGTCCCCCACCTTCAAGGCCGGCAATTCGTCCCTCTGATTCGCATAGTCTTTTTCACCGGAACCGGAACTTTCATCCTCCGATTCAACCTTTGCATAAAGCTTTTCTATCTTGATAACAGGACTTTCCCCACTATCAGAGCAGGCGCCTAAAAACAATGGTAGCAACAATAATACTCTCTTTTTCATGCTATCGTCGAGTTTATAACGTTACAAAAATACACATATTCTTCTAAACAACAAATAATTATACAAGTAATACACCGCAATTCAGTAGTGCCGAACAGTCTATGCGACAAGAGTTGGCAGTACATACCACATGGCAAGTAATCACTAAACTATCTCCCCGTTCTAACTTATCTCTCGTTTTTTATCGTTATCTTTGCCTCGTATACAACTGTAGATTAAGCGAATCAAACTAAAAAGAACAAATAAAATGACAGGAAATTTATTAAAGAAATCCAGTGGATTCATATTATTATGTAGCATATCATTGCTAATGCTCGTAATGACCGGTTGCCAGGAAGCCAAACTCAAGACAGTGATCGGAGTAGCCAACAAACAGTGTCCGATAGACATGGGAGCAGTCGGCACGATCACCAGCATCATCTACGACGGGAATAACGTAGTGTACACGCTGAACATGAACGAAGAGATTACCAATATAAAGATATTGAAAGACAATCCGGAAAGCATGAAATCATCTATCACAATGATGTTTCAAAATCCGGCAGCAGATGTAAAAGAGATGCTCAAGTTGATGGCAAAATGTAATTCTGGATTACACATGATATTTGTAGGGAATAAGTCGGGCGAACAAGCGGTTTGCGAACTTACCGCCGAAGAACTGAAAGAAGTGATTAATACAAATGCCGACCCGGCACAAAGCGGACAAACAAAGCTTGAAGCACAACTGAAAATGGCGAACCTGCAATTCCCGATGCAAGCCAGCGAAGAAGTCATTGTCGAAAAAATCGAGGTCATAGGCGAATCGGTTGTTTATATATGCAGTGTGGACGAAGAATTGTGTCCCATCAGCCAGATTGAAGAAAACGCAGCAGAAGTGAAAGAGGGTATTGTATCAACACTGGCAAGTCAGACCGATCCCGCCACCCAGATATTCATCAAAACCTGCATAGATAACAATAAAAGCATAGCTTACAGATATATCGGCAAGGAATCCGGTCAGCAATACGATGTGATTATTCCTCTGTCTGATCTAAAGAAAATGCTTATAGAAAAATAAAATATCATCTTAAAAAGATTCTGCAACGTACCAAAGTATGAAAAAGAAACTGAAAGCCGTCCTGTTTGACATGGACGGCGTACTTTTTGACTCTATGCCCTATCATTCGGAAGCCTGGCATACAGTAATGAAATCTCACGGACTCACTCTTAGTCGCGAAGAAGCATATATGCACGAAGGACGGACAGGAGCCTCCACTATTAATATTGTTTTCCAACGTGAACTGGGCAGAGAAGCTACCCAAGAAGAAATAGAAAGTATCTATCAGGAGAAAAGTGTTTTGTTCAATTCGTATCCCGAAGCAAAACGTATGCCCGGTGCATGGGAGTTGCTACAAAAAGTAAAAAAGGATGGACTGATTCCGATGGTGGTCACTGGTTCCGGCCAACTATCCCTGCTCGAACGGTTGGAGCACAACTATCCGGGAATGTTTCGTAAAGAATTGATGGTTACAGCGTTCGATGTAAAATATGGTAAGCCCAATCCCGAACCGTATCTGATGGCATTGAAAAAAGGCGGACTTAAAGCTGATGAAGCCATCGTAGTAGAAAACGCTCCGTTAGGAGTGGAAGCCGGACACAATGCGGGTATCTTTACAATAGCTGTAAATACAGGTCCTTTGGACGGACAAGTATTGCTGGATGCCGGAGCCGATCTGCTACTGCCATCCATGCAAGCACTAAGCGACCATTGGGATACGCTGTTTGAAAAGAACACCTAAAAGCTGAAAAGATAATTTATTCTTCAAAACAGGAGAAAAACATTGAAAAGAAGGAATATAAATCGTATTTTTACAGGAGTTTAATTCACTTAGATTCCATCTAGCCAACGCAGATTCTACTATGCAAAAGTTATTATCCTTACCACCCAATTTGATCCATTGCTTCCACGAACTGGAAGAAGTCAACCATACCGATTGGTTTTGTACATCAGACCCCATTGGGAGCAAACTAGGCTCCGGCGGCGGAACGACATGGTTATTGCAGGCCTGCCATCAGGCATTCGCGCCACAAGAATCTTTCAGCAATTGGATAGGAGATGAAAAAAGAATATTGCTCCATGCAGGCGGACAAAGCCGTCGCCTGCCCAGCTACGGACCTTCCGGCAAAATATTGACTCCGATCCCGATCTTCAGTTGGGAAAGAGGACAAAAACTCGGACAGAATCTATTATCATTGCAGCTCCCGCTCTATGAAAGGATTATGAATCAGGCTCCGGCCGGTCTGAATACGCTGATCGCAAGCGGAGATGTATATATCCGTTCGGAAAAGCCACTCCAGGATATTCCGAATGCAGACGTAGTGTGCTACGGCTTATGGGTAAATCCTTCCTTGGCAACCCATCATGGCGTATTTGTTTCCGACCGGAAAAAGCCGGAGGTTCTCGACTTCATGTTACAGAAACCTTCTCTTGAAGAGTTAGAAGGATTATCGAAAACTCATCTTTTCCTGATGGACATCGGTATCTGGATTTTGAGTGACCGCGCCATCGAAGTATTGATGAAACGGTCATTAAAAGAAGGAACCAATGATATTAATTATTATGACTTATACTCAGACTACGGCTTGGCTTTGGGAGAGCATCCCAAAACGGAAGATGAAGAAATCAATCAGTTATCCGTAGCCATATTGCCTTTGCCCGGTGGAGAATTCTATCATTATGGCACAAGCCATGAACTGATTTCTTCTACTTTAGCCATACAAGACAAGGTACGCGATCAAAGAAGGATCATGCACCGGAAAGTAAAACCGAATCCGGCTATCTTTATCCAGAACTCTATCACACAAGTTTCTCTTTCTGCAGACAATGCCAACTTATGGATTGAGAATAGTCATGTGGGAAAAGGCTGGAAACTGGGTTCCCGCCAAATAATAACAGGAGTTCCCGAAAACCAATGGAACATCAACCTGCCGGATGGAGTCTGCATCGACATTATCCCTATCGGCGACAATGACTTTGTTGCACGTCCGTATGGATTGGATGATGTGTTCAAAGGAGCGTTAGACAAATCAACGACTACCTATCTTAATATCCCTTTCACCCGCTGGATGGAAGAAAGAGGAATTACCTGGGAGGATATAAAAGGACGCACCGATGATTTACAATCAGCATCTATCTTCCCCAAAGTAACTTCTGTTGAAAATTTAGGCATATTAGTGCGCTGGATGACATCGGAACCCCAACTGGAAGAAGGGAAAAAACGTTGGCTCAAAGCAGAGAAAGTTTCTGCCGACGAAATCTCGGCAGGCGCCAACCTCAAGCGTCTTTATGAACAGCGCAACGCTTTCCGTAAAGAGAACTGGAAAGGACTGGCGGCTAATTATGAAAAAAGCGTATTCTATCAACTTAACTTACTGGATGCCGCAAACGAATTTGTACGTTTCAACCTGGATACTCCCGATGTCCTGCAAGAAGATGCCGCACCCATGCTACGGATACACAACCGGATGCTTCGTGCACGCATCATGAAACTACGTGAAGACAAAGATTGCGCAAAAGAAGAACAGGCAGCCTTCCAACTGCTTCGTGACGGTTTATTAGGAGTGATGAACGAACGTAAAAGTCATCCCACACTCAACGTTTATTCCGATCAGATTGTATGGAGCCGCAGCCCTGTACGCATTGATGTGGCAGGAGGATGGACGGACACCCCTCCCTACTCTCTTTATTCAGGAGGAAGCGTTGTCAATCTTGCCATCGAACTGAACGGCCAACCGCCGCTGCAAGTATACGTTAAACCCTGCAAAGAATATCATATTACCCTTCGCTCCATTGATATGGGCGCAATGGAAGTGATACGAAATTACGAGGAACTGCAAGATTACAAAAAAGTGGGTTCTCCATTTTCCATCCCCAAAGCCGCCCTTACGTTGGCAGGTTTCGCGCCGGCATTCTCAACAGAATCCTATCCTTCTTTAGCCAAACAGCTGGAAGCCTTCGGTTCGGGAATCGAAATTACCCTGTTGGCTGCTATTCCTGCTGGCTCGGGGTTAGGTACCAGTTCCATTCTGGCCTCCACCGTGCTCGGAGCAATCAATGATTTCTGCGGACTGGCTTGGGATAAGAATGATATATGCAGTTACACATTAATATTGGAACAACTACTGACCACAGGAGGAGGTTGGCAGGATCAATATGGCGGTGTGTTTTCCGGCATTAAACTACTACAATCCGAAGCAGGTTTCGAACAGCATCCATTAGTGCGCTGGTTGCCCGATCAACTCTTTGTTCATCCTGACTACCGCGACTGCCATCTGTTATATTATACAGGAATTACCCGTACTGCCAAAAGTATTCTGGCGGAAATTGTCAGTTCCATGTTCCTCAATTCCGGTCCACATCTAAGTTTGCTAGCCGAGATGAAAGCCCATGCAATGGATATGAGTGAAGCTATCCTGCGCAGCAACTTCGATAGTTTCGGTCGATTGGTCGGCAAAACTGGATACAAAACCAGGCATTAGATTGCGGAACCAATCCGCCGGCAGTAGCAGCCATTATTGAGAAAATCAAGGATTATACCCTAGGATACAAACTCCCCGGAGCAGGTGGTGGCGGTTATTTATATATGGTAGCCAAAGGCCCTCAAGCAGCCGGACAAATCCGACGGATATTGACAGAACAAGCTCCCAACCCACGCGCTCGTTTTGTAGAAATGACGCTTTCTGACAAGGGACTTCAGGTTTCAAGAAGCTAAAGAAGAGGCATTGCCAGACTACCGGTCAATCTCATTCAGAACCACAAAAAACAAGCTTGGACAGATTCAAACGAAATGTCCAAGCTTCAATTTTTCAATGCCATAATGATCTGTTTTACATGTTGAGACTTGAAATAACTGTAAAGTAAATCATAATAATGATAAAACCAATAGCTCCGATAATCAGCGCCACACTAGCCCATTTCTTTTTTCTAGCTTCTTCCATTCTAATTTATATTTATGGGATTAATATAATTTATCGTCAGATATCTACTTCCGGAAAGCTATAAATACACTATATCAACATCATTTTTTTTACTTCTTCATCGTTACAAAGTTAGCATTTTCTATGAGATTCCAATCATCTAAAACAACTTTTCATTCTCTTTAGACTAAATTATGCAACTACGGATAATAATATGGAACACAAGATTTTATCTATTACTGCTTTTATATCATGTGAAAGTTGTACATTTGCATAAGCGACAATTCTGGTTGAACAAGGAAAAAAATCAAAATACAAGAGGTCATGACTAAAAAGGATGCTATAAAAATATTCGAAGATAAAAAGCTCTGTGCTGTAACATCATATACCATACATGGGCTGAAAATACAATAATAAAAAGCCGTACTCTCTGCAAGTACGGCTTTAAAGTACACCCGAAGGGAATCGAACCCTTATCTGAGGTACCGGAATCTCACATCAAATACAGCTATATCTACGATGAATAAATGGATTAACATATTATTAACACCATCTTTGTAGAACAATAGTAGAACATTTGCAACTTTAATGAAAAACCGTCCGAAATTCACATCCCAGACGGCTCATTTAACGCAACACTGATTATGACGTCAGTGTTGGTGCAAAGATAGAAATTACCCCAACAATCTACAAATTATTATCTTTCTTTAAAATCTGACCTATAAAATCCATAGGAGACAGAATTTCAGGAAATTTCAAATAGTTACCAATAAAGGTCTGCGTCTCGTCAAATTTACTATGTACATACTTTAATGCTTTTCCGCCTGCCCGAAGTCTTTCATTTAATACTCGGTCGGCATTATTCCTCTTCATTATTTTGCAAGTTTACCGTTAGTAACTATATTTGTAGTCTCTAACCTTCCTACACAAAACGCAAATGCGCTACCGTCATGGCAGAGGACTTTTAGCCCCCAGTCATGTGGCGGTAGCGCATGTTGCGTTAGTAGGTAGGTTAGAGCACTTTACTAACGGCTGGGGGCTTTTTCTTTCACCCCCCCGGAAGGTCTGGTTATTTATCTTTCTTCTTTTTCCTCTTGTACACTAACCAGGCAATAATACAAGATATAATAAGCAGAGCACTTCCCACTCCGGCCCATCCAATTTGTTTTAATATGGTTGATTCGTCTTTTTGTTTACTAGCTTCCAGATGAACGTTTTCCTGTTGTCGGGAAGACGTTGATTCATTGGAAACTGAATTATTAGTTTGTTCCACATTCTCCTGCTTATGAAACTCTGATTCTTTCTTTGCCCCTACCCATTTCTCCGATTTTATTGGTGGCTTACCGGTGACTGGGTCAACAGGTTTATCGGTATCATAATTCACTTCATAGGATTCAACCGATTCAGTAGCTTTGCCTGCTTCGATTATTTCTACTTGCTTATCGGAAGAAGTAGAATCTTTCTTATGGCTTACAACTGCAAGATCGGTAGAAATATCCTGCTTCATGTTCGAGTGGTGACTGCCACAGGATATGAAACATATTGCTGACGTCAGCAATATGATAGTATAAACTAGCCGCCTCATGGTCGGACAACTATATTACGCAAGAAATTAGAAAACTCGGAACGAACATCAAAACAGGGGCACGCCTTGATATATTCAGCCGGTTCAACTTCACCGGACCCGTCCAGATCGGGCGAAGTGTCACGATGTCCGAGAACCTCGATTATCTCATATTCTTTGCAGAGTTTAGCAACCAACTCGCGCAAAGCCACTTTTTGGGCGATCGTTCTTGTGTCTGCGGGCTTTCCGTTTGCATCCAAACCACCTATGTAGCAAATGCCGATAGAGTGTCTGTTATACGAAGATTCCGAGAAACCTTTAGTGTTACAATGTGCACCGTCGATGGAAAGCGGGCGACCATTCTCTATCATTCCGTCAAGGTCAATGACGAAGTTATAACCTATTTGGTTGAATCCCCTTTCCCGGTGCATCCGATCAATGTCTTTAGCTCTCAAATCCTGTCCGGCTTTTGTAGCCGAACAATGAATGATAATAGCATCAATTTCCTTCATTTTGCACCTCCTTTTTGTAAGTAGTTCGTTAAGTAAGGGATATTCTTTATAAACTCGACACTTAGCACATAATGCAAGAAGGCTACTACCTTATAACCATTGCTAGAGTTAGGTAAAATCTCTTTGATATTCCTTAGAATATTTACCCCGTAAAAATAGAATACGCTATACGTAATAAATGAGACACATTGCAGAGCACCTTCCGGATTTCCTTTATGCTCACCTATAAAATAGATACAACTAACCAAGGCAAAGAAAATGGTCGCTTCTACAATGCACCTCCAAGCCTTTTTAAAAGAAAAGCTTTCATGATTGATAAGGAGCGCAGTAAGCAGCCCACAAATGAAATTGAGGGCAAATACAGCAATAAGACTTTTGATCTCCCCAGAAATAGGATTGAGATAAGCAGCTATGCCGGTAACCAATCCAATAAGTAAGTTTTTAAAATACTCCATAATCATTTATCTAAAATATTAATACTTTATTTCAATACCTCACCACAATCATCGATAGCTGTCTGAAATACCTTTTTCACTTCTTCAGAAGTCATCCCGTGATCCTCATGTAGCGAGAAACCAGTTACTCCATTTCGCGAAGTATTGAAGAAACCTACTGTGGCTTCATCTCTGACAATCTCGGCAGTAATATCTTTCACCGCTTCGGTGCCACGGGTTGACATTCTATACTTGATACTTACACTTTCTGTAACTTTAGTTACAGCGGTGCTGTTAGTTGCTGTAATGTTCATTCTTTGTTTCCTCCTTCTATTAAATCATAAATTTGTCCGTATGCACCAGATACAAAGAAGTCTGCACAAATTTCCTTCAATAAGGTAGCATCTTCTGTCTCTATATCAAGCACGCCACGATTGTTAATAATCTGTTGTAACATCTTATACGCACGCAATTTTTTCGACATATCTAAACCCTGTTGAGGGTTAGAACCTGCTGCATACAATGCCTCTGAAACCATATCACGTAGATATTGCTTTACCTCTTTACCGTTGACTACTTTAATAGCTTCATTGCCTTTAAAATCGAGTAAAGGCCTGTTTAAATTGATTTTCATAATTGTTTATATATTAAGCGATTGATACCAATAACCCTTTTCTGAATTTCATATTACTACCAAAATCGAAATCAATACCTTGGTAATAGTTAATCCCACCATTTCCATCCCTAGATGTAATACAGCCAAAATTATCAGCTAAGCACAACTCACTTGACAATGTTCCTTTCACGTAGACACCTCCATCAAAGAAGCCGGCATACGTTGTATTTGCCTGTGGATAGCTTCTATCTGATGCATTTAGATTCCTGGAGGCATAAATACAAGCTCCACCAGAGTTTGAACCGATAGCAGCGACCCCAAAACGCCCATCTGTTTCTGCATTGAAAGTGACATTAACAACTCCTTCTTTTGATGTTCCGGAGCCTAATTTCAAACTGCGAGATGTTCCACCGAAGTACCCTGAACGTGTCCAAACAAGACGGCCACTCTCAATAGTAAAGCCACCAATAAAACCTACTTCTGCATCAATTCTACGGACTTTTATCAAGTCAGTATTTAGGTAACCGCCCACCACAATGGTAGTGCCTAACTTCGCATATTCAACCGCATCCTCAAATGCCAACTTACCCAATCCGTCACGATCAATCTTAGAATTAATCATTGTCTGCAGATCACTATGAAGTGCGGTGATTGTAACAGCACCTTCAAGGTTAATTTTAGATGAATGAATCGTAGTCTCTCCGGCCGCCTGGTTGATATAAGATATAAGCGTATTACCGTTTTCCAGCTCTTTAGAAGCATATATCTTATTACCGTCAGCTGTGGTAATCCATCCGGCTGTGTCTATCCTCTGCGTTAAGCTATCGACGTGTCACCTGTGCAGATATTTGAGTATTGAGTACTTTCAATTCAGCGAAGCATTGATCTGAATAGTCCTTCAACTTATCCTGAATAGTTCTATTTGCAGCTTCTACAGCTGTATTAAAACTAGCCAAAGCTGAATTAAAGAGGGCGAACTTATCATCTACATTCTGCTTTTCCTCAACAGTCGTCTGCCCGTCATTGATAGCCACATTAATTGCAGCAATAAGATTATCAATAGCACCGGATAATGAAACCTTTGCATTCAGTAAAGCCGTTTTCGCCTCACCTTCCAGATATGGATTAACAAACAGCTTGTTATAGGTTGCTTCAACGGCAGCTTTCGTATTCCTAACGGAATTCAGATATTTTTCAATAGCTAAAGCCTCTGCTTCTGATATGATTCCGTCCGCAAATGCTCCATCCACGTAGGTATACAAATTACCAACGGCACTATTCGCCTGTTCTGCCGCCTTAGCTGCATCTGCCGCATCTTGTAAGGCTTGCAACGCCTCTTTCATAGCAGCATCCGAGAACTCCTTTAGCTTATCCTGAATAGCTCTATTTGCAGCTTCTACAGCTGTATTAAAATCAGCATAGGCACTATTGAAATAGACGAAATACACATCAACGTTTTGCTTTTCTTCTGGTGTTGTAAGTCCGTCGTCAATAGCTGTATTAATTGCATTTATCAGGTCTGAAATACATCCTATAAGGGTAACCTTAGCATTTAATAAACCTGTTTTGGCAGACCCGGATAAATACACATTAGTGTATAGTTTGTTATAAGTAGCTTCAACGGTAGCTTTAGCATTATTAATCGTATTGATATACTTTTCAATAGCTTTCGCTTCGGCCTCCGTAATAATACCATCCGCAAACGCCCCATCTACATAGTCATGTAAGCCACCAACTGCATTATTTGCCTGTTCTGCTGCTTTGCCAGCATCTTCAATTTCTTTGTGTACTGCTTCCCATTCTGACAGATTTTCCAAACCGGATGAACCTGCTTTAATTTGAATATTTCCCCCTATCTCACCTTTTACTAAATTGAAATATGTTTCCCCATCCGGAGAAATTATTTGTTCAGTAGTCACCCGCCCTGGCAGAATCTCCGTAAATCCGTACAACTCAACAAAACTGCGATCACCTTCATACTCGCTGTTGAGGACACCGACTAGGAAGTGATAATATCCTGCTATGCCCTCCATCTTAATAGCCGTTTCGCTTAGAAGAAATGTACCAGTTTGATTCTCTTTGCTGCATACAGCATATAGATAATATTTCTTTTCAGGATGAATGAGTACCGGAGAATCATAGTTAGTCATATCCCAGTACCTATACTCTTGTGGCTTGTGGGAAGATGAAAGTATGTCAATATCCAACGTCATGTGTTGAAGAATACCTGCCGGAGCATTTAGTACTCTTGTGCTAACATTATAAGTAATATTGTGGGATAGTTGTGCCGGATTCGTCTTATTATTAACGAAACGGAACTGCAGGCTCTCATCCCCTACAAGCAATTGCATTGTGCGAACTGTAATAGGGTCTATAGAAGAAGAGAAATTTAGAAAAGCATCCTCAAGCATAGCCATCGTTTCCTTTGCGTCGCGAAACCGCCTCTTTGTAAATTGTAGTGCATCCTTATGCTTTTCAATAACAGTCACCTCGTTTGTCTCAATCTTATTCAATTCATCAGATACAGATGCACCTACAGGCTCATTAGAAAGCTCAATTTCGGGACTATATGGATTATTCACATACCTCTTGACACTTATCATACGAATCAAAGTACCTTCTGGGTGAAACTGTACATCGGAAAAATCTACAAAACCGCCTAATTTGATTTTACCACCAATTTGCAACCAACGCTTCTTTGCCCAAATGCCGTCTAACGTGCCGGTAAATGTAAACTTCTTATCTTCATGTTCAAAGAGGTATTTTGCAGCTTCTTTGAATACTTCCCAACTAGCACCAGTCTGCGTAGAATTGTCACAGATATAGGCTTCCGGTAACTGTATACCGAAAACAGCATAAGTATCCCCTTCTTTCGGTCGAAATAAATTGCTTTCTGGCATTGTCATTCCATCAAGTTCTTGCGGAACTATTTCAAAACGACGTGCCGCTTTCTTATCCTTTGTCTCATGAATATATTTCACTTCAAATTCCTTGCCTGTGAGCATGCCTGTTTGGAAGACAACAGTCATGCTCTCACCTGCTATCAAACAGTCCTCAAAGTTTAGTGATTCAGGAATATCTTCGTCTACAAAATCGTAGAAATTCTTCTCTTTATCGACTTCAATAACAGCACCGACAGTACCGATACGCGAGGGATAGATTTCAGTACAATCAAGACTTTCCTCTTTACCAGTAGTAAGTCTATCCATACGCATAACACAGGAGCCATCCACATCAGTTTTATAAACCCTACCTTCATAAACAAGGGTCTTATCCTTTGGCAGCAATAGATTCTTTGCTCCGTACGTAGAATAGTCAATATTCCGATCTGTCGTGTCAACCAGAATAATTTCGGGCGGTATCTCCCCAAACTGTCGCCCTACTCCTACTTTAAATCCATGCCCTTTCCCGTATGACAGTTTCAAAGGATTCTCTTTGTTATATTCTACTTTCCGAAGATGAACGGTCTTTATATTATTTTCCTCGGTAATTTCCCACTCTGTTTCGTACATATCCGCAAGCTGGTTCAAAGCATCACGAATGTACGTATGACTATAATTGATAACTTTCTCTGTACCTTCGATGCAATCACCAATTTTCCAGCCAATACCACGACGATTTAGATTCTCAACCAATAACCGAGGTGCTCATTTGGTTTAGCAGTATATGGGAATTTGATACGCCTATCAAGAGTATTACGCACTTTCCACAACATCGTATCAGATATTCCTGTTTCAAGAGTTAAAGTGTACTCAAAGTTACGCTCTCCGTTTTTCTTGAAGTTACTATCTTTCTTGAGAGAATAACGTTTTCCGTAAAAGTCACAGTAGGAACCAACCGGAATTTCAAGATATCCGGAATAATCGAAATATAAAGTTAATGAGCAATCTTCCATGATCGCTTCATAAGAGTAGCTTTCATCTTTTACTTCGAGCTTTATTTCTTCTGAACCATTATATAAAGTAATCATATCTATTATAAGCTATCAATCAATGAAATATGTTCGGCTCAAAGATAATAAATATGCGTTTATCAAACACATATACAAAGATAAAAAAATAGAAAATAAAGAATTAGAACAATATAAGTCAGTAACCAAATAAAGTTTAAATAGCCTCCTCTTACTCCATTCAAAGCCTGTTTTTATACCTAAGTTCTCTCGGGACGAACGCTGCATTGAAAGATTTTTCCAATGTTACAACAAAAAGCCTGTCCCAAAACGGGTACTATAAGTTACCTGATGGGCTAATAATTCAATGGGGATATAGCGGTGGGTATTCATCCGCTACTAATTTTTATTTTCCTACGGCTTTTAAAGACACCAGTTATTCAATGTCAATGTGTGCAGAATATGGCAATATTGCTGAATCCGTAGTTTTGTGCCCTTATGTCAATACTAAAACTACTACTTATTTCAAAGGTGGTGTAACATATACAAATGGCAACACTGTATTGCCTAGTGTTTGGAAATTCTTTTGGATAGCAATTGGCCGTTGGAAATAGAAAATATTATAACACTGATTTGATAATGAATAGCTTTGGTAGCAAAATAGTACTTCTTTTGACTGTGATATTTACGCAAAGTTCTCTCGGAACAAAATCTGCGCAAATTAGCTCGCAAAATCTAGGACAAAACGGCTATCGCAAATACGAAGATGGATTACTAATTCAATGGGGAAAGGTTTCAGGTTCTTCAATCACGAGTTATGCCATAATTATGCCTGCAACTTTTTATGATAAATTCTATAAGATATTTGCGACTGTTTACAAGCCTTCATCTGACAGTAGTGTTTATTCCGCATCACCTATCGATGATTCAACTAAGACAGTTAGTCGATTTTATATTAATAGAAATTACGCCTCTGGAGGAACCACTGGGTTGTCACAAGAAACTTTTGACTGGATGGCTATTGGGCGTTGGAAATGATACAATAAATTACAACATGAAAATAATAATGAGTGGGTTTAGTAGAAAATTGGTACTACTTTTAGTGACCATAATTTGGCAAAGTTCTCTCGGGACGAACGCTGCATTGAAAGATTTTTCCAATGTTACGACAAAAAGCCTCGGACAGAATGGGTATTATAAACTGCCGGATGGGATGTTGTTTCAATGGGGAATAGGTGGAAAGACAGGAGATGTTAAAACTGTGTATCTCCCTCTTTCTTTCTACGATACGAATTACAATGTAATAGCATGTTCTGGATTCGATCTCATTTCTGAAATTTTGGTTTCAGCTGTAATGATATACGCTCGCAATAAATCAAATTTCACTGTAGTGCAACGCCATGCAAGTAATGGTGGAGGAGTGTATACCACAGGCTACTCATTCTATTGGATTGCAATTGGTAGATGGAAATAGAAATTTTATAACATCAAAATAAAGATGAATAGCATTAGTAGAAAATTGGTACTACTTTTTGCCATAATATTTTGGCAAAGTTCTCTCGGAACAAAATCTGCGCAAATTAATGCGCAAAATTTAGGACAAAACGGCTATCGTAAATATGAAGACGGACTGCTTATACAATGGGGAGTTAATGTAACAGGGGTACAAGGTGAAAGAATCACCTATTTTTTACTCTCTTTTTCAGATACAAATTACAGCATAATTTTGTCAAGTGATCCTGGGGGAAAAAGTATAGCTAACAGTTTGGTTTCTCCACTATTAATATCTAAAGCAAGTTCTAACTTTAAAGCGTGTAATAGGTATTATGATAGTTATAGTTATGGATATGGAACATGGAACTTTTATTGGATAGCAATAGGAAAATGGAAGTAAATATTAGTAACATCAAATTGGATATGAGTAGATTTAGTAGAAAATTGGTACTACTTTTAGTGACCATAATTTGGCAAAGTTCTCTCGGGACTACGTATGCTTTAGCTGATCTATCGAACGCAACAAGCAAATCTTTTGGTTCTTCGTCAAGTTATATGAAATTTAATAATGGGCTATTGATTCAGTGGGGCACGAAAGCTGGAGCTATAGGATTCTCCTCATTATATTTGCCTATAAGTTTCCTCGATACAAACTATAGTGTACAACTAACAGGTGTATCGAGTTCAAAAGATGAGGTTATAGTATATTCCCCCACTGTGTATATAACTAAAACTGTATCTTCATTTCAATTTGCTACTAGATATATAGCGTCCGGAGGAGAAATAGCATGGACAGGCTGGCAGTTTACCTGGTTTGCGATTGGTCGCTGGAAATAACTTTAAAAAATAAGATATATGAAGTATTGGAAACAAGGATTCTACGACGAGCCAGTGGAAGGTTCGGTAGAAATTACAGATGAGTATTATCAGGAGTTGTTAGCTGGTCAATCAGGTGGATTGATAATAACAGAAAGTAGGAAAGGCTACCCTATTTTGGTAGAATATGAGTATGACATTGAAGAAGTGCGAAAAATGAAAATAACTGAAATACAGTCGTTTGACAAATCTGGCAATGTCAATTCTTTTAAATTACGAGCTAAAAGTATGTGGTTAGATAAGTCTACACGTGTTGGATTATTTAACTCAATTTCGATTGAAAAAGAAGCGGGTAAAACAGAAACGGTATTATGGTATGATGCGGTGAAATATGTCATTCCGATACCAGATGCGCTAGATGTGTTGAATACCCTTGAATTGTATGCACTAAACTGCTACAATGTTACACAATCGCACATTGCAGCAGTCAGAGCATTGCAGACTATTGAGGAAATCGAAAACTACGATTATACGATCGGTTATCCGGAAAAACTTAGCTTTCCGGGATAACTTGTACGGAAGTCGTATGTTTCTATTTCGTCTTTTGTCGTTAACTGTTGAATAGTCTTTGTATGCCTTTGTGTTGTGTCAAAACACGCAAGGGCGTACAATTCTAGCTGTTGTAACATATCAATAGCCTTTTCGACAGGCAAAACAAACAGAGTATCACCCAGCCAGATATTTGTTTCAGATCGTCCGGATGCCCTTTCGATTGCAATAGAGTTCATAAGGCCTACGCGAGTAGCTTTATCCCACCACCCATGCGTATTATCTATGCAGAACCGATTCACTTCTGCAGATGAATCGTACAATCGTAATTCATTGAGCTTTTGTGCTATAATTTCCTCGATTGAAGGTTCATGTACAGCTAAGATCGGATAACCTTTCTTGCTTTCCACTATAAGCAATCCGGCTGATTGACCAGCTAGTAACTGATTATAATACTCTTCTGTAATCTCTACCGAATCTTCCTGGTATTCGTCGTAGAATCCATTTTTCCAATACTTCATGATATTTGTTTTTAAATTATTTCCAACGACCTATTGCCATCCAACTGTATTTTGCCCTAGATACTCCTGTTCCAGAACTTGAACCAAAATTTCTATCCATCTTAAAACTGCTTACCGTTGGATTAACCAAAGATGTAGCAGTATATACATTTTCATCATAAGCATCTTTAATAATGCAGCCATGAATAACATAATTAGTATCATAAAAAGAAGTTGGCAGATAAATGGTAACAGTACTAGCGGTTGAACCGGGTTGCTTCCCCCATTGTATTAATAGCCCATTACTATATTTGACATACCCGTTTTGTCCTAAACTTTGACCAGACAATAAAACTGCATTAGTTCCGAGAGAACTTAGTAAAGTTTTCTCTGCATTAGTCATGAATTTTCTTGACGTGCTTTCTTCAATCATTGATGCGGGGTGTGTATCCGGATGAGTGTAGTTATTTGCTCCTACTGCTATACCGCCCAACTTTTCACGTTCAGTATCAGTAAAAAACCTGTGTGTCTCATCTTCATTTATTTCTGACGCTCCGTGCTTATGTGTCGCTGCCGCATAATTACCCTTTGCTTGATATACCGAATCGTGGTTGTGATTTCCTGCCGCCTTACCATTCCAATTTGTCTTTTCAGAATCCGTTACAAATCTATGTGTGATATCATCCGTGATGTCAGATGCCGAATGCTTATGTGAAGCAGGTGCATAATCCCCCTTTGGTTGATACGTAGAATCATGGTTATGGTTTCCCGCAGCCTTACTGTTCCAGGTCTCTTTTTCCGTATCGGTAACAAAGCGATGAGTACTATCAGGAGTTATATCAGACGCATTATGACCGTGCGATGATGCCGCATAACTACCTGCAGGTTGATATACTCCGGCATGGTTGTGATTAGAAGGAGAAGCGCCAACCTCGCTCGCTGTGTAACTAGGTTTACTAGCAGCCTTCGCCCATGACGGCACATCGCTTGCAGGCATAGAGGTGGGGAAATCACTGATTTCAGACTTTTTATGAGTATGCGCTTTCGGTGTACGGGCATCACTTAGCCGAGCATCGTTTCCCTGGCATACTGTCCCTTCTGCACTACCAAAATTCTTATTAAAAGCAGAGTTTTTATTGAATGCAGGTTCGTATGTACCGGTATGATTGTGACCTGATGGAGAGGCACCTACTTCGCTTGCCGTATAGGTTGGTTTGGATGCAGCCTTCGCCCAAGAGTATACGTCACTAGCGGGCATAGAAGAAGGGAAATCACTGATTTCAGATACTTTATGCGTATGCGCTAATGGAGGCCGTGCATCACTCAAACGAGAATCATTGCCCTGGCATACTGTTCCGGCCGCTGTACCAAAATCCTTATTAAAGGCAGTAAGCTTGGTAATAATCTTCTCATATACTGCATCATGATTATGGGAGTCCAAAGCTGCTTTCAACGCCTTTCCCTGTTCGGCAGAAAGAGCTTTGCCAGCTCCTCCACTTGTTAGGTTATTGACAATATCAGAAGCATTAAGTTTCTTTCCAAGCTCCGTTGTCATTGTAGCGGCAAAATTGGGGTCATTACCAAGTGCATTTGCTAGTTCAATTAGCGTATCCAACGCATCCGGAGCACCGGCCACCAGTTTGTCAATGGCTGCTTGTACTTTAGCATCAACCCCGGATACTGCATTGTTAGCGGCCAATGCTGCTGCGTTGGCATCGTCCGTGGCTTTCTTTGCTAACCCTGTTTGTATTACAGATGCATCCTTGGCCGCATTAGCATCATCTGTTGCTTTTTTAGCCAAAGCGGTTTGGGCTTCCGATGCTGTCTTGGCTGCATTAGCATTGTTCGCTGCAGTCGTTGCAGCATCTTTTGCAGCATTAACACTACCGGCAGCAGCATCGGCAAGAGCAGCTTTATCACCTGCTAAGGTTGCTTTTTGATTTGCGAGTGTTGCTGCAGCATTTGCATTATCAGTAGCCGTATTTACAAGTCCTAGCTGTGCTGTTGCTTCTTCCGTGGCTTGGTTCATCTCATCTACAATGCCGCCATATTCAGCTTTACGAGCTTCTTCCGCTTTAACACGTTCCACTTCCGCCTTAGCCCGGTTGGTCTCATCAACTTTACGTGCTGCTTCGGTAGATTTACGCTCATCTTCATTCTGAACTCTGATTGTTTCAGCAGAGGAACGACCTGATTCAGCCGTGGCACGTGCGGTTTCGGCTGTTGCCCGTTTAGTCTCGGCAGATACGCGAACATCCTCGGCGGTCTTGCGTGCATTCTCGGCATTAATACGAGCCGTTTCAGATTGATTACGGGTAGATTCAGCAGAGACACGGGCAGTTTCATTATTGCCTCTTATGATTTCATCCGCTTTTCTTTTATTTTCCGCAGTAGTACGTTCGGATTCAGCGGTAGAACGACCTGTTTCAGCGGTTTTTCGTTTATCTTCTTCCTTTACACGTTCCGATTCAGCAGAGGAACGGCTTGTTTCGGCAGTCTTACGGGCATCTTCATTACTTTTACGTGTTTGTTCCTCCGAAACACGTTTTGTTTCTGTATCAACACGCCCAGTTTCAGCAGTTACCCGCTTGCCTTCCGCTATAACACGTGCTTCTTCGGTAGATTTGCGTGCATCTTCATTCTGGGCTCTTTTCGTTTCAGCAGAGGAACGTCCAGTTTCAGCCGTGGCACGTGCGGTTTCGGCAGACTTTCTCTTATCTTCTTCGGATGATCGCGTACTTTCAGCTGATTTGCGGGCATTCTCATTAGTTACACGTTCGGATTCAGCATTGCCTCTCGTTGTTTCAGCATTCTTTCTAGCTTGCTCATTAGATTCTCGTGTACCTTCGTCAGTAACACGTTTCTTTTCTGCATTGTCCCGTGCAGTTTCAGCAGAAGAACGACCTGTTTCGGCTGTCTTACGTGCATTTTCATTAGTGATACGAACGGATTCAGCAGCTTCCCGGGCCTGTTCTTCACGAGAACGTCCGGTTTCAGCCGTTTGCCTCGACTGCTCGGAAGCATTACGACGGGATTCAGCAGTTTCACGGGCTGATTCATTACCTTCAACAGTAGCTTCTAATTGCCGCATATCGGTAGTAGCAGTTTTGGCATCGCTCGTAGCTTTGAGCATATTATCTAATGCCGTCTGAATCTTCTCTAGCCCGAATTTCAAGCTCGTTTTGACACCGTTTACTATCCTGTAACCGATGGTGTAGAAGCCTTTCATGTCGCTGGCTTCATTCAATTCTGATATTCTTTTCTTTTTTAATGGCATGGCAATCAATTTAAGTCAATATAAAATTCTCCGTCCTCTGTTATAATGAACTCGCCCGCTTCGGATGAAAGCAAAAACTCCGTTTCTCTGATCCTGAAGCAAGTAAACACGAGATTCAAAGTAAATTCCCACCAGACACCACCTCTTAACATAAAATTGTTTGTCTGGCAATCTTTATAGTAGCAAGGATAACTTTCACTCCATCCATCACAGTATAATACCCTCTCCGCATCGGAATATTCATAACCTTCATTATCGGTCTTCATAGTCAGTTTAGTTAGATCATAGAGTAAGGCATCATAGCTCTGCCAAAAAGTTCGAATATCCGTTGCCCGCATCAGGCACTTTAAAGAAACTTCCTTTGTCTGAAACTTCACATATTCACCGTCGTAGATTGCACCATCTTGCCTTTTGAAGTTCTGCAATAGGTTTTTCTTTACCGTAGGAGCTTTCAGTATTTCAGCATTACTACCTTTCAAAATGACTACACCATATTCCGATAAATCCCGATCATCTATTTCGTACCCCCTTGGTAGAGGAACGGAACAAACAGGTTCCTGGTATTCATAATTTGCTTCGCGGGGGAAGTCGTTGGCAAAAGTTATCTTCACGACTTGAAATCCCGGATAGATTGTATAACTGTTCTGTGAGGAAAGACGTAAACGATAGGTTCTATCAAGAATAGGAAAATAAAAATCATGATATCCCATATCTGATAAAATAGCAACTAATCCACTAAATCCCAGATCGTCTTTACAGGCAAAATCAATACTCAATTCATAGGTGTTTAACGTCAAGCTAGAAAGGTCTATTTCAATACCATCTTCTTCCGGCCAATCATTTTTATCATCCGATTCTTTGGCAGGAGGAAATGCCACAAGATTATCATAGCTTCCTTTTATAATAAATATACCGAGAGTGGTATATGTATTCTCTCCATCTATAAAGCAAATTCCTTTCATCTTACGAGCTTTATCCCTTTATCATTTATCTTTTCAATACCTGCTTTCATCGACTTCATATCCTTCTCTATACCTTCCAATCTAGCTGTATTAGTATCAATATTCGAAAGGTGTCCAACAATGGTATTCATATTATCCTTGATAATTTTCACGTTTTCATTTATGGATGCAGATATGGTTTTAATATCTCCAATACCAGAAGTGATACCTTGGAAAATGAGAGTATGAGACTGTAGCTCTGTTTTTATGTCTGCTATCAAAACATTAGCCATTGTGAATCTACCATTCAATTCGTCTGCAGAATCTTGTGACATGGAAGCAAACCCTTTTTTTGATGCTTCGCGTTCCGAATCCTCATCAGTAGTCCACCCATACATCTCTGCCATGGCATCACGCTTTGCTTTCATCTCATCGGAAATCTTCTGTCCTTCCTTTTTCAGATCGTTATATTCATCTTCGGTTACCCCATCGTCCATTGCATTATATAGCTTCTCCCTCCACGCTATTAATCTGTCCATATATTCTTCTTTAAGCATGGAATTGAGAATAGCATTTCGCATATAATCCTCGAAGTTGTCGGCAAAGTCTGCCGAATCGGCATCCATATCAGAAATTAAGTCCTGAAAGTCTGAACGAAGAGAATCGTAATCAATAAGAGTTGTATCAGCTATTTGTTGTTCCAATACCTCTGCAACCTTCCCTACACCATTTGCAATTTGATCGGCAAATTTCTGCGTGTCTGAATCAAGTTGGGACCAGAAGATACCGGCATCCGATTGCAATTTTAAAAGTTGTTCATCAGTCAAATCAAATAGACCGGTCATACGACCACCCATTTTATTTTTAAATTCCTTTACGGACATGCCTAATGCCTCTGCAGCCTGCTTCCATCCTTCACCGGACATATCATCTACTTCATCATACCCTTTTGAGTGTGACTTTCCAGAGGCACCAGAGTTCAAATATTGTTTGCCTAGTACTTTTGCATTCTCGCTTTGCAATTTTATATTGGCGATAGCTGCTTCATATACAGCGTTTGCCGTGTCTCCCGTAAGAGTTTCCGCTAGCTCAAGTTGCTTCTCAATTACTCGATCAAGGATATTGATATAGGATTCATACGCTTCTTTCGCTTTCTCGTATTTCTCGGTCGTATCGTCCTTACCGAACATATCGAAGATTTTCATAGCTATCTGAACGGCTGCACCAATGATAGCTAGAATAACAGATGCCTTTTCAACTGTACTTATTGCATTAGCAGAAGTATCGGCAGCAGCTTCAACCCCTGCCATTGCAGTCATTGTAAATGAGCCAATACTGCCAATAAGGGAAATGATCTCACCAGCCGGACCACCAATCGACTTACCCAGTTCGTCTATGGTATCCGCTAACTCCGAAATCTGTGTTCTAACTTCTTTTTCTGCCTTCTTTACCTGATTGTCCTTTTTTACAACCTTATCTTTTGCCGCATTATACTTTTCGGTTTTCTTCTTTACTAGATCAAGTGCCTGCGCTTCGGACAAATAAGATTTTGTAGATTCAATCTTACCGGTTGCAGGATTATACTTGGATGAAGAAATCCCATTTTCAATCTTAGAGCCACCTTTGACTGCTTCGGCCTTTACCTTGGCATTTTCTAACTCTATCTGTGCATTAGCTAGCTCTTCCTCCGCTTCTGCGAGTTCTTTCTTCTTATCAGATAATGACTGAAACGGATTGCGGGAATCCAGTTCGTCCATGATGGATTGAATTGTACTCGTATATTCGCGAAGTTGATCGGGAGACAAAACTTGCGCTGCCGCACTTTTCGCATTTTCAAATTGAGTAAGAAGGGAATTCAATGTTTCAGTAGACGTTTCCTTTAAATTTTCAAAGGCACGTATATAGTCCGGAGATTTTTTCAACTGCTCATAATCAAACCCCATGAGGGATTCACCCTTCATTTTTGTAGCCTGTGCTATTGAACGGTCTGTCTGCTGAACTTTCTCCGTTTTGCCTTCCTTCTGAAACTTCTCCCTTTGAATACGAAGAGCTTCAATATCATCATTGAACTTCTTCTCGATTGCAAGCCTTTCATCGGTGTAATTCTGGTACTGCTCCAAAAGAGCTTTAGATAAAGTTGTTTCCGCCTTTTCCCTTGTCTCAACAGCAACCTTATCATATTCATTTAGCGTATCCTGCTTCTTCTGTGAAAGGTCATCTTTAGTTTTTGTTTTGGGAACAAAAACAAGACCTTCCTCTTTATACTTCGGATGTTCTTTCTCCCACTCTTTACGCTCCGTGTCCTGTTGGTCCTTTACATATTCAGCAGCACGACGATCATTGTCAGCTTTAGCTTTCCGATAATTAAGTTGAATTTGTTCTTGCTGTTTCTTGAAACCTTCGTCCATAGCATCAATCTTAGCTTGAGAGAGTTCAAGTTCAGCCTGTACAGCTTTCTCTATATCCTGTTGATTCTGCTCATCAATCTTCCGCTGGAGCTCGGCCTGCTCAACTTTAAGTTTATTCTCTTCCTCCTTTTTCTTTTTTTTGGAGTTCAATGTTTGTTTATCATTCCCTGTCAATGTCACCAAAGCAGATTCAGCCTCTTTCAAATCTTTAGCTTTATCTTCAAGAACAGACTTTACGGTTTTACCTGCATCCACTTTGGTTTTACCACTCCGCAAATCTTCAATTTCCTGTTTAAGCTTTTCCACTTTCTTCGTTGCTTCATCAATCTCTTTCGTGACATTTGGCTCTTTGATCTCATCTTTGGGATTCTTTTGCGCTTCTTTCAACAAACGAATATTATTCAGTATCTCCCCTTCCTCCATAAGATTACTGACAGAACCATCATGTCTGATAACAACTTGTTTCTTTCCTGATTTATTGAAGCGTTCAAGAGCAGCCTCATACATAGCTATGTCTTTTGCAATCTGTTTGGCTGTCAGATTGATATATTCATTAGTATCATAGCCTAATTTTTCATGAATATCCTTATAAGTATTCTCAAGCAGTTTGTTATTCGCAATCATGCGATCAATATAAACCTGAACGTCATTACCTATTCTTGTTTCCTCCGTTGATACACCTGGAACAATATTAGTCGTAGTTGTATATTGTTTCGTAAGAGTATCCACTATTTTTTGAGTTTCAGAAGATAACCCTCCACCAGACTTCAAATCATTCTTTATCATCTGCATAATCGCAGAAATTTCCCTTTCAGAGCCTTTCTTACCCCTGAAATTATCCGAATCTCGAATAGCTTTTTCCAAATCTCCAGTAAGTTCACCCTGCTTATCCGCCCAATCTTTTTGAGCTGTAGAATGAGAATCCGCAATAGCTCTATCAAGTGCCGCCTGTTTAGCGGCCGCACTAACAGCCCCGTATGCTCTCGCAACATCATCTAAAGCGTTTTTTTCATCACCTAACCCCTTTAAGTATTCACCATACTTATCTAAAATGGATTTCTTTGCATCATCGTAATCTTCTGTACCTTTCTTTGCCTTATCTAGTTTTCCGAACAAACGATCTATTTCTGCCTGTTCAGCATTCGTTTCAGAATTGAATTCCTGTATACGTTTGTTCAATTTCACTTGGGCCTTCTCTGCATCCGTCTGATAAGTTACTAGCTTATAAATTCCATAAGATAACCCAACTATAGCAGCCGCAGCCAATACATAAGGATTTGTAAGCATTGACAAACCTAACGCTTTTGATGCCGCAGCTAATCTCGTCTTGGCAACAGTCAAAAAGTTTGTTGATCTCGTATTTACATTCTGCGATACTGTATTAAGTTGAGTAGCCGCAGTTTCTGCCACTTTGCTCGCAGTAGAAGAGTTCGTGTAGGCCGTTGTTGTATTTGTTCTAGCTGCTTCAAGTTGTTTGGCCGCAGAATATTTATTGCTCTCTGCTGTTGCAAGTTGTGTCTCCGCTATTTCTATACTTCTAGCGTTACCTGTTTTTAATGCAGCATTATATTTCATGTTAGCTGCCGCTACCTCTAATTCAGCAGCTTCAAAATTAGCAGCCGCAAGACTTGCAGTATTAATAGCCTCTTCGTATTGTGACTTAGCTTGCAATGCCTTTAAACGCAAAGATTCTACATTTGCAGCAGCTTCCACACGCATAGATGCAATTAATTCCGCTTTTGCCTGCGTTAATCTTCCACTTGCTACAGCCTGTTCCAGATCAGCATTAGCAGACTTTTCCTTGGCAGGGATTAATTTCGAAAGTTCTGTAATCTCGGCAGTATATTTTATACCAGTTACCGTACTCTGAACAGATGCAACTGCGATAATAGCAGCTTTCTGAACTCCATACATAGCTATGAGAGCAGCGAGAGCAGTGCCGACTTCCTGATAATGTTCAATTAAGTAAGCTGTACCATCAAGAGCTGTATTAATAACTCCATCACTTGCCTGACCTAGCTCATTGAACATCATATCAAGATTATCACCTATGTTAGAAATCTTACCAGATACGGATTTAGATTGTTCTTGCATGAGGTTGAAGAACATTCCTCCCTTATTGGTAAGGTTGTCAACAACCTGTTCCAACTTGTCAAAACCAATCTTACCCTCTGCAGCCAAATCCTTAACTTTATCCTTATTAACTCCCATAACCTTTGCTAGTTCGGAGAAAATAGGTACACCACGCCCGGCAAATTGATTCAAGTCCTGTGTCATAAGTTTGCCTTGCGTCATACTTGTACCATAAAGATAGACCAGGTCACCAATAGGCTGACTTAATCCGGCTGCAATATTTCCAAGACGAGTAAGTTTCTCTATGACATCCTCGGAGGCTGTACCATAGGCCACGAGTTGAGTTGCACTTTGGGAAACACCTTTAAGGTCAAAAGGAGTGGTAGCGGCAAAGTTTACGAGTTCTCCCATCAACTTCTGTGCCTTTTCCCCAGATTGTAGCATTGAGGTAAATTTGATTTCAAGTTGTTGGAAAGTACCATAAACTGAAACCATTTCCGAAGCAAACCGTTTCGCCAGATCGATAGATAAGAAAGCCATACCGGCAGCCTTCATCTGTGAGAAAGACCTAGCTACAGACTGACTAGCCGCATCTGTATGGTCCTGCATCATATCAATATTCTGAACGTATTTCTGAACGTTTCTCTGCATTTCAGAAATATCCAGAGTAGCCTTAATACCTATTGTTCCCTGTGTCTCCATCTTTACATGAATTGAGCAAAATATTCGTTAGCATGAAGTTCCTTTGACTTTTCTTTTTCTCCTTCTTCCTTTGGCTTAGTACCAGGAATAGCCGCATTGAGTAACATGATATTGGAATATGACCTTTCATTGACAACCTCCTCATAACTCATACGGTAGTATTTCATCACTCCGCTAATTGTTGACCAAGGGCTGTCGCTTCTGGTGTATTCGTCGGTTTCGTTGTCTCGTTTAGACCTTTTAGGAAAATGATAGTGCTTAAAAAAAAAGTGGCATCCATAGTCTGTGCCATATAATCCTGCAACTTCTTGTATTTGCGGACCGTTAATCTTTTCTTGATAAATCCACCAAACAGCTTTCTTTTCCAGACGCTACGGAAGATCGTCATTACTGCAATATCAGACATCCTATCCGCTTCCTCATAATAGACAAGAGTGGCCGACACGCTTGTCCGACCGTTTAGCTTCGCCTGGTCTACTTCCTTCATATCCTTCGAAATAGAACCAATATCAAACAACTGTGTAAACGTCAATGGCCTAACCATGAAAGGAATCATACCAAACCAAAGAAAAATGGGGCGCTCTGCAATAGTGTCGGCCACCTGCTTTTGTACATTGTCTTTTTCCATCTTTACCTCAAATTAAAAAGTCCCGGCCCGTAATGACCGGGACACCTGAAACAACCTTTTCGATGATGCACAATGCTCGTTATCCCTACTCACATTTCAACAATCATCTTTTCACCCAAAAACTATGTAGCGAAAGCCGGATTCGAACCGGCGACACTTAGGCAGTAACCCGCAACCTAATGTTCTACCACTGAACTATTCCGCTTCCCTTATCATCCTTCCGGAACAGTGTAAATCTTGTTACGTGCCCCGCATACTTCCTCACCAGTCTTATTGAGATTAGCAAGTTTCTTGAATTCAAGATTGAAGTTAGGGAAACCAGATTTACCGATGTTTCCTGTTTTGGTGACTTTTACTTTCATGCGTGCCCATTGGAAGATACGAGACGGGAAATCTTGGAATTCTTTCGTTTTTAACTCCACGCCTTGATTAGTGAGAGTGAACCCGGGAGTTTCTTCATTCCACTCTCCGTTCTTCGTATATCCCATAAGATATTTGTAGGCTTCCTCGCCCATGTCGTAAGTTTGGACTGTAAAACCCTCACTACCGGCATCAGACGGAAGAGAAGCATAGAGAGTGTTCATATCTTCGACCTCAATATCCGTATCTCCCGGTGCCTGATCGTTGAAAGACATTGAATCCTTCACAATAGCTTTAACAAGGAATTTGGCAGCTACCTTTTCAAAGTCTGGAAAGGTCCCGGCTGTTTCTCCGGATTCGAGAGCCGGAGATAATTTTAGGTATTCAATACCATATACTGCAGTTTTTGACATAACTAATTTATTTAATTGTAATACGATACTTTGATTTTATAGTTCTGATAACTCGTCCCGTCTTCATCAGGAAAGAACGAATCATCATAAAGAGAGAATTCAGCACCCAAACGAGCTGTATAGATATTTCCTTCGGCATCTTCCGTTTCTTTGAACAGAGGCAAAACAAGCGCTGAAATATGGTCTATCCTTCCGCTATCCGGTTCGCCTGTATCTGCATCCTTCACATGAATGTTGATATTAGCATAACCGTACTGCAGACCGCTTTCTTGCGGAAATGAAAGATGATTGACTACAATGTATTCAGAACCAGAGAAATTAGTCTCTCTCCTGTTCTTGAAAATCCGCACGCCAACATTTCCGGCTGCGAGTATTTTACAAATTTCAGTTATAGCCTGTTGTCCTGTCATTGATTAAATCCCGCTTTAGAAAGAATCCTCCTAATCTTAGTTTGCACTTCCCGTTTCAGATACTTTTCAGTAGATGATAGTACATCATACCCTCGGTTTTCTACAGGTCTGGCATAATTCATACCTGCTACAATTATCAAATCAAAACCAGAATCACCAATCATCTCCTGAATCTTATAGTCAGCATGAAAAGCCTTTTTGTCCGTTATCCCTGCACTCTTTTTAAAGCCGTATTCTATGATTTCACCATTGTAAGCAATTACATAACCTATCGAGTTCCGTAAATTGCTTGTACGGTCTTTATACGTGCCATGTTCGCGAGCATGATTTACCGAACCTTCACCGATTACATATAAATTGAAAAGTACCGCTTGCTCGACACGTTTAACGGCCTGATCAAATATCGATGTGACCTTGTTCCAATCACCTGTACGTTTCAAACTCATAGGAATATGCTCAACTTTCTTTTCGTAGTGCCACAACCGGCAACCGTCATTACCTTTTGGGAAATAGAACCGTCAGCTTTAGTTATGCGCACTTTGTCATTCAGCACCGGGATAATCGCAGGAACATACATTGTAATCTGATAGCTATAGACGAAGTCTTTTCCATCGGCAGCCGGAACAGTCTTTGCAGACGAATTCCCGTGAATCTTACAGTCTCCAAGGGGAAACCATGATTCCGGAATCCGCACCGGATTAAAGTTCTCATCATGGGAGCCTTCACCTGGAACATACAACTCTATTTTATCTTCATACCACATATCACCACATACAAGAACCGTCCTCAATCTCTGTCACATCACCAGAAAGAAACTCGGAGGTATCGAAACTAAACTGTTTGCAAAGCATCGATATGTGCTTTGTCAAGCCGACAATATCATACGAGTTGGAACAATCAGCCTCACTTTCAGAAGACAAGGTACGCATTCCTGATAAGTAGGAAAGTACGGCAGACACAACTTTCCTCTTATCTGTGCAATCGTCTTCCGGTTTCAACCCCACATCATCCAACAAATCTTTCACCGTTAACGGAGAAGGATTGTAGTGCAAACACTTAGCTATGAATACCTCCGAATTTGTCATTTCTTCAATTCTTCCAGTCTTGCTTGAATAGCATTCACGACAGTTACACGAGGCTTCTCTAACGCACTTTCAGCATTCAGATAGCCGTTCAATTTCTCGACATCGGCAAAATCAGCAATCTGTGAGATAACTTCTTTTGCCCCCTTAGACATATCAATGTCTGTAAGAACCGGTTTAACCTCAACTACAAGTTTTCGCCTGATTACGTCCTTTGCACGTTCATCACTAAAATGGGTAATTTCTGTGCCAGGTTGATAAAGCTTCTTTGTCTCCTTATCTTGGAACTTTTTAATTACTACGAGTTTCATACAGAGAATTTTAGCCTACGGGAACTTCTTCACCGTCGGGATATTCGACATTCGTATTTCTAACCTTTAGATTAACGATAGCGTTAATACATGAGATGATAGGAACTGCACGCCAAGAGCCTTGTGTATACTCTGCGGCCTGTTGTCCTGTAGATTCGCCCGTAGTCCATTTTGCAATACGAATGCCATCTCCTGCATCTGTGTATTGAACAGATGGGTCTGGCATAATAGCATTGTCCTCGAAAGCAGGTTGTACTTCACCAAGCTTACCATCATCCGTTTTAGGAATAAATACAATTACATTATCATCCCACGGATTGATATTGGTAGAAATACCGTCTTTCTGGTAAGCAGTCCGTTTATTGATTTCGATGATATTAGGAATCTTCATGGATTTCAGATAAGCCGAGAATTCATCCTCTGTCAGAGAACGGGTATTCTTATCTTTACCAAGATAGCCGGTACGTAAACCGATACTACGCATCATCCAATACTTGATAACAGGAGCCATCAACAACGCATCGAAAGTAACGCCTTTATTGGCATACTCATAAACAATCTTCTGCAGATACGTACTGCATCGATAGCCGCATTATCAATGTTCTCCTCGGTCCATTCCTTATCAGAATCAACCATCTGTTTGTTTTCTTCTGGCATACCATAATCAACCAGATACTTACGTCCTTCCGGATTATCAATAGCCGGGTCGAAAATAGCCATACCACCACCAGAGAGTGCTTTCAGAATAATTTCATCCGCCACATCTTTGCAACCGAGATAAGCATCTTTGTAATCACCGAACAAACATTTCTGAATTTCCTTTAACTTCTGAACAGGATTAATACGGTTATTTTCGTAAACCATCAACATGGTACGCAATGTCTTCGCATCCGTTTTGAACTTGTGGCCTACACGGGGAATCTCACCGTTCCACAATTCAAACCCTCTACCAGCGCGTAATGGAGTATCAGCATCGTTTCCGATGATAGAAGCACGGATACGAACACTATATTTCCCCATGATACCTTCGGCAGTCAAACCCAGTTGAGGAGGACGGAAATCGAACCAACGATCAACGTAGGTCTGTTCCCAAAGCGTTTTATTTTCCAGAGTCGCCTTATCAAACATGATCTGCATCGTGCCGATCAAGTCAATAGGCTTCCCTGTTTTTACGTCATTGATTTTAAAAGTCGAAAAAATAGATTTCATTTATAGCCTCCTTTCTTAGTAAGAATCAGTGAATTGAATGTTGGGGTTGTCTTTCAAGCACATTCCTTGAATGAACTTCTCCGGAATAGGGGGAATACGTCTTTTGTAGTACATTTCTCCCTTAGAATTGATAGCAACATCCACAGATACCTCGTCAAGACCGATATAAGTTCCCATCGGTTCAGCCCCCACAGTAATTCCTTGCGGATGCTCAATAGGGAAAACAGCCGGAGCCTTACCTTCACCCTCTGCAGTTCCTTCAATCACTTCAAACAAAGCATCACCAACCTTCAAGCCAGCAATAGCTTTATCAAGCACGACGACAAAGCCGTTACGATCATTAATAATCTTCGTGATACTTACAGTATCCTCAAAGTTTCCGGAATCGTTCATTGCAACATGATCCCCTACCATGAAGATGGGAGAAAGGAATTCATCATTTTGCAAAGAGACTTTCTTCGCATCGGTTGCATCGATAGCTACAACACGAGATGCTTTCAACACGACAACTTGCCGGGACGATGTTTCATCATACTCGGCAAGAGAAGCAGAAGGAATAATCACGCCAACCGGATAGTTGACCTTCTCCTTGTTCAGATTAAATCCACCTACTACTCCGATAGCCGGAGAACCAGTGCAGATAGGACGAAATCCACCAACTTGCTTTTTTCTAAATTTCATGTCATTTGTAAATTAAACATTAAACGTTCTATTCTGGAACACCTAAAGATTTCAACCAGTCAGCAGCCACAGCATCCTGCACCTGTGAATCAGACGCTTGCGACCCATTGTCTTCTGCAGGTTTCAAGCCTTTTGTGATAAGATGTTGCTTGTAACCAGTCAGATATTCTTCTGGCTCCTTATCATCCGGTACTGTAACGAACTGCATTTCATCCTCTGTCAATCCCAGTTTCTTCATCGCATTAGATATGGTAGTTTGTCGATCAGTCTGGCTCTTATCTTTTTTAAGAGTTTCAATCTCATCCTTGTAAGGCTTAATTGCAGCTTCCAACTTTGAAGTAAAATAGCTATCCAACTCTTCCGTTGTATAACTCGCCTTACCTCCCTTGTTACCATCTGCACCTTCACCACCTGCTGTTACTGGTTTCCCGTCCTTTAAACCGTGTTTTTCCTCATAGTTTTTAATAGAGGAAACATTTGCTTCATTAGCCCGGTAGTCCCCGTAGGATTTAACTACGTCTTGAAAGTTGATGCCGTCTACAATTCCCGTAATCTGACTTTCATCCGTCACACCTTCCGCCTTTTTAGTTGCCATTCTTTCCAGAATGGCTTCGTCAACACCCACAAATTTGGTTTTCAACGCTTCTAAAAGTTTCTTCTTCATATCTAAATTGATTAATTTGCGGTAAAGATATAAATTATTTCAAAAGTGTGTTTATTAAACTCGTTTATTTTTCACAGCCACAACTTGCAATATTTTAGATAATTACATATCAAACAATGAAATAATTCAAAAAAAACGAATACAATCCTTTCATATATTAAATATATGATATATATTTGCAACTAATAAAAGAGTTTATTAAACGCATATATTTATAATTTATACAGAAAAGTATTATTAACCATTTAACGCAACTGATTATGACACAGAAAGAAAGAATAGAAAAAGTTCGTGAAGCCCTTAATAATGGCAAATGTTTAAGTGTAGAGTTTTACAAAGATGGTTCCGGTGCGTGCTTTCACTTTATAGACCCTCACGGGGACCACGGATTACCATGCGATTGGTCGATGTCTTTTCCAATTGAGGAAGCAATACAAATCATTAGTGGATTTCGATTTAAGCAACACGAATTAAACAAATGTTATTAACCAGCAGGGCGAAAGCTCTGCACAATACACCAAATTATGAAAGCAACCTGCATCTTAGTTAAAAAGACAGAATTAGAGATATTAATTGAAATCGGTGATAAAACAGCTATCAATAAAATGATTGAGCAAAAAGAGAGAGCGTTAGAAGAGGCTATCAATAATGCAGAATGGTATGCAAGTATAGGTCTTGACGGAATGGTAGATAATGAAGTAGCAAGGCAAGAAAAACTAATAAGAGATATAAAAAAATTGAAAGCAGCAATATAAGTTTAAACAGCAGGGTGGAAGCCTTGCCCAACATACTTAATTATGAATACATATAGTAAATTTGTGCCAAATGTGTTTTTGGCAAAGTGCAGTGAACAACACGAAAAAGGAGAAACTATTTTGGTATCGACTAAATATGGTAAAGAGAATGAGAGCATAGTGTTTAACTTAATGTTTGAGAAAGATGGTTTTTACTATTACTCCATTGTTAGAGCTGACGGGTTCAATGTTCAAGAATGGGCAAAGCAAAGAGCAGAACGTCGTCATGAATGGGCTGCATCAGCAGCGCAAAAGAGTAATGAGTATTTTCAAAGATCAAACAAACATCGAGATTTCCTTTCTTTAGGCGAGCCTATCAAAGTAGGACACCATAGCGAACGAGGACATCGTAAAATGATAGATGATGCCTGGAACAATATGGGTAAATGTGCAGAGTTCAGCGATAAGGCTTATGAACATAAAAACAAAGCAAAGTATTGGGAGAAAAGAGCCAACACCATTAATCTGTCTATGCCGGAAAGCATCGACCTATACGAGCATAAACTTGAAGAAGCAAAAGAATACCACGCAGGATTGAAATCCGGCAAGTACCCACGTGAGCACTCTTTCTCTTTGCCATACGCAAAAAAAGCAGTAAACGAGGCTCAAAAGAATTATGATCTTGCAGTTAAATTGTGGGGGGATGTTTAATCGGTAGCCTTCGGGCTACCTTTAATAATATTTGGAAAATTTCTATCAGATACTTTATATTTGAACTAAATTTGCAAAAATGAAAAACATTGTAACATGAAGAAACTTGCAAGCATATTAAAAAATCAAACAATTCGAGTTGATAATCACGATAGTGGCAGTGGTAGAGCATTTGAATGGGGTACAGGTGTACACATTCATAAAATTCTAAATGAAAAGAAATACAAAGGTGCAGAGTTTACTCTTCCACTTGACAGACCCGGAGAAATAAACTATATAAGAGGAAACGATAAATCCGGAGCTATAGAAAGGGAAATAAGAAAAGCCTTCAACGATGAAGCAACTCGGACTAAATTCATTTCTGATTTAGGAGAAGCTCTAAAACGATTGCAGAGAGCAGTCATTTAAATGCGAAAGCGCGCGAAAAGATGCTCATCCAAAGTAGTAAACAATTAATAGCATTATTCGGCGTGAATCATATATCGAGTTTGAGCTGGTTCAGTAGTGGAAATAACTTCATATCAAAGTTCATCTATCCATCAGAATCAAGTTCTTATGTTGCACAGAATACAGAAGAGAATTATATTACATTTTCCAATAACATAAATTACATAGAATCATTTAACGAAATCTTTGAAGAATACAGGAAACAAAATGAAGCAGACAAGTAAAGTATATCACGTAGAACTCTCTGAACCGATAGAAGTAGATGGAAAATCGGAGAAGCATTTCTATTTTGGCTCACAAGCTGCCATCTACGACACTTTCTCCGCTGAACAGCTAGGAATAAGCTACGGCTATCTAAAGTCTAAATTTCACCTAGAGGAAAAGCCGTACAGCAACGATAAATGTACCATCCGGCTAGGAGCACTAATAAGAAAGGAAAAGTCAGAATAACCTTTTGTTTTTCAGAGATATTTCATACATTTGCATTGTGGAAAGAGTGAGGGAAGTTATGTTCCCGCTTTCTGCACCAGCCCGGGCGGAGCAATAATCCGCCCATTTTTTAATTTAAATCTAAACATGAAGAAACTGCATATAATTTTAGCAATACTCAATATCGTCTCGATAATTCTATTGATCCAAATCGTTTTTGGTTGGATTCCATCTTTTGAATGCAACTATCCTGTAGACAAGATAGATAAAATAAACAGTTTAATTGTAGACCTTAGTATCGGAGTTATTACAAGTACTTTCTTCTACTATATCCTAGTGTACAAACCAGAGAAAAGAAAGGAAAAAGTCATTAGAAGTATTATATCAAGTGATTTGCTTTATATAGCTAATAATATGCAGATAGTGCTAGCGTATGTAGCTAAAATCTACTCCCTAGAAGTTAAGGACAAATATTATAGAAAAATACCAGTAAAAGAATTTTCAAAAATAAAAAAGGGAACTCATATTGAATTCGAAACAGTCTGCTCATTTGATATGGAAATAGATCAAAATGTATTGGTTCAAAATGCATATTCCATAAGTACTGACGCTAAAAGCTTGAATTATACAGCAGAAAGTATATTTGAGAAAATCAATAAAATAAATAATATTCCCAATATTATATTTGAAGACGAAGTGTTAATTTCAACCTTAGACAGTATCTCTAGATGTGTCTTTTATAATAATATTCACTCCATGAATGGAATATCAAAAGACTTCTTTAAAAACGACTATGAACGTTTATCTTTAATATTCAATTTTCGTTCTATCAGAGAATTACATAGCCTTTATGTTACTCTTACTAAATATATCACTCCGTATGTCTTTCGTATAAGCAATAATTAATAATATTACTACAAAAAGTAAAATTGCATTTTCAATGTTCTTTTTTCCTAGAGATATAACTATATAGTCTCATTAATTGATGTTTTATCTTTTGCCACCAGCTTATTTTATCCCCTCCGAGGAGTTGTCTAAATTTATCTTCCAATTCATCCAACAAATCAGACAGTTCATTACGTACTTGTTCTCTAATTTGCCGTTTTTCTTTTGTTCCATTCGCAATCAATTCTTTACTATTACATTTAATACCACCTTCTATTGTACTACATGAATATTCATAATCCAGAGCAGTCACTCTGATTTCAGATAACAAATCATTAATTTTTTTGCACAAATCACGTGATAAAAAAATTCTATTTAAAGAAAAGAAATTCAATGCTTCAATATATGCTTGATTAAATTGTCTATTCAACCTTTTTTGAATATCCTCTTTTGATTCACTCTTGTCTGCAATTTGCACCATACTAGTTAAATCAATTAAAGTTTGCTGCAAGATTGTCAATTTCTGAAATATCTGTTTAACAACCTCTGCACGTTCTTGGTGTAATTTACTAAAAACAATCTCAGAGCGACTTTTTCTAATATCCAAACAAGTTTTAACCACTTGTTGAATAGCAAATGTTATAAGAGCACCAATAGCACTCCATGATAATACTCCATCCATACTTTTTTCTTTTTTACAAAGATAAAAATAAAACTAATCAATTTCAAAAATAATAATTACTTCTTCCACAACAGCTTTAGCAGTCCCTCTTTATCCATGTAGTAGACGTCCGGAAGTTCCCCTATCCTATCCATACCTTTAAAGCGTCCGACCTCCCGATTAATAGCAGAACGAAGCTCCTGGTACTTATCATTCGTAAAATAGAATATTGCCCGATCAGCTTTCCGAGCATCCTTCATGTATTTACGAATAGTATTTTCATTGGCATTATCAATGTATTTCACATCCCACGTATGATCGTCGAACATTAAGTCAGGTACACTTTTGCCTTTACCATTCTCCGGCAGGAACTCTACCTGTTTTCCATTATTCTTTGCTAATAGCTTACCAACCATCTTTTCAGCATCACCACCGCCTTCAGTGTTGGTGAACTGGTGTTCCTGATGATAGACAGTAAAACCACCACTATACTCATCAAAATATGCTTTCTTCCATTCTTCCCCGTAAGATTGATATTTCTCCTTTGACTTCTTACGAATCTCCATCCGTTCGCCGGTGTTCATCGCTTCAACTTTCACGCCTGTATATTGCGGATTATCCTTTATCCAATATGGAAGAGTGCCACGGTTATTTGCCTTTTCAATTCGCCCCTCATTTTCCTGCATCCATGAATAAAACTCACTTGGCAGTTCAGTAACTTCATTTTCCGATTTGAATCCCGCTGTATCCTCTCCGGCAAGAATCTTATCAGTGAGCATATCTACTTCATCATCCGAAGCAAGTACACTAATCGCATGGCACATACAGTTAGAATGCCATCCCGTAAACTTGAAGTCTTTTGGATATACTCCCGCTAGTTTATCGCAAATATCCTTTTCCGGATGATTCTTTGAGAGTTTTATTTCAATCCCTACAACAAAATCAAGTTGGGCCCACCTTTCATGATCGGCTGTCCGATATGCAATATTAGGCTCCGTCCGTGCCAAACGTTGAGCATTGCGGCTACTACTACGATATTGACCTGCCCCCGGATGATAAGCTTTCGCGTTCTTTGATAAAACAAGCTCTCCCCGTTCATCACGAACTCGTCGAAATAGCTTATCCGGCTCATTCAGGTATTTTTTCACCTTTGCCGCCATCGTATTTGCCGACATTCCTTGCCCGATACAACAATCAATAGACATTTCCATTTCTTGCCGGAACTGCCCTTCATATTTCCAAATACGTTGAGACAGGTTCAATCCATCATCTCCGGACCTTCGTGCAAAGAAAGAATCCATAGCTTTCTTGTTACGCCCAAAGTAGCGAGCAAAATGCTCGTTATCCACGACCTTCTTACCGAACACGGACCGAACAAGTTCATCCGATTTCAAATTTGCCTGCTCCCATTCATTAATGACACCAGATCGTATTTGTTGATATACGCGGGTATATAATTCCCGTAGCAGGACGTTTGCCTTATCCGATATAGTAGGATAGTCTGTGAAAGAAAAAGGCTTCTTAGGGTCGTGGATTGGCTCTACCTCCAACGCTAAAGAGATAAGCCGTTCCATCACATCCAGGTAGATTACCCGGACGCTTGCAGCATATCCTTCGGTACGTTGGAGTAATGCCCGTTTATACTTCTTCTCATCAATCTTTGCCATGCCTTTTATTCTGCACTACCGAAAATATCTTGTTTATACCGGTCCTTCTCTTCCTGCAACTCTTGCTCATGTTGGGCTCTCAAACGCTCTTTTTCCAGATTAGCATCCTTGATGATCGGATTCATTTCGATAAATGTTTCATCAGACATACCACCGGCATTTTTAGTTGAGATCAGATTTTTTAATACGGCTTCAATATCTTCTCCGAACGGTTCTTGAAATTCATGTTCCACGACCAAGTTATCACACTCACCTCGAAGAGAAATATCCAGAACGTTACCAATTATAGCAATAAGGACACTAGCTATACGATCTGCATACTCATCGTGTCTTTCTTTATGTCTGTCTGCCTTGATTACAGCCAAAAGCATAAGCTGTTTCAATGCTTTAGCCGAAATCTGGGAAAGGCTCTTCATCGTATCAAAGTCTATTTTAGGGGTGAAAGTGAAACGATGAATCTTATCGTCCAACTCCTCCGCTTCTTGCTTCTGATTTTCCGGTGCATTATCCCACGTCAGATATTTCATATCCGGTTTTTTAGAACCGTCTAACGAAGGTTTCAAAGCAAAAAATTTGCTATCCTCACCTTTTTCCGGAAGAGAATTAACAATATCCGCATCAGCAACTAAAGCAGGATCAGAAAAACGATCATTGACATCGGCTCTACGGCTTACCATCATTTCTTTACGGTGCATCATAGGTTCAACACCAGCACACTCCGGTTCCTGCTCAAAAAGAACCACGCATATCTTCTTTGCAAGATTCACCTCTTCCTCAATATCCCAACCCATAGGAGCACGTTTGCAGTGATATATCATATTCTTTGTATGTATATCAACATGATATTTGATTTCACCGCCTACTTCCTGTAAGTTATACCCACGTGCAAAGCACATCATTCGTCCGATTGGTCTTTACGGAAATATATATCATCACCCAGACTTCTGGCTACGACTTTGATAAGGCAATCCGGCTTGCCTTCATCGTTCCGATAAGTATGAAAGAGCAACGCACTTTGCCCTTCCGCGCCTGCCAGACGTTTTGCTTCGCGAACCTTCGCATTGAATCGGGTACTTTTAATCAAATCGATATATCTGGAAAAAGCCCGGTCTGTCCCCTTAGATGATTGCGTCCATTTCAGAGGACGACCATACAAGAATACTAGAGCTATCTCATTGATAAAAACCGGATAGGGAATAGGTATCTTCCATTTTTCTTCCCAACGTAGAAACTTACGTTTACCCGATGCAGGGTCTTTTTTACCAAACACCGCTTTATTCGGCCTATTCATCACCTCATGCTGCTGGGTATCATATACCTTCAAAGCAGCTTCAACCTTTGCAGAGTTATCCGTCATTTGTGAAAGCGCGCGGTTCACATCCTTAGCTTTCAACAACTGTTCAAACTCCTGATTGCGACCAACAGCCGCATTCACACCATTAACAATCCAATTAAACAATCCCATAATTACAACATTAAAAATTAACCACCTAAAGCACTTAAAATATATTCTTCATCTTCATCTGATAATTCCGCATAATCATCATCCAGAAGATAATTGATTGCATAAACCAGAATATCTACATACTCATCATGTGTCTTTGCCGGAAACTGGCTCACCTCATCTATAAACTCTTCGTTCCAATCACCTTCCACCAATATCACCCGGCCGCACTCTATTTTAGGCGAGACACCGTGTAGTCGCACTTCCTTGCTGTCCGTTGGTGCTGGTGTCCTGGTTACATTCAGTTTAGTGTACTTCTTTACTGCCTGAATGACAGTTATACCATTTGCCTTCGGTTCTATTCTGATCGTGCTCCGGCTATCATATCCATGTGCCCGCACATAATCTGGAATAAACCTCATTAATTCAGGAAACTCCTTCCAGACCTTTTGCGCATGGAACAAGTACAAACAGTTCTGTATCCGACATGCAGCAAGTATTCCGGACGGGTCATTGTCCGTTTTCTGTTTTTTCTCATCATAGGCAGTATCGAGAAAGAAGTGAATCGGAACACCGCCACGAATAGCGAGGAATTGCGATAAAGGAATATGCCCGAACCAACTTGCTTTGACAATATTACCACCTTCAACCGAAGGAGCCTGTTCATACTGTCCGGCATACCCACGACTACCGAGGTCAATCTTTGCTTCATCTATCACCTCCCTGTCAATACGTACAGGGTCCAGAAGCCCGTCAATGTAACGTTCTTTCAGCTCCGGAGGATTCACCCTCTCCGACACTTCTGCTGGTAGGCATATATGCCTAATCTTATCCTTTTTCTTTTTCAGCAGATACCCCGTCACATCATCATCATGCAATCTTTGCATAATAGTTACCATCGGAGTATTCTTTTTGTCAACCTTACGGGACGAAAGCGTTTTAGTATGGTCATTCGCCTGTAATCTCATTGCAGGAGACTCCGCCTGTTTGGGATTTACAGGGTCGTCGTTGATAATCACATGCGCGTGCTTTCCGGTAATTGTACCACCTGTCGAAGTAGAATATCTGGCGCCTCCCTTTATGTTCTCATAACTACCTTTACCGGACTTATCGTGTCTTATCACCACTTCCGGAAACAAAGTACGATACAAGTCAGAAGTGATGATGTCCTTCGACTTCGAAGCGTGTTCTAACGACAAGTCACCCGAATAAGAGTTTGAAATAATCCTCAACCGTGCATCCTGCGTCCAAAGCCATGCATGCCACATAATTGTGACAATAGTTGATTTGGTAGAACCAGGAGGAATATTGATAATTATGTCATAGGGCTTCTTCTCTCTGCGTACGATATAGCCAGATAGCTCTTGAAGTTCTTCACACAGATACGGAATATGCCAATTAAAAACCGGAGTTTCCGGTATAATAACCGCCCAAAACGTTTTCACGAAGTAGAAAAAGGATTTCCTACATTCATCCGCCTGGACGGCTCTTGCCATGCTCAATATATCTACCTGTCCCAAACTCACTCTTTTGCTGCTTTATCCTGCTTTTCTGCAATACCCAACAATACTTTTCTTTCTTCCTCCGATAACTTCGACACATCAAAGTCTTTGCTTGTTACTTGTACCCCCACTCCATCAGGGGCGACAATCTCTTTACGTTCTGTATATCCTCTACTTTTGCCTTTGGTTTTCAGATAGAATATGATAGCCGTAGTATCTCCCTTCTGTATTTTTTTCAGAAGGGAGGCCTCGGCAATATCGATCTGCAATTCATTGATAGCATCGGCACGTTCTTTAAATTCCGCATCCTCACGATACCAACGATAGAACGTCTGCCGTGAGAGTCCAACCTTCTCACAGGCAAACGTGACAATACCGCTACATTCCTTCAATGAATCGAGCAACTTTTCTTTATCTTTCTGAATGTCCTCTTCGGCCTTAGGCATTTTATATTCCTCCTCCCCTCTCTCTATAGATAGCCCCTAAAATAGCACGATAGGAACGTTTCTTCGGGTCCCCCGCTATCAATAACTGATAAGACAACTGACACGTTTTTGAAGATTCCCTACCGGACATTTTAACATAAAGATGTTTAGCCAATTTATAACCAGGATATAAGTCTGGATGTAAAGCGGCCTTTTTCATTGTATCTCGGAATATGACCCGATAATCCTTTTCCTTATCTTGCTCAAACTTCTGGTCTTGCTTAGAACTCCGGAACATATCAGTATCCCAATAAAGCATAACAAGGTCTGCATTTGGTTCTCTGCGAATCACCCGCTCATACAAATCCGGGTAGAACTCCATAACCTTGGGTAATGACTTGATTGTATCAATGCTAAAAAACTGACTAATACGAAGTTTATTCAACGGTACACCTGTCTTATACAGGTAGATATAGGTCATAGGAATAGTAAGGTTATTCAATTTGATATACAGCCAAACATCATTATCACGCCAATCGTATATTGGATAAAGAAATGTAGAAATCCTGATTGATGCTATGGACTGTCGGCGTTGAATAGATTCTGCCATTCTTAGACCTATCATTTGAGGAACACTTTTAAAAATCTTCGCCCCAAATTCCTGATATGACATCCCCATACGAAACATCGAGTGATTGCGAATAGCAAACTTAGGCATAGGTCTCACCCACACGCTTTCTTTGCCTGGCTCCCAACAGATAAAGCTTTCATCATTCGCTAACCTATTGCAACAATTATAATGGCGTATAGGCAAACAGAACCAATAAAACTTTGCCCCCAAGGACATGAAACGTGAGCGCCATTCAAGTGCAATCTGCTCAACATCTGGATAAATGGCTTCCTCGTCAAAGAACACTACGATAATGCGACTAAACGGAATTGTATATTTCTGCATTGTCTTTATCAGCATATCGCACATACATATAGAATCTTTGCCGCCAGAGAAACTGACGGCAACTTTTTGATTCTTATTGAATGCTTCGAGAATCCTACGCTCGGTAGCATCAACAACGTTAATATCTAAATCCTTTACGTACATCTGCGAATGATTTGGGCTTTACTAAATCTTTGCGTACCACGTTGGGTAATGAGCTTTAGAAACTCTTCCCTGTCAATCTTTGATAGCCGGAAGATTTCTTCTTTACTCATCCCTATTTCCTTAGAGATTTCATCCACACTTTTTCCCTTCTCCAATAGAGCTTTCACTATATTTTCCATTGGTTCAAGCAGATGAGTACCACGGGCACGATTGAAAGTGACAGTACCATACATGTCTTGACTTTCGTCTTTATGTGCCACTACTACAATAGGAATCTTATTGCCGAGCATTGTCTTTAGCGGTTCCCTGCCGGACACAAGCCAACGGTGAAACCCGTCAATGATCGTAAAGTCCGGACGCACTACGATGGGAAAACAAAAACCATTCGTCAATATGCTTTGCATAAGGAGATTCAGATTCTTTTCCAGAACCTTGTTGGGGTTATAGTCATTCGGCTTCACCTTATCCCGGTCTACAAACTGAATTTCCCGAAGTGGTTTGAATAAATCAACATTCTTATCCATAGTCCTATGATTAAATTGTTATCTCCTTGCCGCAATGCGGACACACCATTGTACGGGCTGTTTGCATGCCAGCTTCAATTTCATCGACTTCCTGAATGTCGGCAACCTCTTTCTCTGATGTGAACTGCTGCTCCTTCTTTACCGGTTCCGCAAAATTCACTCCCATATTATCAGTGCTAACTTCATTGATGATCGCATCCAGATATTCTGGAGTAAAGCCGATAATATCAACATCTCCAATTTCTTTAATAATCTTCTCCACGTCCCCAAAATTCACATGAGACATTGTCTGAATCTTATTGTCTTCCAGAACGAGTTTTTTCTTTTCTTTGTCAGTCAAACCATACATGACCGTAATAGAAGCCTCTTTCTCTCCACGATATTCCAAAGCCTTTTTCTTGCCATGACCGCAAAGAACCATCATGTTTTCATCAACGATGATCGGATAATACTGCCCGTATCGTTCCATACTTTCGGCAATAGCCTTCACTTGTTCCTCCGGATGCACATTTGGATTACCCGGAAACTCCTTCAACTCTGACAGGAGTACTTTCTTTGTTTCTAACTTCCTTTTCATTCCTACACAAAATTTGATTGATTAAACTTTCTCCTGCAAGAACTGCCTCGCAGAAGGTATATAGTTAGCAGCTTCCTCTACCAAGCTACTATCTATTTCGTAAACTTCCCTAAAACCATTTTCTACGCTACCACACCATTGGCGTGAAGCCCAACAATGTGTACCAACACGAAAGCCACGCGGCCAAGAATAAATCGGAGGCATTGGAAGATGATAATAATGGATGATCGCAAGAATTTCCTCATGCCTGGTATCGGCAATAGGAGAAAAACGGGTGATACCCTTTGTATTGGTGTACATTCCACCTGGCCCTACATAGTTCCCATCTTGTATTCTTCGACCAAGACAAAGAATATCCGTTTTGTGATTCTTCACATAGGCATCTTGCGCCCGATGTTGGATGATGCTAAACCACTTTGCAGCCAAAGATGAATCATTCGGAAACAACATCTCTGGATGAGATGCCAACCATCTAAGGTCCTGCCCCGTGTTGATAATTTCCAGTCCTACCGGTCGGTGTTTGTCTATCCATTGCATAAAAGCTGGATATTCCAGATTACAACGCCCGAGCAAACAGTCATGTACTCCGGCCTGTTCCATTATAAAACCAAGAGCAATGCTATCTTTTCCACCACTCCAAGCATAAGCAACACGTTTGCCGTGGATATGTGGCTTCACCTGCTCGACTAAGCGATCTACCAGATTATCCGTTTCCTGCTTCGATACATATTGCTCGATGTTGGAGAATACACGAAGCCAGTCAGTGTGCGATGATGTTTGCTTTTTACCCAGAACCGCTTTCATAGCTCATTGAATTGTAGAGCCACACTCGTAATGAAAGCTCTTGCACCTTCATCGTATTTCAGTTGTAGCCAATTATACTTTGTCACCCTAAACCGGATGTTTGTCACGAATCCAGGCAGCGCACGCATAGAATATCCGGCATTAAAAACGAATCGTCCATAATCCAGACCTCCAAGCACCTGCAGACGGTCACCGTCCATGAACTTCCGACCATTGTACAAATTATCCCAAGTCGCATCGATCATGAACCCAGCAGGGAGTTTTATAGTACCGGACAATGTTTCGGTGAACATCTTTTCTTTCGTATTGTACGTTGAACGTGCCAAAAGATAAAACCGTTGCTGATAGTTCACATTCAGCCATGCGCCAAAGGAAACAGCTTCGGTATTCATGTTGTATTGAAAGACTGGAGTAACAGATAACCACTTCGCAACATCTGCCCGATAGCCGACAAAAGGAGCAACGGTAGAACCGTTATCATGCAGAGAAGTAGTAACCGGCATGAATATCCGGAACTTGGTTGGTTGAGTAATACCGTCGTAAACTTGCGCTCTGGCTACCAACGACACAACAATCAATGTAATGATGATAAATAGCTTTCTCATTTTCTACGTGATTTTTTTCTATTCAGTGACTTCTTCCCCTGTAACCGTTTGTATTGAGAAACTGATTTTCTTATATCCCTTGCTGTTCCTCTTGCAGATTCGGTCAATGCTCTAAATGTACGAATGTGAGCTTCCATCTTTTCTGCACAAGCTAAGTATTCACCATGTACCGCTTTTATCTCTGCAATACGTTTGTCCATATCGGTTCGGTCTATCTTTATAGCCACTTCCATTGAGCCACGCTGCAAAGGTTTACGACGAACTGCCATAATCCCTGATGCCAGGATGGTGAAAAGAGAACCGAATACGATCATCGGAATGTTACCTGTGAAGTTCCCATAAGCGAATATTGGTAAACCTACAATCATGCTCGTTAGGATGCCGTAAAACAGCCCTCTTTCGCTCATTCTTTTGCCGAGAATAGCGAACACCGTCGGGAGCATTACCGAGGAACGTAGGGTCCCATACAGCAAAAAAAGATATAAAATCGTTAGACCGGGAATGTTTGCTATCAGAATAGCGATGATAGTAACAACAATCATAGCGAATCGGGCTGCACGTACTTCATTGGCAAAAAGGATAAAAAGAAAAATATTCTTCTGAATCCGACCATGCCATTTCTCATTCATGGATAACCGTTTCACTACGTCATGTCCGGCAACGGAACTCACTGCGCAAATAATACTATCAACGGTTGATATCAGTCCGGAAAGTATAAGCACAAAGAACAGGTATAAGAACCATTTAGGGCAGAAAGCCATCACAGCCCCTACATTTGTCAGTTGTGTGTCGGATATAGCCAAACCTGTTCCGGCTGCAAAAAAGCCAAATACAGCCAAAGAAATAGGTACAACGGCAAAAATAAAGGCAGCGGTTATCATTGTGCGCTTCACTTTGTCAGCTTTCACACAAAACACCCGCTGCCAGAACATCTGGTCCCCGAGGTTCCGGACAACAGACCGATTGTTGTAGGAATACCAAAAGACAGGGCCACCATTATTCCGGTAGCAGAGAATAAACTACCAAAATCTCCGGTGATACCACCTAGACCATTAAACAGTGCATCCGGTCCGGCACTTGAAAACATTATAGGCAATCCAAGCAATAAAACAATCACGATCCAAAGCATCTTCCAGAAGTCAGTAACGATACTGCTACGAATCCCGCTTGCAAATGTGTACAAAAGCGGGCATACAGCCATGACAATAGTAGTTGCTGTAAACGATATTCCTGTAATCTTTGAAAAGATGGTTGCTCCGGCCAGCAGCTGAACGGCAAAACTCATCGTCTGCAGCCCGAACGATTCAATGAGATACAGATTATGGCAACGTTTCGAATACTTCTCACGAATATAATCCGAGAATGTCCAACCATCGGCCGGAGCTTACGCATCTTATTGGCAAAGAAAGCAAACAGAATCAATGTAAGAACATTCGGAACTACAAACCAAAACACACCGGCTAAACCTTGCGTATATGCTTTTTCCGATGCAACAAACATCGACGGAGCCCACACCCAGGTAGCAGCCATTGAAAAAGCTGTAAGCAACCACGGCATAGATCGGTTAGCAACCAAAAATTCTTCTTTCGTCTTTTTGTGTTTTCGTAGGAACACAACGAGCATCATCATAGCAACAAAGTATGTCGCAATCAGAGCCCAACCCTCTAAACTTGATAATCCTTCCATTTTCACACTAATTTTTAAGATGTAACATCTGTAACTACTTGGCAAATATAAAGAAAGTGCGTTTATTAAACGTATCTTTAAAAGAAAAATCGTCTAATAAACGCACAATATCCAATATCAACCTACTGTCTAATACCCAAACACAAGCATCGCAGCATCACGAGAATGTTCATTCGTCGGTTTATCGTATTTAGTTATATTCCTGAATGTCAGAGCATTGACTTTAGTTATTGAATCCTTAGGATGAATCATTTCAAAGGGTATACCAATATCAGTTAGAAAGTCCTCCCATATCTTAGCATCACGTTTAACTGATCCAACCCCCTGCAGCATTTCCCTTTCTTCTTCTCTTGTCTTATAACTAGATTGATACCATGTTCTTAATCGCGCATCTTCAACACGAACTAACATACTTCCTCCGTACGTTTTATACATTTCTATCACATACATCATTGCTTTATGAATTGCGGTAGTCTTTATCAACTCAAACTTTCTTGCAGTAACATTCCATGTGGCAACTCCGGTATTTACTCCGGTATCTATGCCGATAACAAAAGCGTATTTTTTAATCATCTTCAAACTATCTTTTTAAACTATACAAAATACCACCTCTCCCCCCCTATAGTCCCCCCCTCTCAAAAATTATTCTTTTTGGGTGACTTGAATCTCTATCATTTGCATACTGTGTGGAGAAGTAAACTTTTCAAGTTCTGACCTTTTTGGGAAAACAAGTGTCATGTAAGCATCGTCCGGAATAAACTTATACCGTGCAGCTTTTACTTCATAGATTGAAAGCGGTTTATCTGATTTCACAGTCAGATGCCAACGTCCTTCTAATATACTTGTCATAACCAAATTGGAACCGTGTAGGAAAGCACCTTCTTTGTACTCTCCATGTTTATCTTTACAGATGGCCGGACGTTCGTAGGTGGCATTCAGTTCCTCAATCAATTCATCGCTTAATCGTTTTCGTTTCAATGGGACCGGAACAATGATTGCCGGATTCAGTTTTACTGTAGTCGGTTTTTCTTCTGACTTCAAGTTGTTGTGAAGTACTTCTAATCCGGATTCTTTAATAATTCCCTCTTGAAGAGGTTTTAAACTTTTCTCTACGTCTTGCATAATCGTAAATTTTAATGGTTTATAATCAATATCTAAATTTGGTAAAGTGTATGATCGGCAGCGGCTTGTCGAATGTTATTCCAGTAAACCACGCTTTCCAATCTTCAACAGTCAGCCCGTCGTTCTCCGCTATTTGTTTCAGAGTAAGCATCGGCATTGGTTTCCCGTCGATACAATAAACTGCACGTTCTATCCCGTCGCCGACATCGGTATACTCCATGACACTCAAGGTTTGAAGTCCTACGCCATCATCTTTGCCGAGACGGAAAAGTTCTACCTGGACATTCCCTTTTTCGTAGGGCCTTCCTTTCCATTGCCGGACAGAGATAACAGCTTTCCCTTCCTGTACTTTTTGCATGATATCCGACCAACGTTCTAAATTGGTTCGGATAGTGTGTACTTTCATCATCCCAGATACCGGAGGACAATAGCAAGTTTTGCAGTCACCACCGCAGGTAGCACATTCTTCTGCTTGCTCTTGCGCTTTCAACGCCAGCTCTAACTTTTCTTTAAATCCGGTTTGTTCTCCGGCTTTCGGATGCTCTTTAGGAAACTCCTTCGAAAGCATCAATACATAAACTTTGGTTTGTTCTTTTCTCATGATTACTATTTGTTATTGATTTCTACCATGTAGTTCTGAATATGATTTCCATCCCCGTTCGGTAAACTGTTTAGAATAGACTTCTCCGCGCGGCATTATTGGTTGCCAATTCTCATTACAAAACAAACGATAATGATACACTTCTGCCTGTTTACCCTGTTTACTATATGGAGGTTCACACCACAATAAACGACGATTATTCCCGAAGAACTTTTCCAGAATGTGTTCTAACTTCCTAATATCTCGCCCACCCGGAAAAGAGATAGACAAATGATAACAACGTTCGTAGTCTGGATTCTTCCACCATCCAGATGTATGATATCCAACATCACGAGTAAGAATGATAATACAATCATATCGCTCTACAAACCACCGGCAGCTTTCCAGATAATCAGTATGCGCGGAGCCGTCAAAAGTTCCACTCTTAGCGACTTTAGCTATACGAAGGAAGATGTCAGCATCAGTAGTGTTAAACGAAATTCGCTTCATAATCAAAAAAGCTTTGGTTGTTGTTGCTCCGCAACTATCTTATTCGCTCTCTCAATTTCATCGTCTATCTCCTTCTCCACCTGCTTACACTGCCGCAAAACAGTAGAAGAACGAGTTTGAAAGTATTCCTTTTGAAGTTTCCGCATGTAAGAAACTCTCTTGAAAAATTGTTTTGCATCCATAATGATAAGTTTTTGTAATCTTTTTATTAAATTTGCACCGATACTCAAATAGAGTATCGATTGACGTTCAGTCTCTCCTTCATAGAAAGCGGCAATTTTCAAAACAAGGAAATAGAATGGACGGTGTTCGTGTATTGCATTATCACAATATACGTGCCCGTTGTATCTATGCTTCCTTGTTGGGTTGTTTGCCGCACCTCTATGAAGGGCGTAGTTATTTTCGGGCACGTTCTTTTAAAAACATAGCAAGCATGAGCAACTTTAGAACTTTAAAAAACTTCTTCTATTTCAACAGAGAAATAGTGTATTTAATCGCTTTGGGCTACCTAGCACTTATCTTTGTGATTATAGCATTGAGCTTTATAGTCCGAGAGCAAAACAAAACAATTATTTTTCTGCAGAACGGAATAGTTAGAAAGCAAACAACGCAATACATCAATAAACCACGTGTAAAAAAGTTGCTAGAAAACGAATACAAGATGTTTACAAGTCCTAGCCACAGATAGCTAATTAGTTTTTTTCAGCCGGGATTTTAATACATTGTTATAGTACTCATCATCCACATAAGGCCGCAACTCTTCAATCTGGGATTCACTTAAAAGAACCCCGATAAAAGAAGGTCTACCACCGGACTTCACTGATTCAATCAATTGGCTTACTGATTCCATCATCTCTTTCAATAATTTAATCATTGCATCAGCAGTTGAAACAGACCATTCGGCAATATTTTCATGATTGGCAGAACTAACTACATATTCAAGCGAGTTAGCACAGTACCCTTGCATTGCAGCTTTCGCCAATTCATAACGTCGTTGTTCCCAATCTATAACCGGAATAATCCTTTCAGTCTTTATCCAGTACACATCATTCTTTGTCATCCCTTCCGGAACAATGGCGACTAACTTTCCTTCGCTTGTCATAAGAGGTTTATAACCTTTTGGAATTTCGTTTACTCCCTCGTGGGGAATAATAATCTTCGTTTTACTCATAATTATTTTTTATTTATCTGACCTTATCGTTGACGTTGCGTCAATTCTTCTCGTTTCAGACACTACTCTAGTATCTTTCGGCACAGCTTTCGCAATAGTATTATCCAATATAGCTACAGTATATTTCATAATATCCTGCGACATATCCACACCTTTAGCATTTTTCTCAATCTGAATAGCCAAATACCTTGTAGCTCTCGCTAATCGCTGAATATCATCAGGAATCTTCATATCATTATCAAGAGCAACACGCCCTAATATTTCAGCTATTTTCAATTCTATGTCCTTCATTTCTTTATTTGTTATTCATTTATCACTTCGACATTATACGCAATAATATCATCTCCATTCACACCATACGATTCAGCGAAAGCATCTTCGATTTTAGTAGATAATAAGTCTTCTAGCATTCCATCGTTTTCAACTCCGGCAGGAAGTTCGACTTCGCATTTTACAATCTTCTTCATTACTAATTTGATTAGAATTAAACTTCCTTTTGGGTTATCAACATCTCTGCCTTGTATCGTTTTCCCTTATGAGTAAACTCGGTGCTTAATGTCGTTTTTGCTGAATTAGCATCTATCGCCATGCTAGATATAGTAATAAGGCTAAATTGTCCTATTTTGAGCTTATCTTCTGACTTGGTACTATTGATATATTCAGATAATTTGATATCGATCTGCTCTTGAGACAAAGGTTGATTGGCTTGCCATTTGGCACCAGCCACAAAATCTTTTTGCGTCTCTTTGTATAGAACGTCTCTATCATCAGGATCATATAGCCCATCAGCGTATTCTTTTGCTGCTTTCTCTAATGTCTGTTTCATACTTCTATTTTTTGAGGGTTATTTATTAAAGAATTTGAGAAGTCTATCGGCTTCCCTTTTATCCCTGCCAACATAAATAACATTGTTAATCTTCCGTTTACGGATAATATATGCTGGTCTATTCATTACCTCAAAGTAGGCAAGCCGATAGCTTTCTTTGAGAGAAAAAGACTTATCAGAAGGCTTTTGTCTACGACAGACAAACTCTCCTTTTTTTGTATTTCTTTTCTTCATTCCTTAATTATTATAATGTTAAAGTCTCTTCCCCTATCTCTGTTATGCTATATAATATTTCTTTCGGTCTATCCGGATGAGTTCTACCTATAAGGCAAGCAGAATACATATAAATGCATTCTACAGTAATTTCCACACTACTATTACCTGACAATACTGCTATATCTTTCGCAGATAATTCACCAAAGACTTTAAGTATCTCCAATATTTGCACCTCTATTTTTGAAAGATATTTCTTCATTTCTGATTAGTTTTAAATTAATAATGTATTTCTTGACTTACGAATTCTATTGATTCGATGTCAGTACCGTTACTTCCTACTTCGTCTCTAATATTATCAAAGAAGTATCTATTATCACCATTGTAAGGAAACCCAAAAGGGTATTTCACCTCTTCAGTAGACTTCCTAGAGTGTGGTTTATAATACACTCTAAATGTGAGTTCATAAAATAGGGCATCGTAGAGTTCACTTTTTGCTGCATAACCAAGAATCCAGTTATAGGCTTGTCGAAATACATCTTCACGAGATGAAGTGCTTATAAAGGATTTAAGCACTTTTTTCCCAGCATCCTTTTTAGTATATGGGTTGATAATGTTTAAATTTTCATCCACATATAAGTAATAATGGCATCCTGTCTGGTGTCGTTTACCAAGCCTGTAATAATCTTCGCAATATTGAGGAGCATGTATGGCTTTTGCTTTATCGGAGAAGGTTTTGAAGTCAAGTTCCCATGAATATTTGCTCATTTCTAATTTGTTATACGTTAATTAAAATGCCATTGTGTTCCAATAGTTATGCCAATGCCCAAAACAATCGCATCGGTTCCCGTCATTTTCTTTGCGTAAAAACGCAAGATTTTTTCGGTCTATCAGAGGTTTATTATAAGGGTATTGCTTTACTCTGATTTTATAGGCTCGTAGCGCAAGCCTACGGTTCTTTATTTTATTCATACCTTAATTGTTTTACTTCAAAATGTCAATAGCTTGCTTCAATATGACGTCAGCCATTTTTTCATCACCAATTTCTACTTTGCATAGTATTCTAAGTTGCGTTGCTAAATATCTTGTAGCTTGTGCCAACTGTTGAACATCTTTAGGGACTTCCATGTCATTTTCAATCGCAGAGCGTCCCAATATTTCTGCTATCCTAAATTCGATTTCGCTCATATTCATTCTGTTATTAATCAATTATTTCAAATGTTACTTTCACTTTTTTACAGCGAAAGCCTTTCTTATACACCTGTTTCCATGTCAAATTAGTTCCGTCCAGCCAGCACCTAACGCAATCTCTTCGGTAATATTTTTGAGTATTCATCACAAATGTACCATCTGGGTAGGTTATCATGTACATTATATCTTCACGCATATTAGCTCCTTTCTGATTAATTTTGAATTATTGAAATAGTGCTTGTTGCACTTGCGACAATACTAATTTATTCGCATCAGCAAAGAACTTTTTTTTAATCTCAAATCCGTATGCTCTGCGTCCCAACTGGACGGCAGCTAATAAGGTGGAACCACTGCCGGCACATGGATCAATTACGACATCGCCTTTATCGGTAAAGATTTCTATTAACCTACGAAGAAGTGGAACAGGCTTTTGTGTATCATGAACTTTTGGCGTTTCATTATCCCGTACCCAATCAAAGCAATTGAATATCATCCGACCATCGTTGTTAAATTTGGGAAGCTTATCACGGTAAAGCAACAATCCATATTCACAGTTGCCGACTATCTTCATATTGGCTTTCAATACTTGTGCGGAAAAATCTTTTCTGAATACAAGGTTAATGTATTTATTTAGCCCATATCTCTTACCAAGTTCAATATACCGGAACTGATCCTCAAATTCACAAAAGATTATCATGCAAGGAGCTTTGCCTTTTTCTTTGGGTTCCTTTACAAGCATTTGGGAACAGAAGTGCATAAACTCGGCAGGGCGAAAGTTTTTATCGGTATCAAAGAATTGTTTGCCTGCCTTATCGCTTTCTCCATTCTTATTATCACCATCCACATACCATGAAGGGTTAGAGGCATAAGCATTATTTCCTAGATTGTAGGGGACGTCGGCAATAATTAACTGCGCTTTGGGGATTCCATAAACTTTGTAGTTTTGGAAATGATCGTTGAACAGTTCTACGTTTTTCATATCTTACTAATTTGAATAAAACTAAGCTGCCACTTTTCTTAATTCTCGTAGTTTCCTGCTGACAGCTTCGCAGAGAACCCGTGCCATATTCACTTCAACCGCATTTCCTATGTACTTTTTCTTCTCGGCTTGTGTACCAATGAGAACATAGTCCTCTGGAAATCCCATAATTCTTTTCAGTTCCGGAATCTTCAACATCCGCATCTTTATATCGACAATCTGATATAGTACCATGAAATTTATAATCTTCCATATCGGAGGGCAAAGCGAATCGACATCTTTGAAAATGAAAACCGGACGTTTCTGTATTACTTCTGAAAGCCAACCATAATAGTTATGGAAAGCATATACGCCGTGTTTCGTAGATATGAAGTAAGGCGGTGTCTTATCCATTCTAGCAATCAGTGTGAAACAAGGGTTATCTATTGAACTACCTGCACTTTGGTATTGTGGATTCATTAAATAGTGATGCTTCCGGTTGGCTGTGATAGTCTGCGCAGGCTGCTCTAAACTACTTCCTACGTTGCTGAAATTCGTGTTCATCAACCAAGGAGTGACAAGTGCATATTTTGGATTAGCTGTAACACATCCTAAAGGTTGATTTGCGGATGCAGGTTTACTCTGTCCATACTGCTGATCTATAAACACAGGTGCTATAAGTGAAAGCCTGTCTTTTGTTAAAATTGTAGGACTTGGAGCATTGATATCCTTACCTGCATCATTAAAATTGTAGGAACAAAGAAATTGAGGCTGAACGTAGTTAAACCGGTCTTTCGTTGATACCGTCGGGCATGGACTATTAACGGAACTTGTGTTATCACCATTGCTGTAATATGCGGCAAGAAAATCGGATGTTACAAGTGCGTGGTTATCTTTGCACTTGATAGTATGAGCAGGACCAGAAACCGGAATATTTTTGCTATATGGGTCCCCACTATAATACTTGCTTAAAAAATGAACGTTGGCTATTCCTAACCTATTTTGGCAACTAACCACCGGACAAGGTTCATCAATACCAGGAGCATTATACCCACCGTTACGGCTCATCGAATTCCATTTTATCATAAACGAATCCTTTCCTCCTGCAACAAATTTCACGAGCCCGGCAAATATACGTTCAAGCGTTTTGTCTGCTAACGGCTTTTTACGGTTAAAGATGGATTCACCCTCATCCTGCAAGTCCAGAACATCTTTCACCGGACGCCATTTTTCCAGATTACAAAACATATCTATTTTTCCATCTTTGCAATGGGAAGGTTCCGGCCATGTAATCGGAAGACCTTTTGCTGCAAATTGCCCGAAGAACCTACGTCTGGAAGTAAATGCACCATAATCGGCAGCATTAAGTATTTTATGTTCAAACTCATATCCGTAACTCTTTACATTACGTTTCCAACGTTCGTACAAACGTCCTTTATCTTTGGATATAGGTTTACCGTTAGCATCCATATCTCCCCAAGACATGAATTCTTCCACATTTTCAATCTGTATATACGAAGGATTCAGAGCTTCAATATAGCGGAACAAGTGTTCAGCCAATGTCCGGCTGTCCGCATCTCTGGGTAGCCCTCCTTTTGCCTTGCTAAAGTTCGTACACTCTAACGACGCCCACAATACCACATGAGCTTCTGGGTATATCTGCTTCATTCGGTTCACATGTGCAACTAAAGAAGAAAGTTCAAGCGTTCGGATATCCTCGGTGAAGTGCAATGCGTCCGGGTGGTTAGCTGCGTGGCTCGCTATGGCATTTTTATCATGGTTCACACATGCAACTACCTTCGCACACTGTTCGTCACTTACACAGGCTAGTTCTACTCCCGTCGAAGTTCCTCCGGCTCCACAGAACAAATCGACATACAGCAGGCTAATCATTCTTCACCTCCTTTCGGGATAAAAGCATTCCAGCGTCTGGTTATCTCGTAGCCTAATTTCGCTGTGTCTTCATACGTTTTTTCAGCATCAATCAAACGATTTGTATTGGATAGTTTGATTGTAGCAATTGGATAACTCCAGCCATCTTTCAAACAGATTTGAACCTCCTTGTATTTGTTAGAAGGAATACAGATCATCGGAAGCTCCGAGTTCAAAGTGCCAGAGCAAAAAGAAAAAACGGGAGTATAAACTTGTTTTTCCGTTTTCCCCATCATTGCAAGATGGAGATTCATTAAAGCCTCTTGAAATTGCTTCTCGTCCACTTGTGTGACGTCTCCCCCTTGCTCGCTATCGGGCAAAAAGCGGGTAATAAGCTCTTGTGAGCTTTTAGGTAAATCATTCTTTGTCATAATCAGTTGCGTTAATTGTTATCTTCTTGATTCTCCGGACAAATGAATCAAATTGTAATATTTGAACCTGTCATTTATCCGACTGTAATCGTCTTTAAAATACTCTTTCAACTGTGTAGCTGATAAGTTTGTCGTCATGTGGCAATACTTATCATAAAACTGCCATATCTCGGCCCGGGCGAAAAGAAACTCACTGCATAAATCCTTCGTACCTGTGCCATAAAAGTTTGTCAAATCCAAACCTATATCATTCAAGCAAATGTTTATCGGTGAATATTGAAAAGCCTTTGAATCATCCTCATTGTAGGTATACTTATCCAAGTTGTTATGCAACGTGTAATAGTTCACCATTTGTCCGACAGATAAATTCAGAAACTGCATTGGGCTATTAATCCTCCGCAAATACACCGAAAAAGCCTGCATCAAAACTGTTTTTCCTGCACCGACATCACCACATAGAGCAATATTTTTATGTAGTTTATAGCCTTTATCTGCCGGATAGATAGTCTCTGCAGAACGACATCGATTAAAGTAGTGAATCAGAAAACGGATAACCTGCTCGTTACTTTCATCTACAACAAACGTTTTATTCTCACGAGCCAATATCTGCGTACCGGCTTCACATAAACATGCAAGATGCCGCGCATACGAGAAATCAGACATAAAATCAAAAAACTTCGTTGTAGTCAGGCTTTGCCCCATCGCTTGCGCTTCTACTATCACCTGTCCGATTCGTTTTTCCGGATATTCGTTCTTTTTCATCTTTCCACTCTTTTAGACCTGTATATTTCCACCAATAAATAAAGCGACGTTTAGCGTCAGGAAGTGTAAGAACTGTGCTTTCTGCACCCGTAGATCGTATCCATGAAAGGAAATTATCAATTTGTCGGGGAATCATTAAAAAGAACTCCGTACTCAATCCAGATTGTCGGCAAGCATTTTCTTTCCATAATTCATCTTTCAAAAGCAAATCTTTAATATCACTAATATTTATAATCGGCTCCCTCGCTTCTCCCCTTTTGGGGATTATAGGGGGAGTATTATTATTTCCTTTACTTTCCTTTCCTTTACTTTGTGCACTTCTTTCGGAGTTTTTAGGCATTTCCTCGGAAGAAACGGGTATTTCCTCGGAAGAAATAGGCTTTTCTTCGGAAGAAATAAGGATAAACTCTGATATTACACATTTCCGCTTTGATAAATTGCAGATATACTGATACCGTTCCTGTATTCCTTTTGAAGTTATGATCTTCTCTTTTTCAAAAAGTTCATTAGAAAATAACCCGATTACTAAGCAGCTTTTAATCACCTCCTGAATATACACCTCTTCATACCCCGTTTGTTCCGAAATGATGAAGGGCAACTCTTTATCCCACCTCATGTAGTACCCTTGTTTATAGATAATACATAGCAGGAGAGCATATACAGTAACAGCTTTGCCACCTTGGTATTTGATTAATTTCCTAATCTTTAAATCCGAAAAAAAATCAATGTCAAAAGGGAAATATTCAAGTCCGATTTTATTCTTTCTCCCCATTTATCAATAGATTTGTAGTTACTACTCTCGCTGTTCTTCGTCCGGTATAACCCTCGTTTCAGCCCCAGTCTTATCTATTATAACAGGCTTCCCGGCAACCGTGATGGAAGTACGACAACCTTCGGGCAATGATTTTAAGAAGGTGCTTACTACCGGAGAATTGGCATTTGTACCAATCTGCTCCTCTATATTAGTTTCTGTATAAGGGTAAACGTCCATGATAGGTGTTTCGGATACCATTCCGATCTGATAATCTGCCATTGTTCCCTTCATACCTTCGTCCAACTTCTTCACGGCATCGCGCAAGTCTGCAGCTTGTACCAATACTTGAGTGGAAGTCTTTTTTTCAGCGCCACTTTTGTCGTCCAAAGTAACAAAGATGAGTTTACACTTGAACCAGCGGTCTGCAGCTTCTTCTTCACTTGTAAATATCTCGCTGTAATTAGCACGCTTTATATCAGAAACGGTAAATTCACCGGAGATGAAGGGCGTCATTTCTTCGATAATTCGTGCTTCAGCTTCTGTAAAGCTAAGCGCATCGACCAGATAAGGTTCTGTAACCTTTTTCTGCATTCCATTCTCCATTACTTTCTCGTAACGGATTTTACACTCAAACCAGGTATGCATCATACTTTTCCTCCTTTAATTCTTGTTTAATAGCTTCTTTAAGAGCAGGTAATATCTTAGCTGCAAATCTCTCGCAATATCCTCTCATATCCTTATTACTGCACTGATAAGCGACACCTTGATACATTTTTCTTCCAAAGTAATCGACATCAATACTCAATATGAATACTCTAATTTCAATAGGTGTGGACCAAGAGAAATTAAAGTTTCCCCAATCAGTAAGAGAATAAAACTCTTTCTTATCAGTAAGAATAACTTCACCCAGCCAACCACCTTTTTCTGTATGTAAAGTATATCGGCGAATTGTTTCTTTTGCCATAATCATTCAATTTTAGATAGTTTCTTTATTATATTTTTCACTAATCTCACTGCATTTTGTACCCGGGTACTTTTACTTTCCAAATTAACATTCTCAATAAGGACAGGAAGTAGCCGGAGCAGGTCTTTTACTATGTAATCAGGTACGCTTTTCATAATCTTTGCAGACAATTAGTAAGGTACTCGACTGACATTTATAACCAATCCTTTGTTAGCTGCAAACACCGGCTTACCCGTCAAACAGATAACCTCATCCACGAAGCTCTTCTCATTCGAATTGCCGTCACTCAAATGAATGAGTACAATGTTCTGTGTCTGTGATAAATCATTTTCTGATAGCAGCCCTTTAGTAGTCTCAATCTCCATGTGCGATTTAAGCAATCGGGGACGCATGGATATCGGTATACGTCCATCTGATATATTACGATCAAGAATATCATCCGCATAATTCGCTTCTACAAGCCAATGATTCACATTATCAAAAGTATAATCACAATAGAAAGTATCAGTAAGAAAAACAAGCCTTCCCATATCCGGATGATCTACCTGATAACCAAAGGCTGGAACGTCATGTTGTACTTCAAAAGGAATCACTTTGAAATTCCCTACTCTATAACCACGGTCAGGCTCTGCGATCTTCGCGAACGGAGGCATAACGGAGAATCCCTTGCTTTTATAGACAGCTTCCGGTGAAATTATCGGAAATCCTATCTTTAGATACTCTGTGTAAAATCCTGCATGGTCCCCGTGCTCATGACTTACCAGACAACCGACTATTTTCTTGATGTTGTAGTTCATCGCAGCTTTTACCTTCGACAGCTTTATTCCTGCTTCTATTATCAGAGCTTCATCCTTATTTTCAAGGATGTAGCAATTACCGAGACTATTGCTTCCTAATACTTTTAGTTTCATTTTCGACCTTCTTAACTTTATAGAGTTGGGTACATTTCAGTTTCGCAAGGGGCCATTGTAAGAAGAAAGCAGCAGGCCTCACAACTTCGTTAGGCACTAAACCAGTAACCCAAATTACCGGTTGCTTTCTTGCAGACAAATCAAACAGCTCATTGAAATCGGTAATTTTACCGCACCTTACATATCTGTATTTCATACTCCAAGTAGTTTAGAATAGAACTCATAGTTCCTCTTCTCCGTTCCGGTATCTTCCTGGTAATACTTTGCGCGTTTACAGAATTCATCATAGCACTTAGGACAATACCATTGGTTTAGAACGGCTATATAATACCCCTTTTCTGCAGGGGTATTACAATAGTCACAGATACCATATCCTCCGGCTTTAGCAGACAGTTCCGCTCCCAAGACCTCTATTACCAGAAATCCTTTTTCGTTATCTACTTTCTTCGCCATAATTGAATTAATATGGAAGAGGGGCATCGTTTGTTACTTTCGGTTGCTGGGTAGTGGCAGGTGTAGGAGCAGTAGGCTTCACTTCCTCAAATTTGGCGTCCTCAATATCACCTAAACGCTTTTTATTAGCAGCCCCTTCTATTTGGACCGCACGCTGTCCGGCAGCAATATCAGTTTCTGTTTCATCCGGTTCATCAAATAGAGCTGAATCATCAGACATACCAATAAGAATTTTGCAAGCACGCCCGATCACGGTTTTCTTTGCCATTTCGTCACCGAAATTTTTATGTGCCGGAGAACCGCCTTTCGTAGCTCCCTGCATCCACGCCTGTTTTATCTGGGTGAAATTCATAATCTCAACAATACTCCGTCCGTCCTCGGTCGTGAGAATAGCATAAGCCCCTTTAACCTTGTTTGCATCCAAACCTTCCAAAGTCTGCTCATGTTTGATAATCTTTTTAAGCCCGGTTTGCGTATCAACAGAGAATATAAATTCATCCCCTTCATATACGCAATTGGCAATGGCAGTTTTAACACCGCCCACACGTTTGGCGATGGCAAGCGTTCCAAGGTAGCTACGTTGCAAAGTAAGTTTGCTACCATATACAATAAAGTAGCACTGCTTTTTCATCGGAGAAAGCCCTTGAACGACCATGTCAAGCAAAGCATTTGCAACACTTTCTTTCGTACATACCACTAATGCAGGTTTATCATTCCGGTCCTTCGTTTCTTGAAGAATAAGCCATGCCGATTTCAACGCATTTGCCGCTGAATAGTTAGCCGGAAGTTTGAGCTCTCCTGCTTCTTCAAAGTCTTTAATTTTAGACAATACAGTATCAACCACATCTTTCTGAACAATCGAAAGGTTTTGTTGCGGTTGTTGTGCAGGAGCCGGTTGGGCTCCGTTTTTGTTGTCAAACACATTTCCTGTCTGACCTTGAGTTGTTTCTGCCATAATCTGTTACGTTAAATGATTATTGAATAGTTAATTTAGCACCTCTCTCTACAAAGAGGTTTATAATTTGTGACTTACAAGAGATAAGGTTACAAACGCTCTCCCGATTATCTAACCAAATAGGAGCTGTCACACCTTTTGCCCGGCAGATAGCATTGATGATGTCAATACCGGCGTTCATCTTTGCGGCCGTATTCAGATCAGAATAGGGCGTACCGTCCACCATGCATTCACAGGTATCGAATTCTGTGCCATCTACCTGCGTATCGAACATCCGAAATTGAACATAGGAAAAAGCAGAATTGATTCGTTTATCAACCAAAGCTACTTTTGACTTCATAAAGTCAAGTATTGTGGCTTCGATCTGCTCGAAATCTGCAACCTGCTGCTGCATGGTACTTAGTTGTGACTGCAGCTCATTAATACGCTGTTGCGTACGTTCAATCTGTTCCTTTTTGGATAATCTTTCTTTGAGGGCATATATATCCGATTGAAGAGACTTTTTAGCATCGGTGTATTCTGATACATCGGCAGGAGTATATTCGGTCTTTAGAGAGGATTCTAATGCTTCTATTTCTTTTTTCAAAGAGATATATTCTGCATTTTTCTCTATGAGCACAATTACATCTACTGCTTTCGGCTCTGAATTCTGCAACTGCTGTTTCTCTCCCTCCAAAGTAGATAACAGATTCTTTTTTTCTTTGATAGCCAGTTCAATGTCGTGAACCTGTTTTTGTAAATCCTCAATCTTAGTTTTGAGTGCAGTCCCTTTCTTGATATTGTCATTCAAACGATTAGATTTATTGGTTTGAAAAGCATCTTGCATTTCCTGTAATTTGTTATTATAATCCTCTCCCTCAAATGCTCTATTACAAGTCGGGCAAACAAGATGGGAATTATCAGCAACAAACTGTTTAGAACAGATAGTACTATATTCTTCGAGTAATTTGTTTCTTTGCGATTGGTATTCCGTCAAAGAGTTATTTAGCGTTAATAGCTTGTTTTCCAAATAGCGAATATCCGTATTCATATTAGAAATAGAGCTTTCTTTTGCCGACAAGTCAGAATACCACTTATCATGTTCGACATTGGAGTCCTTTTTGACCTTCCGTTTGAGCCCTTCTATACATTCATACCTATCATCAATCTGTCTGCGAACAACACGCCTGCGGGCTGCTTCTTCTTCGTCAGCTTTTGACTTGTCAGCAATCAAAGAATCATATTCTTTTATTTGATTTTCCTTGGTTTCTATATCGGAAGACAAAGCTACCCAATCTTCTTCCTCTGGCATATTCCGATTGTTTTCCTCAATGCGACCGGGGATGTCTGCTACCTCTCCCTTAATTCTGTTTTTCTGGGAAACAACCTGTTTTTTATACTCATCTAGCGTTTTGCCTGAATTCAAAGCATTGATAAGTGGAGTATATAAATCCTTGTTTCCTATTGTTATTAACTCATCAAATACATCTGTGTTAGTAATGTCACCACCGACAATTTCAAATAACATTTTTCTCTGTTCCTGCATTCTCAAAGAAGGAAAATAGGCCGGATTGGTGATCTGCCGGAAAAGTTGTTCCGGACAAATTGCAGAAACCTTTGCATCATATTCACGTTTTCCGTATGGAACATCATCTACGAAGTAATCAACACTATGTCCGTCCATTACTTCCTTTGCAGTTCCGCGCTTCTTCACCCAGTTCTCTTTGTAACAGCGGCGGAAAACGGTTTCTACGCCATCAACAGAAAGGACTACGACAACTTCATGTTCCAATTTAGGAAGAGCCTTACCATTAGCATCAAGCGTCTTAATGTTGAAGTCCGCTCTGTTCTGGCTGTCTTTTCCGAACAAAGTCCATAAAAAAGCGTCCATCATCGTACTTTTACCAGTAGCGTTGTCACCAAAAATATTAGTAACTTCCGGGTCGAAATTCACTTCTATAGAGCGTATGCCCTTAAAATTTGTGAGTATCATTCTCACTATTCTAATGTCTGCCATAATCTTGTTGCGTTAATACATTATTGATGTGTCATACGATACTTCCTGGGCGTGATGCCTACGTTCTTGAAAAAAGCCGCATAAAAAGATTGGCGATTTGCAAAACCGACCATGTCGCTAATCTCTTCCACGTTTTTGTCGGCATAACGCTTATCCGTCAATAAATGCAAAGCATCTTTAATCCTGTATTCATTAACCAGGGAACAGTAATTCATTCCGAAACGTGAGTTCACTACTGCGGAAAGGTAACGAGTATTCGTTTTAAGCTCTTTCGCCAAATCTTTCGCCGAATAGTCAGCATCCTTGTACTTCTTCTGTACAACGATGATATTCAAAATCTTGTTGTACAACTCATCTGCCAATGCCGGACGTATCAATGTACGATAGGCTGCATTTTTCACTCTCTTTTCCCTCAAATTATAGGGAGCCTTTTTCTTAGTTTCTTCTGTACTCATAATGTTACATTTAAAGAGTTATTTAATAATCGGAACAGCATTCATTGTTCCTTTTGTATTCACATCCTGTATGTTCAAGGTTTCAACCTTGAAACATTTCATCATACGATCTGCAACCGTCCCCAAATTAAGCCGTTTACCGATATAATGATCGTGGGCCTGTTGCTCCGGGAGATTAATCCACGTTGTAATGGTGTCTACGTCTCCACCTTCGTCTTTTAAATGAAGTTTTACTTTTGTCCTTATCATAGTATTTATTTATTAAAAATGTGCATGACGCCGGTTGAAGCCGATCTATTAAGGCAGGGCAGGCACCCCCACATTCCTCATGCACATTCAATTAGTATTTCTTTCCGTGCATCTTTTCACGATAATCGTTATATTGCATCTTCTGTTCAATGTGCCAAAACAGATCGAAATTAAGGTGTTTGGCAAAACCAAAGAGTGAAAATATCATATCATTAATAGTAGTAGGAAAATCAAATAAATCCTCATATCTTTCGGGAAGTGTAGATATTGCATATATGGTTTCCGTGAATGTTTCACTAGCACAAGAGTCAACAGAATCATCTATAGATTCAGAATTAATGTCCTGCATTGCAGATTCAAGGTTTATATTCCGAAGTCCAGCCAAGTCAAGCAAACGAATAACAGCATCAGTTAGCTTTTCCTCTATAGAGCCTTTAATCGTTTCATTATATGCGACTTCGAACCCACGTTCTTTTGAAATATAAGGGTCTAACCCTTGACAAATGCGGCTAGTTTCAATCCTCTTTTTGAACCAATCAACATTAGCACGTTTATTCAGAAAACTACCCCTATCAGCTTCCACAGTTTCCATCAGTTTAGAAATCACAAGGCAAAGAAAATGCTTGTTACTTAGCTCCAATTCGTGAACACGATGTTCACAAGCTGTTTTATACGCCTTATCTCTAAGAATGTTTAAATTAGTTTTACTCATACCTGTATTTATTCGAATTATTTACTTATCGTTCAACTATAATTGTGTACCATCAAATATTCCATGTATAGCTGCATATTCAGCATTGTAAACTGCGATCATCTCCTTCTTGGAATACATGAGCGGTGAATTATCCGATTTCCCCTTGCGTTGGGGATGAAGTCTTTTTTCTTTCACCATCTTTTTAACCCATGCTTCACCGTGGGTAAAGCTCTCTCCATACCTGGTATCTCGTTCTTCGAAGAACTTATAGGCTTCACGTTGAGTTATCAAATCCATTTTAGGATGCAATAACTCTAGCATATTAGCAGCACCAAGTTCGGCCACCCCCGCCAAAAGATTTTTTATTAAATACTGTTGGTCTACCATATTATCCTCCTTTCTTTACAGAGTATTTCGCCTGATATATCAAAACCAAATCCCCTATCATCATCACAAATGCAATTACTATCCTGCACACTTCGGTGGCATTCCCAAGCACCCAGAGAGCCAATAGCATAATTATTATCGCTGTGGCAGTTTCACCTCCGGTAAGTTCTCTTTCTTCTACTTCTTTTTTAGCCATAATCAGTGTTGCGTTAAATGAATCAATGTTGCGTTAAAGAGCCGTCTGTTTAAATAGTCCTTTTTCGGCTGCGTATCTGTTGAACTCTGCCATCGAATGAACTCCAAGTTTGCGGAAGCTGTTACGACGATGATTGTTGATAGTATGGGAAGAGAGAAACATTCTGGAAGCAATATCATCATCAGAAAGTCCTTCATAACACAAGCGCATTATTTCAGTCTGCCGGTCAGATAGCTTGCTATTGAACTTTGGTTGGCAAATCTTCTTAAATCCGTCACATTCTCCCCGTAAAGGACAGCCGACAAATTCAAAATGGAAATTCCAATTTTCATCTATATCAACTTCGTTATCGTACAGACCAAAGTTACATTTGATAAATCTCCGTACAGCCAAGAAATCACGGTAGTATCTGTTCCCTTCATATCTGGCATAGATTTTCCGTAACGCTTCGTATGCTTCTGGATAGAATTCCTCTAAAACCTCCAAGAATCGTTGAATAAACTCAATATCGGATTCTTTCAACTGGCGTTCAGGCATTCCTATCTCTTTGATGGTAACCTCTCCCCCTGGTGTCGTATAGAATTCAATCGGTCGCATTTTTAGTCCTCCGGAAACAATTCTGATGCAGGTATACCTAATTCTTTCTCAATCATAGCGCGAGAAAGCGCATCCGGTTTTTGTGTACCGGACAACCAACACCGGACTGTATTCGGATGCTTCATAGTTATTGCAGCAATACGGTCCACAAAGGCACTCTTTGGAGCCTTTACAACTCTTCGTTCCGGAAGAGAATCATAAATGCCTCGGAAATCCCTTTGGCATCCGGATGCTATGGTTTCAGCAACAATCACTGAAATATCAGCACCCTTCAAATCTGGCAATGTCATATTTTCCATTTTACCTCCTATTTATTTGTCAATCACTCAATTTTGAACTATTTTTGTCTCGTTATAAAACTTACAACGGGACAAATATAGATACATTTATCTATATATCAAAGAAAACTTAGATATTTTTATCTACAATTTATTTTTTTATGCCTAAAAAGAGTGATAGCGCATTGCGCGACAGAGTTATAGAGTATATTAAAAATAAAGGAATGTCTGTTAGAGCCTTTGAAAAGGCAATAGGCTTTCCCAATGGTAGTATTGCGCAATACACAGACAACACAAGCAGAGACACATTGAATAAAATAGCATGTGCTTATCCGGACTTTGATATAGATTACATAATAACAGGCAAAAAAGAAAATGTAGATATAAACATCTACAAACATCCTGTACCTTATGAATTCGTTCAGGCTATGATTGACGAGCGAAAGCGACACGACGAGATGAACGCAGAACTCATCAGACAAAATGGAGAACTAATAGACATGCTTCAAGAAAGGAAAAAAACGGCTGCCCGCATGGAAAGTGCTGCCGAATGTGCCGATGCAAGTGGGTCAGGATTGGAGAAATAACATATAAAACACCAAAATACTAATGATTATGAAACATGTGCTATTCATTTTCTTTACAACTTTACTATTTACAGGATGTAGTAAAGATGAAGATAAAGAAGTTGAGCTTGATTTCAAGCCAACAACCCCTACTGAAATAGTAGGCCTATGGGGCAGACAAGATGGAGCAAAGTATTATTATTACAAGTTTAATGATGAAACAAATGGTTCCTACCAACTCATAGACAAAGCAGGATCTATGGATACCTATTACAAATTCACTTATACCATCGGAACAACTGGAGACCCTTATATAATGGAATATACCCTAAAAGATGGAACAAAAAAAACTATAGGAATAGGCATGTACAAATGGGGAAACTTAATGTTAGGGTCAAAAGAGTTCTCCAAATTAGAAAAATAGCTTATGGATTATAACCGATTCACCATAGACTTAATTAAAAGTTCCTTTACTCAATATGCAGCAACAGGAACTATAAATGATACAGAACTCGATAACGGTATTTCAGAGATAAGCAAGGCTATCGACAAGGCTCTTATATCCAATGAGAATACAACAGCCTTAGAAAGTCTAAAAAATGATTTACAGTATATAAGATATGAACTTTTATAAATAGAAACAATATGGCAACAACAATTTCAGTATCAGAAGCTGCTAAGCTTCGCAAGCGATGGGGAAATAGCCCATGCGATCATCCCAGAGAACTATTAGTAGAGTACATTGATAACTTTCAATCAAAAACAGGAGAATATGTATGCCCTATTTGTGGGGAGTTCTTCGATAAGGAGGAAAAAAAAGAACTCGAAAAAAAAAGAGAATCAACCTCATCAAACAAATAGTGTATTATGACTAAAAAGGACGCTATCAAAATATTCGAAGATAAGAAGATTCGTACTGTTTGGGACGATAAAACGGAAGAATGGTACTTTTCCGTGATTGATGTTATCGAAGCCCTAACAGACACTACCAATCCGAGAAGATATTGGAGCGATCTAAAAATAAAACTTTCAAAGGAAGGTAGCCAACTGTACGATTCAATCGTACAGTTGAAAATGCCTGCTCCAGATGGCAAGATGAGAAAAACCGATGTTGCTACTACAAAACAGCTTTTTCGTCTCATCCAATCTGTTCCCTCTCCCAAAGCGGAGCCGTTCAAACTCTGGATAGCACAAGTTGCAAAAGAACGTCTGGACGAGATGCAGGACCCGGAGCTAACGATTGATCGTGCCATGATGGAATATAAAGCATTAGGTTACTCCGATAATTGGATAAACCAACGCTTGAAGAGTATTGAGGTACGCAAGGAACTCACAGACGAATGGAGAAGAAACGGAATGCAGGAAGGTGTTCAGTTTGCCGCTCTAACAGATATCATTTATCAAACATGGGCCGGAAAATCGGCGAAAGGATATAAGAAGTTCAAGGGATTAACAAAAGAAAATCTTCGCGATAACATGACGAATACCGAACTTATTCTTAACATGCTTGCCGAAACTGCTACAACTGATTTATCGAAGGAGAAAAGCCCATCTGGATTTACTGAAAATGCACAAGTGGCACATGAAGGAGGAAAAGTTGCACAAGTCGCCCGGGAACAATTAGAAAGCCAACTCGGCCGTTCGGTCATTTCTCCACTTAACGCAAAGAGCGTACTACAAGTAGATAACAAGCCCAAAGAGGAAGAAAATAAAAAGGAAGATGAGTAAACCAAGAGCATATACAGAAGAAACCTTGTCTATAATTGCAAGATTCTTCCAGACAATAGATTTCCTCGTATCAGCCAAACAGATACGTGGAAAGGCTACTTACTGTAGGCTATACAACATTGATCGTCGCAATTTCGATGCGCAGTCAAAGAATCATTCTTTAGGCTTCTTTCAAGTTTCCTGGTTGTTGGGCCTAATTAAGGATTTCAAAATTTCTGCAGAGTGGTTAATGACCGGCAAAGGGGATATGTTCAAAAAATAATATTATGACAAAAATAGACAGCAACAAAAAAATAGAAATAAACCTGTATAAAGACCCATGGGATAAAGAAATGCACAATTTCGCTCCAGGAGAAGAAGATAAATTTATGGAATGGTTTTTAGAAAATGCAAATGTTTATACATCCATAGAGAAGACATTTACGTTTGAACAAATATATGATGAAAATATCCAAAGAAATCGATGCTTCGGCAATTCCCAATATTTAACAAATAAGTACAATCACACTTATGCAGAAGGTTTTGTCCTTTATCCATTTAATCAAGAACTCTTGCCGGATCATTATCTTATACACGCATTCAATCTCGAAAATGAAACTGTATTAGACTATACTCTTAACAAAGTAATCACACCAGAATACTTACCCAAAGAATATTTTGGCATAATTATTCCTAAAGAATTTATAACTCACAATTACAATGAATCTGACACCTATAATAAATCATTAATACTTGATTATTGGAGAACTATCAGATAATCTATTTATTTTTTCTCCTTTTTACCCCATTGTCACCTGTAAGAACATACGTTATTACACGGCGATTGGCATCGTCATTCTGCGAATAATCCTTTTCTAAATACATGTCTGTTACTTTCATTGCATCATCGACATGATTCAGAGCTTCATGTACAACATACTTATTTATACGTAGATCATTGCGGGCAATAGTCGCCCATGAGTGGCGGGCTGCATAAAATTCCAAATCTTCAATACCTAGAATTTCGCCAATCTTTTTCAAACCTTTATTTACAGCAGTATTTAAACAATCCTTTGATGCGTACATACAATAGAACTTAAAGACTCTACGCCTTGTCTTATCCATATACTTTTCAATCAACGGCATAGCCTCTGGTTCTATTTTAACACTAATCTCCGCCTTATCCTCTCGACGATTTTTTGTCTTAGTTCGCTGATAAGTAATACGGCCATCAGCTATACAATCACAATTAAACAAATCAACTGTATTCATTCCGATAAGATAAAACGATAAAGCAAACACATCTCTTGCCAAGTTCACACGTGTACATCCAATATTCGTAGAAGGCTGGTCCGGAAGAGTTAATATCTTCCTTATTGTTTCTGCCGATAGATTTCTCTTTTTTGCAGGAGTAGGTTTCTTCACATGGTACTTTTGGAATGGAGACCAGGGAATCCGAATGATCCCCATTTCCTCATCATTATATTCTTTTTTTGCCAAATTATGTAATGCGCGAATATAACCAGGATATAAAGATAGTGCCCGATCACCAAGTACACGATTACTCAACGGCTTTCTATCTTTCAGCCATTTCTCGTAATCTTCCATAAAAACAGAAGTTATTTCTGAAATAGCTAAAGTATCTCTTTTGATAAATCGCTTCAAACTTTCAATAGTCGTTTTATAGCTTCTGGCGGAACCGCCATGCCCATCCTCTTCCATCTCTTTTATTTTCCGGACAGAAAAAGCTATAAAATCTATGTTCTCTACTTTTGGTTTTACTCCATTTTCCAGCTCTTTAATCAAATCATCAATAGGCATACTCTTCAACTTCAAGCCAAGTTCGGTACAAATCGCTTCATACTCTTCTATCATCTTGTCCGTTTTATCCGTTATGTTCTTTTTTAGTTTAAAAGAGGAACGGGTGATATCGTCCTGCTTTACATAGATAGGAGTAGACAGATATTTTTTCTGCCGGTTATGCGTCACTCTAATTTTCACATTCCAAGTTCCGTCAGAACGTTTTTGATGTTTATACACCTCTGCCTTAAAAGTTGCCATAGTATTTTATTTAAGTTGTGGAACAATAGTAGAACATTCCACCGCAAATATATAAATTTTCATTGGTAAAGTGCGGTAATAAAAAAACCACGCTATGTTAAAAGCGTGGCTTAAAGTACACCCGGAGGGAATCGAACCCTCATCTCAAGAACCGGAATCTTGTATTCTATCCATTGAACTACAGGTGCTTATGCTAATTACACTGGCTAGAGTAGTATGTTAATATGAAATTTTCTTAAAATTTTCGTTCAAATTTTGTTCCCATAGGTGGTGGACGAACCGGAAACCTCCATTCTATCCATTGAACTACAGGTGCTTATACAAATTTATCAGGCTAGAAAAAACGCTTCATCCGCTTAAATAAAGAAGCCATTCTTTCTAAATGTGAGGACAAAAGTATAAAAAATCTTCTCATCTTCCTAATGATTCTTCTTTTTTTATAGTTCTTAAGGCACTTCCCCATGTTAAGACATTGTTATTTTGAAATGCTTTAGAGCATTTACTTTATCAAATTGACAATCTTTTAGAGAATATCCATTACATATATCAATTTTATTCCTATCTTTGCCGACAATTAACATTTAACAAACCTATGAGTTACTTGATAAAACCTAAGAACTATAATCCGCTACTCGACCTCAAACAGACCGAGCTGGGAATCAAGCAAATAAAAGAGTTCTTCCAATTAAACTTGTCATCCGAGCTACGCCTTAGACGTGTGACTGCCCCCCTTTTCGTATTGAAAGGAATGGGTATCAATGACGATTTGAACGGAATAGAACGACCCGTTTCTTTCCCTATTAAAGATCTGGGCGATGCACAAGCCGAAGTGGTTCATTCATTGGCTAAATGGAAAAGGTTGACCTTAGCTGACTATCATATCGAACCCGGATATGGTATTTATACGGATATGAACGCAATCCGTTCAGACGAAGAACTGGGCAACCTGCATTCTCTCTACGTAGACCAGTGGGACTGGGAACGTGTCATCACCAATGAAGACCGGAACGTAAACTTCCTGAAAGAGATCGTCAACCGTATTTATGCGGCTATGATCCGTACAGAATATATGGTATACGAAATGTATCCGCAAATCAAGCCGTGCCTGCCACAAAAGCTACATTTCATCCATTCAGAAGAATTGCGCCAACTTTATCCGGATCTGGAACCCAAATGTCGCGAACATGCCATCTGTCAGAAATACGGAGCTGTGTTTATCATAGGCATAGGCTGCAAACTTAGCGACGGCAAGAAACACGACGGACGCGCACCGGACTATGACGACTACACAACCAAAGGATTGAACGACTTGCCCGGACTAAACGGCGACCTCCTTCTGTGGGACAATGTACTGCAACGCTCCATCGAATTATCATCTATGGGAATCCGTGTTGACAAAGAAGCCTTGCAACGTCAGTTGAAAGAAGAAAAAGAAGAAAAAAGACTGGAACTTTATTTCCACAAGCGATTGATGAATGACACCCTTCCACTATCTATCGGAGGAGGTATCGGACAATCCCGCTTGTGTATGTTCTACCTTCGCAAAGCTCACATTGGAGAGATACAAGCCAGCATCTGGCCCGAAGATATGCGCAAAGAATGTGAAGAACTTGATATACACCTTATATAACAGACTATGAACGTACAAATTGAAGAAAGCTGGAAAGCACATTTAAAACCCGATTCGACAAAGACTACTTTCGCACACTGACCGATTTCGTCAAAAGCGAATATAGCCAGTATCAGATCTTCCCTCCGGGAAAACTGATCTTCAATGCTTTCAACCTTTGTCCTTTCGACAAAGTGAAAGTTGTAATTATAGGACAAGATCCTTACCATGGACCGGGACAAGCACATGGTCTCTGTTTCTCTGTAAACGACGGAGTGCCTTTTCCCCCTTCATTAGTGAACATATTCAAAGAAATCAAAGCCGACATCGGTTCAGATGCCCCGACCACGGGAAACCTGACTCGCTGGGCAGAACAAGGAGTATTATTACTCAACGCAACTCTGACGGTACGTGCCCACCAAGCAGGTTCACATCAGAATCGTGGCTGGGAAACATTTACCGATGCTGCAATCCGTGCCCTGACAGAAGAAAAAGAAAACCTGGTATTTATCTTATGGGGATCATACGCTCAAAAGAAAGGGGCGTTTATCGACCGCAACAAGCATCTGGTGCTCACCTCTGCCCACCCCTCTCCTCTTTCAGCTTACAACGGCTTCTTCGGAAACAAACATTTCAGCCGTACAAACGATTACCTGAAAACCCATGGAAAAACAGAAATCGCATGGTAGTTGGAGAAGTTGAGAATGGAGAGTTGAGAATAAAGAGTAAAGAGTAAAAAAAATGGCTGCACTATTCGTCGAATGATAGCGCAGCCATTTTTCTTTTCTATATTCTAGCAAAACAATTACACGTCCGAATTTCCACTCTCAACTCTCAACTTATCCTAGTACCACTGAATGTTACTTTGCGTTTGGCTTCTCTGCTCATACTTCAAGTCTTGCAAGATGCTTGCATTCGCACGGATGGTAACATTGTAATATTTCCAGCGTCCGAAAGGAGAAAGACTGGCGGACAGGTTGAAACAGTGCAAGTCACGGGAGATTGTACAAGAAGTCTGCGTAATCTCTTTTGCCTGAAAATCATAGCCCGAGTTGAACGAGAGCGACCAGTTATTAGAAATCTTTATATTTCCGTTTGCATTGATGTTATGCGTATACGTATAAGGATATCGCATGGAATAACGGTTAATAGGCTTAGACCTATCTTCACGGATATTAAACGAATAGCTAAGGCTTAACGACCAAGGCATCTTAAACACCTGATAACCATCCGGGTCTGCCTGTGCTTTCTCTACTTTCTTAGGTGTAGTACCATCTCCTTCCGTTCCGTCAGATTCTTCATCGTCACTATCCTCCGACTTCTTATCTTTTCCTTTTTCATCCTCCTCTTTCGGACCGAACCATTTCTTCCATGTGTCATTATTAAAGGTATAGTTGAAAGAAGAACCATATCCTTGGAAACGCCCAAAACGACCATACGACCATTCTGTACGGTTACTGGTCACTACATTACCGCTTTTATCGAATGTATAAGCATACGTAGCGAATTGGGCATTCATATTGAAAGTATAATTCTTGGTCAGTTTCAGACGGAGGTTCATACTTAAGTCACTCCACGGTCTTTCCTTTGCCGCCATATTATAGGACATATTGGCACTCAAATCATCAATAAGGCTAACTTTCTTGACTGTATCATTCTTTGCGTCATAATACTTCATCTCCAAGTTATTAGCTATCGAGAAACTAACCGTTCCCGACCCCTCACGAGAAGGCACGCCATAAGGCTGATTGGTAAAAGGAGAATAATATTGTGTATTACCATTATAATCGGTATATTCTTCCCAGTACTTGCCAAATCCCGGAGCACCACTCAAACTCACCTGCGGTGTGAATACGTGACGAATCTGTATCTCCTTCTTCTTCGCAAAGATCGGTTTATACATACCATACAATTTCGTACTTAGAGCCAAACTAGCCGAGTAATTGGATACACGATAAAAGCCGTTAAGAGAATCGCCCGGCAATGATTCCAGCCTGTGAGTATCTTCGTTATAATGCTGATTGATTTTACGGGTGTACCATCGTTCTGTATAATTCACAGAAGGATTGACCTGCAAATATTTGAACAGCGTAAAAGTAGCACTGATAGGAATGTTATGGTTCATCGCATTCTCCCATGAGCTTAGTCCGGCTTTGAACAAATGGTCATCTTTAGTACGGATACTGTTTGTCAGACGTCCCGTATAACCAATGGAAATCTTCTCGTACCAACGTTCGGCTCCTGCCGCTTTCTTGCGCTTGAACGGAAACAGACGGCTCAACGTAATATTCAAGTCAGGCAAAGTGACCGCAATAGAAGAGTCACGCATTGTCTGTGCGATATTGGTAGTTCCGGATAAGGTCAGACCGATATCGGGAAAACTACGAGAATAACTAATACTTGATGTTTTGGTATTTTGAGTCAACAACTGCGAATTATAAAGGTTGTTGATATTAGAACGTTCATAACTACTGGTCGAGAAGTTCACACTGGCAGAGAATGTAGTGTTCGGACTGGCTTTAGCATCCTGTCGATGGTTCCATACCACCTTAAAGTCCTTAGCAACTGTATAGTCCGGCATCCCTTTATCTCCAGTCTTGGTGACCTGATAGTCCGCTTGCAGCGTACCGGAATATTTATAGCGTTTATTATAGTTTGTCAATCCAGACAATCTCCATGAACCTTTCGTGAAGATATCTCCCGTTATTTTCAAGTCCATGATATCACTCATGGCAAAGTAATATCCTCCTTCTGCCAAACCGAAACCACGACTGGAGTCATCCATATAAGTCGGCATAATGAAACCGGAAGAGTAACTGCTGGAGAATGGGAAGAAGAAGAACGGCACAGCCAACGGCAGAGGCACATCTTCCACAACCAGATAGGCAGGTCCTGTCACTACATTCTTTTTAGGGCGCACCTTAGCTCTCGTCAGCTGCATATAGAAGTGGGGATGATCGTGATGATCGCAGGTTGTATAACGCCCATGCTCCATGAAAATTTCATCATTGGCCCCTTTCTTCGCCTTGCTTCCGGTCACATATCCTTCTCCCTGCTGGGTGACGATATCAGTAATTCCCGCTTTCTTGGTTTTGAAGTTATATCGGATTGTTTCCGTATCATACGAGGTATCACCTTCTTTAAATACCGGTTTACCTTTTTCCACTCCGGTAGTATCCTTGATACCATAAGCATGCACAGTACTACTATCCAGATTCATCGAAATAACTTCCGCAGCCAGTTCGATGTTCTGATAATTCACTTTTCCGCTACCATAAAGTGTAGCGGCTCCTCCCAAAGTAAAGACAGTGGAGTCGTTGGATTCATAAACAACCGGTGCATCGAGTGGTTGTTTCTTCTTTACCGGTGCGATGGAATCAATGCGTACCGTTACCGTATCTGCTTTCAACGAATCATTTCCCTGAAGGGAATCCGTTTGTGCGGTATTGGAGGCAATCATTCCTCTTCTTCGACGCTGAGACGTAGCCTCATCGGGAAGCATCAGTAAGACAATCAGCAGTATGAATGATATAAGTATTTTTGCTTTCAATGGCGCCATTAACTAATAGTTTACGCTTGAAGTGGCAAAAGTACACAATCTTCACCAAATATGAGTTAGAATCTTCGTTATTTAATTATTTTTTAGTGCTATAAAAAGAGAGAACACCATCTATCAAAGCGGCTTAGACCTTCTTCACCATATTTTGCAATACTTTGCCGTGCTTTCTCCACTGTTTTCTCTTCATCCAGATGGGTTTTAGAAAAGAATTTATCCGCAAAGCAAATCAATTGTTCTTCCAGGGTGATGGGCAGCATCTCGCGATGAGGAACAGGAAGTTGCTGGGCAATGATATCCTCCAACGAAAGCCCGGCTCCCGTATGGCGTTCGCACACCAATGCGTGTTGGGGAAAACCTTCCGCCCGCAAGATTTCGGCTCCCAAATATCCGTGAGCGATATAAGGATGAGTGCCAAAGCACTGAATGGTTGGAGCGTCCGTCTGAAAAATACCAATATCATGCAACAGAGCGGCTTCTTTTACAAAACTCCGGTTTAAACGCAATTCGGGATGAGCATCCAGCATTTTCATTGCTTTTCCGGACACGGCCAAACTATGTATTACTAATATTTGTCTCTGCTGGGTATTCTCCGGATAATACTTATCAATGATTTCGTATGGATTCATGTGCTTTATTTTTTGCTCTCTTGATGAGAAATTAATATTTTTGTGCAATATTACAAAAAAATTACCGATATGCAAACTAGAGTTTCCTTCATTCTTATATTTTTGTTCATTATGTTGTTGCCAATGCGTGTAAACAGTCAAATTGTCACGGGAGCAGAACAGATGGATCAATATCTGCCGTTGCTGAAAGGAAAACGCATCGGAATGGTGGTCAATCACACTTCTGTTGTAGGAAGAAAGCAGGTTCATCTTCTCGATACCTTATTAAAGAGAGACGTCCGGGTGGTCAAGGTATTTGCTCCCGAACATGGTTTCCGTGGTAACGCAGATGCGGGTGAAACAGTGAAAGACGGAAAAGATTCCCGCACCGGCATTCCTATCGTATCGCTTTATGGTGACAACAAAAAGCCGTCTGCTGCCCAACTAAAAGATGTCGATTTGATTGTATTCGACATTCAGGATGTAGGGGCACGCTTTTATACCTATATAAGCACGATGTATTATGTGATGGAGCTTGCGCAGAGAACAAGAAAGAAATGGTTGTACTGGATCGCCCCAATCCGTGCGATTATGTGGATGGTCCGATACTCAAACCTGCCTACCGGAGTTTTGTTGGCATGTTACCTCTTCCGGTTCTCCACGGATGTACCATCGGCGAACTGGCACAGATGATAAACGGGGAAGGATGGATTGCCAACAAGAAAAATCCTTGTTCATTAAAGGTAATTCCAATGACCGGATGGAAACACGGAGCACCTTATTCACTTCCCATCAAACCGTCGCCCAACCTCCCGAACGACCAGTCTATCCGATTGTATGCCTCACTTTGTCCTTTTGAAGCCACTCGCGTCAGCGTGGGACGGGGGACAACTTTCCCTTTCCAGGTATTAGGCGCACCTAATAAGAAATACGGAAGTTTCACTTTTACTCCCCGCTCCTTACCCGGTTTTGACAAAAATCCGATGCACAAAGGTATCACCTGTTATGGGGAAGATCTCCGGAATGTAACCGATGTAAATGGATTTACGCTTCGCTACTTCTTGAACTTTTATCGCTTATCCGGCGAAAACGCAGCTTTCTTCTCCCGTGCCCGATGGTTTGATTTGCTGATGGGAACTGACAGCGTACGCAAAGCTATCCTCAAAGGAGAATCGGAAGAGGCTATCCGGAATAGTTGGCAAAAGGAATTACAGGATTACAAGGAGATCAGAAAAAAATATCTTCTCTATGAGTAAAAAAACTAGTATCATACTCTCATTCATTTTCATAAACCACTTATAATTAAAAGAATAAGTATGATAGATAACTATTATTTCCGGCATCTATCATACTTAGACCATCAAAAACGGGGTATCTATCATACTTGATTAATCCACGCTCTCTCCTGAAGTTTCATTTTTTTCCCGTTCATCACCAACTTGCAATGCACTTTTTGCATTAAGTGGAGATATAACAGGGCGTTTTAGCTGACTTTCCAATTGCTTGCGAGCAACTCTTGCCACATTTCCCCCATCTTTTGCCACTTCGGCATTTTCAGCAAAACCGGATGGGTTTCTCTCTTTGGACAAATCCGTAGTAGCCGTTTCAGCAAGCATATTAAGGATCAGTTCAGTGTTCGTCATATTGTCACGGAGATTTTCTTTCTTCAATCCTTTAAACTGCTTATATTCTTTTGCCGACTTTTCAGCCCATGTCTGATAAATTATATCCGTTAATGCAGCAAACTGAACGCCCTCTTGCATCCCATTTCTTTTCCATTCATCAGTAAGTTCCTTCCGTACTTCAATTGATTTCAATCGTTGATTAATCCAATTGTCCGAGTAACCTAAAGATTTATATTCCATCATCGCCCGATTTATAGTCAGTTCGGGGTCCTGCATTTCATCCAGACGCTCTTTGGCGACTTGAGCCATCCACATCTTAAAGGGTTCCGCTTTGGGCGAGGGAATAGACTGAATTAGACGGAAAAGTTGTTGGGTTGTAGCTACATCTGTCTTATACAGTTTGCCGTCAGAAGAGGGTAATTTCAGTTGTCCGATTTCTTCGGACAACTGACTTCCTTCTGTTTTCAACTTCTTTTTTAAATCCCCCCCAATACTTACGAGGACGCTCACTGTCTGTTAATACTTCAATCACATCCACAATGGAAAAATACCATTCCTCCTTTTGGTCATCCCAAACAGCACGGATCTTTTTATCTTCAAATACTTTTATAGCATCTTTTTTAGTCATAGCATTATATATATGATGTAAATAATAAATAAATAACAAATTCTATTCTACCTCCAAAGGTACAACATGATAATACGTACCATACGTTTTCCGTTTAGATTTCACTCCGAGCCGCTGCAAGATACGCCCGAAATAAGATGCCTGCCTGGCGGAAAATGTCATCTTACTCGCTTTCTGAATCCGGCGCAAAATATCAATAGCCAGTAGCCATTCTCCTTCTTCCTCTTCTTCCGCCCTACGATAATAAACCATAAATAACTGTTCGATGGCAGGAGATTGTTCAAACTCCCGGTTGTTTTCCGTCATGATAGCCTCTTCTTCGGAGTCAAACCAATAACGTTCGTTGTGATAAAGCAACTCCAACGCCTGTGCATAAAGCTGTTCATAATCAATAGGACGCGACACATCTATAGCTCCCGTCATGTAAATACCGATGAAACGACGGCTACCGGAAGTATCCGTCAACAAATCCCGATGATTGCTCGTGGCAATGAACGATGCATACCGGCGAAGCTCTTCCACTGCCGAAGCATTCGGACGACGTGTGTTCACCACCGGCTTTTGCAGAATATGTTTCAGAAAAGCCTGTTGGGTAGGGCTAATCTGGTCGAATTCATCCATATTGATAAGCAGAAAGCGATTCAGATACAACTCCGCGTCCCGTTTCCGACTGAAATCAATGCTATCCGTATAGTACGCCTGTAAAGCAGGAGGAAGAAGCATTCTGCAAAAAGTCGATTTCCGATATGCCTGTGGACCAATCAGCAAAGGTGACGTACTGTTGGCGTGTTTCTTATCCATTCCCCTCCAATGGGCAACCATATTCAAAAACCACCGACGGAACAACGGCGCCCAATGCGGATTATCACAGGGAACACGGTTGGCCAGTTCCAAAATCCGGTCTTTACCATCCCAGTGAGGCAGATGATACAAAAAATCCTCCACAGGCTGATAAACAGGCACATGGTCGGAATCCAAATAGCGGATTACGTCCCTATCCCACATTTTCACCCCTTCATACATGGCATTCATCGTGATACTCGCCAGCACCCGCTTGTCTACCGGACGAAAATAGAAATTAAAACTATTCCGTTCGCGATATTCCACTTCCGTGGTCAGCGTATTGTATCGAAATTCATAACGGCGCTTCATAAATTCGTCCATCTGCATGGCGAAAAGCTGTTCGGCCGTCAGACTGCTCTTCTTGCCGAATCCCTTGGCGGAACGGTAGACACTTTTCACAGTTTCGCGAATCAGTAACTCGTCCGAAGGGAGCCGGTAGTGCGCCTTTGTCCACCGCACCGTATCTTCTTCGGGAATACCTGCCCGAAAGCAATGCTCCGCCAAACACACTAGTAGCGGTTGCAGATCGTCTCCCTCCCGATATCCGTCCAGTTCTTCGAGCGCCCTGTTGAATGCAGCAGAGAAAAGCACCGACAATGCTTCATAATTTTCATATCCGGGCGCCATTCGCTGCAAAGGAGAATCAGTTTCCCGCGTTCGTTTGATAAAAGTCGTTTCGGACGGAAGACTGACGGGCTGCTTCATATAAATGGGCATTGCTTTCGGATTGAAATAAAGTTCAGGATCATACGTCAGCCGGCAATATTGTTCGAGCGACGGTTCTTTCAGTTCGATATCAAAAGGCAGTTGTGGCTGATAATATTTCACAGCCGTCTGATAAGCATGCGCGTGAAAAAGTTCCGCTTGCTCGCGTAAAGTCGGCAAGCGGTCGTCCGAATAGGTGAACCGTACCCATATCTTTACTGATTTGCCGGAAGATCCGGTAAAAGCAAGGTATGTTTGCGGAAGCTCTTTGAGCAGTTCCTTTATTTCATCGGCTTCCGCCCTCCCCGAAAGGTTATTGACTTCCATCATCACTATGCCGTTATATTCATTCAAGGTCATTACCCCTTCTTTACGGACAAAAGCTGCGGCAGGCATCACTTTGGGAACTTTACGCACCTCTTCAATCGAATTTCCCGGAAGAGTATACCGCAAGACTTCCCTCATCTTTGAGACGGGCTGCGCCTTAACTTCCGTTTTCATCTGCTCCAAAAGGAGCTCCATTTTCAACGTCCGTAAGGTTTTTACCTTGCCATCGTCTCTGACTAATGTTATTTTCATCTTTTTTTATTATTATTTCCAGTAAAAGGAAAGCTGCACTACAGCCATACAAAGATACAACATGCTCTTCGTCCAAACAAATTTCACTGCTTTTATTTGCTACGCCACACGACTTTATTTTATAGAAATAATGCTTACTAAATTTGCGAATAAAGGCAGGATGATATATCTTTGCAGGCAGTAAGACTTCAGCCCGCATAAGTGTGCCGTACAGCCCACCTATGCGCTGTATAGTTTACATTCGTGGGCTGTAGAGCCCACAAATGTGTGCCCAAGAAAAGCCACTGATTCCAGTTGATTATCCAGGCTTCAATTGTAGGTTATCTTGCTGCAAAACAATCATTAAAATGCCTTTCAAAAGGCGTTTTAGCCACATTAACCCATAATAGAAAAGACATGTACGCAAAGTATGATTTTCGCAAAAAACCGTCTTCGAAAGAAGACGAAGACGAACAGCCGTTGTATCCCCGCATCGTATCGAACGGAACCATCGACTTTCAACAAATTGTAAAAGAGATCGCTCAAGCTTCCAGCTTTACGCCGGCAGATATTGAAGGAGTTCAGCTGGCTATTGAAAATAAAATATCCGAATATTTAGTCAGCGGACATCACGTCCAGTTGGGGAACCTAGGATATTTTTCAGCCAAGCTGAAAGCACGTCCGGTGATGGATGCCAAAGAGATACATGCACAGTCCATTTATTTCGATAATGTAAATTTTCGTCCATCATCTTCTTTCCGAAAGAAGGTTCGCGGATTTGTGGAAAAAGCGAAGTCGGGATTTGCACATTCCGCCGAAGTTCCGGTGGAAGAGCGTCGGCGCAGGTTGGAGAGGTTTCTGGATGAACGACCGATGATACGACGCAAAGAGTATACGCAACTGACGGGACTACTAAAGAACAAAGCGCTGAATGAATTGAACGGTTGGGTAAAAGAAGGAGTACTTGACACCATTGGAAGCGGCAGTCATAAAATTTATGTGCGGGTTAATACCATGAAAGATTAAACAGTAAAAACAGTGGAATAAGAATGATAGATACCCATATTTCATGAAGAAAGTATGATGGATACAAAATTTCAGAGACATCTATCATTCTTATTCATCAGATTATAACTATATTAGCAAAAAGAATGAGAGTTGTGATAGTTATTTTCTACTCTAAGAACAATCAGTTAATAACAAAACAATGAAAGATAAAACACAAAAAAGCTTCAGGGAAATAGCCCGGACATTACTTCTTGTTTTCTGTTATGCCTTTGGTAGTCATGCTTTTGCATTGGCTTTAGAGCACGAACAAACAGTAGAAATTTATAAAGTAACAGATGTCCCCAATCCGCGTAATGAAAGCTCTTCCAATTGGGTTAGCAATCCGAATCAGATATTGGATGAAAGTTATGTGTGGGAGATAAATAATATGTTGTCACAGTTAGAAGACTCATTGAGTATTGAAGTGGCGGTTGTTGCGCTCTCTTCTATTGGAGAAGATATTCCAGCAGAGTTTGCCCACAAGCTTTTTGAGCACTGGGGCATCGGAAAGAAAGCGGACGACAACGGATTACTGATTCTTTTAGTACTCGATCAACGTAAAGTCACTTTCGCAACCGGATACGGTTTAGAAGGAGTACTTCCCGACGCTTTATGCTTTCGCATTCAACAGAATGAAATGGTTCCGTGGTTTAGAAAAAACGACTTTGACAGAGGAATGACAGAGGGAGTCCGGGCTGTAACATTAGTGCTCTATGGAAGCGACTATGAACCAGTTTCTCAAGGCATTTCTGATAATTACTGGAAAAGTGCCGGCAATACGTTGTGGAATTTTCTGGCAAATCAGTCGCCTATGCTTTGGATATTCTTGATACTGGTAAATGTTCTCACTTATCGCATGAAGGTAAATAAAGCTCGCCCCAAAGACGGTTCAGCATTAGCAGCAATCAAAGTCCTGACACTTTACAGCCCACTTGGATGTCTTGTGTTGTTTTTTCCGGTCTGGCCTGCACTTATTGCGGCATCCTTATGGTATAAGTTCTACCAAAAACAACGTGTTATTTTGCAGAGTAAGACCTGCGACTCTTGCAAAGCTGTGGCTTTACAACTTTTATCCAATGAGCTTGCAACCCCTTTATTATCTGCTTCCGAGCAAATGGAACACAAACTAGGTTCTGCCATCCACCGTATTTATCAATGTACTTCCTGCGGCTGGATATTGCGGTATAAATCTGTCGTCGGAAGCGAATATAAGATGTGTAATCAATGCCATACCATTGCTTCCAAGCGTATCAGTCCGTGGAAAACAGTTAAAGAAGCCACATATTCCGATGCCGGATTGGAGGTTGCCGACTATCTTTGCTTAATGTGCGGAGATAAAAAGCAGACAACACAGAAGATCCCCGCAAGACACCCCCAAATAGTGACAGTCCTAGTAATAGTCACAGTAGCAGTAGCAGCAGTAGTAGTAGCGGCAGCAGTAGCAGTAGCGGCAGTTTTGGTGGTGGACGTAGCGGTGGCGGTGGAGCGTCAAGTAGTTTTTAAGATCGGCTATTCATTTGAAAAAGTCGACTAACCAAACAAAGACGTGGAAACACATCTCACCTGAATATTTTCATAGAAAGATGGTTATCCACTCCTTTATTCTAACTATTTTTACATAGATAACCGAACATAAAAAAATGAAATGAATATCGAAGAATTTAGAGAATATTGCTTATCTTTTAAAGGAGTCCATGAGAAGATGCCGTTTCCCAATGTGCCCGACAAATATAGCCGTGACGTTCTATGCTTTTATGTAGCGGACAAATGGTTCTGTTTCGTTAACATTGAGATTTTCGATTTTTGTTGTATCAAATGCAACCCTGACGAATCCGGAGAACTGCAAACTGAATATACCGGCATAAGGCCAGGATGGCACATGAACAAGAAATATTGGATCAGTGTCTATTTCAACCAAGATGTACCTGATGAGAAAATCAAAGAGCTTGTAAGCAACTCCTACGATATTGTAGTCAAAAGTTTGACAAAGAAAGAACGGGAAATGCTATAAATAAAGGAAGGATTCAAGAACCTCCTAAACGTAAATCCTGTACTCTGTTGTCTTTCCAAAAAACAGTGAAATTATAATTTACACCACTATTCCTGTAAAACACAATCTCCCAACTGTCACTATATAGTACAGCCGGCACGATCGTATAGGGATAAAAATCATTCTGCCAGGATCCGTATATTTTTTCTTTATGTTTCTGCTGACTTTTGCTGGACAGCATGCTATCTAGTTGTTCTGCCATAGGTACCCAGTTCTGCAATAGCACCTGTAATTCCAATAATTGCCTGGAGAACGGAGCAGAAGCGTCCCCTTCTATCAAAACAAGAGTTTCTACCGAGTAAAAGGGCAATTGCACTGCACCACTCCAAAGGCAGCATTTATCTCGCCACCAATCACAAACCTTACAGGTAAAGATGCCCAAACCTTCCACTTTATACTCTCTCTTAGTTCCAAACAACTCGTTTATCAGTGTCTTGAATACTTTCATTACTTTTCCCATCGTTTTCTTTTTTTTAGTATGCACTAACAATGTTACTATGATTTCTGGAATCTTACCGCTTGCTATGTGGGTGTGTTTGTGTGCATATTGTTCAATTTTAAGTTTTTATTCTTCGTAATAAGTAAAAATACGCTCGACATAAGGTTTTAATATACGACCGAGCCCCGTGCCAAAATCAACATAATCTTTGAAATTCTTTGTTTCAATCCAGTTGCCATTCGCATCACAGCCGTAGTCTTGGAAGTCTTTGTAGAGTATTTCAAATCCTGGCCGCTCGTCAATCGGTCGTCCTTGTTCATCGTATTTCTCTTGCACGATACTATTACGAACAACGGTTTTCAGTTTACCGTTCGGATAATATTCACGTTTACACCAGGACTCTAACTCTTTATTACCTTCATCGTCAATCCTATATTTTTTCACAACGCGGTTACTGTCACTGTATTCATAGATGAAATGCGTTTCCGGCCTATCACGACTCAACAAATCATACACTTGGGTCTGCGCCAACAAGCCATTTGTATCATACTCATAGACTGTTTTTCCCGATAATTCCCCTATATTATAATATTCCCTCTTCTCTACCAACAAATCATGTTCGTTATAATCATATTCGGTCATAGCCGGTTTGTCAATCGTGCCGTCAATCTGTTTGGTTCGGATAAGATTTCCCCTGTCGTCATAAGTATTTATCTCCCCATGGGAATCACTATACACAATTTCCAGTAGTTTCCCGTCAGTATTATACTTACTGACAATCGTACTGTTAGTTTTCGGAAAGCTAAGTGTAGATGTATATCCCCAAGTCTCATAGGTATAATCGGTCTTTCGGATAATATTTTCTTGTTTGTCGTACTCGTTGCATTGAGCAAGATTGCCGTCGATATTGAAATGAAAATGGTAGTGATGTATTCCGTCCTCTTCCCATTTCTCGCCTTTTTTGAATTTCACCGAGAAGAAAGACGATGTATTTTCCGGACGATAATAATAGATATCCAACGTTTTGACTTTTCCGTTCAACCCCATCCTGCTTTTGTCGTTATTGACAGAATCTATTGTCGGGGGAATGTATTTCAAAGGAGATTGTTGGCAACCTGCAAATATCGATATAATCAAACTTCCTAAAATAACAAGAACTACAACGGCTTTATTTTTCATGTTTTCTTTGTGTGTTACAATGTTTCGACGCAAAGATAACAAAAAAGAACCAGTTCTAAAATATAACTGACGTAAAAGATTACTTTCGTGTTATTATAATATCATCAAAGCAGAGTTCCAATGACTGATTATCGGGTTTATACTCTGTCCAATCTTTCGGATCGCCACTTTCGTTGTCTATCATTAAATGATAATAAGAGAAGCCAGAGCGTGGATCAGGCAATCTATGAATCTTATAGCTCCCTACAGTTGCCAACTCATTATCTTCAACGACTTTCAGCCAGCCTAAAGCCTTGTCTAACTGTTGAAGATGAGATAACTTATCCTGCTCGCCTTGTTTTAAAGCGTCAACTGTTTTTGTTCTTTCGTTTTGTAATAACTCTATTATATCTTTCATGCTTTCCACTCGGTTAGTATTGAATTAAAATCTTCAAGCATCAAGTCGAAGTCATAATCCAGCTTCTTCTTTTTTAGCTTGTCAGTTACGTGGTTTAAAGCAAACAGAATATATTCACTTAGCTTTAACCTCTGTTCGGAATGACTTAATTCGCTGAATTCTTTTTCAAGGTTTAGTCCGATTCTAATTTTCCCGGTATCTGCCCTGAATGGTCCAAATTCAAAACGATTGCGAAGGAAATATCCGTTCTTCTCTATTTCTTGCCTGGTAAACATAGTGAGCAGTGTCCGATAGAAATCTTTTTGTTTCAATTTCAACTTTTCATCGGCTATGATATAGTTTGTTTTACAATGGTCGTGGTCATAATAACTATACGAACAATTAATTATAATTCGATTAATAGCACGTCCGTATATTTCGGGGCGCATCCTTCTATCCAACTCCGGTTTCAGTTCTTTGTCAACGCTCTCGATTACTACCTTGGAGTTTTCATAGCAGTTACCAATTGTCCGCTTTATCCAAACCGGATTTTTAGGAATCCAGTTTCTCTGGCTTTCAAGCCTTATATCCTGTATATCTTCCTTTATCTCATATTCCCAAAATACGGATTGCTTTTGATTCGGGTCGTCAGGACTGAAACAATAACTTGTCCTTCCCTGCTCCATAGTAAAACCGTTGACTCTTTTCGACCAAATGGCATCGACAAAACGAGTTTCTCCAAATTTATTTTGAAAACAAGTCGCGGGATTTCCATTAAAGAATTGTCCTCTCAATGCTTCGACGGGTTCGTGATTTCCCCAGCCGATAATAGCCAGACTCTCGCAAAGGCGAACGGCTTTATTCCATTCTCCGGCATTTTTATAATCCGCATATTTCAGAAACTCGGCAAACAAGCGTTCGCGCAACTGTTCTATTTCTGATTGAGACTGCAAAAATTCTTCCAGTTCTTTTAAGTCTTCTATTTCAAATATCTTTTGCTCCACCACATTTGCCCTTAATTTCAATCTCAGTTTTTTAGTATTATGCAGAAATCTCAGCCTCTTTCTTTCTCTTTTTCCACAACTGCCACGAATTAATAATATTCTGCCACAACACATACGAACCGGGAGCCACAGAAGACAATGGATTCAAATAAGTATGTGCCATCCAAATAGCCAAAATCGTATTCTTTTGTCCCAACGCCTGCCCGCCACTGATACGGTCATTATAAATTGAGCCGATTATCTTCCCCAAAAAGAACTGCAAACAGCAAGCAATCAGTGCTCCGACAGCAATCATGATTTCCGTAAAACCATCCGCTGGGTCATTGAGCAAGGAATACAACGTCTGCGCTGTTACGATAGCTAAAGATACAGCCCACAAATAAAAAGCAAGTTCATGATAGCCCAATAACTTCTGATGCACCTTTGGCAAACACTTACTCAACAACCAGGCAGCCAAAAAAGGACAAATCAACAACGGAAATACCTTACCTAAAATAACAAGAAACGCCTCCCAAAAAGTGACATCAGGATGCACCTCCACCAAAGGAAAAAGAATAGGCACAGCAATAGCCGCACCGATATTTGCTATCAATGTATAAGTGGTCAGACTGGCTGCACTCCCACCCAACTTGGAAGTAATCACCGCAGCAGCCGTAGCCGTAGGACAAATAATACAAACCATCACTCCCTCTGCTACTATTTTATCAAAGCGATAAAGCAACAAATAAGCAGCCAACGCTCCGCCAATCTGAATCAATAACAACCACAAATGGAGAGGTTTAGGCTTCAAATCACGAGGAGATACCTTACAGAAGGTCAATAGCAACATCGTAAAAATAAGATAGGGAGTCAGAAAAGAAAGGCTGATAAACAGCGGATAACCTATAGCACCTACCAGCATAGCAATAGGTAACGTCCAATTCTTCAAAAACTTAAGCATCGTCGTACATTTTAACTTCGAAGCACAAAGTAACGGAGATTTCAGGAAAAAAGCTACCATTAAACCGAAAAAAACACAAAACTTAATGGCAAATAATGAGTTTTCTACAAATTTCTACTACATTTGCACCGTATTATAGATATGAAACTGAATAGACCGTACATATTATACATATTCATTTGCCTCTGGCTACTTTTTCTACCCTCATGTACTAACCACTTATGGGGGAAGGATTTTGTAGTAGTTATCGACGCAGGACATGGCGGACATGATCCGGGCGCCATCGGCAAAATCTCGAAAGAGAAAAATATCAATCTGAACGTTGCCCTGAAAGTGGGAAATCTGATTAAAAGGAATTGCGACGACGTCAAAGTGATTTACACTCGTAGCAAAGATGTATTCATCCCTTTAGACCGACGCGCAGAAATCGCGAACAACGCGAAGGCTGATCTCTTCATTTCCATTCACACCAACGCACTGGCTAACAACCGTACCGCAAAAGGTGCTTCAACCTGGACACTGGGTTTAGCCAAATCAGACGCTAATCTGGAAGTTGCCAAGCGAGAGAACTCCGTAATCCTCTACGAAAGTGACTACAAAACAAGATATGCCGGTTTCAACCCGAACTCTGCCGAGTCATATATTATATTTGAATTCATGCAAGATAAATACATGGAACAGAGTGTACACCTGGCTTCTCTGATGCAGAAACAATTTCGCCAAACTTGTAGAAGGGCAGACCGTGGAGTGCATCAAGCCGGATTCCTTGTCTTAAAAGCGAGTGCCATGCCGAGCATTCTGATAGAACTAGGATTTATCTCTACGCCCGAAGAGGAGCGCTATCTGAATTCTGAAGAAGGGGCCGGCACCATGGCAAAAGGCATCTACCGTGCTTTCTTAAATTATAAGAGAGAACATGAACTGCGCCTAACAGGAGTCAGCAAAACGATCGTCCCAACCGAACAGGAAGAAGACAATGCCCCGGCAATTGCCCAAAAGGATACCGAAAGTGTGAACACAGCTCCCCAACAGGAAAAGCTATTGGCCGAAGCAAAAACAAAACCTGCCGCGACAGCAAAAACAGCACCGAAACGCCCAATTGTAGTAGAGAGTGCAACCAATGACAGTGAAATTACGTTTAAGATACAGATACTTACTTCTTCCAAACCTCTCGCCAAAAACGACAAACGGCTGAAAGGACTGAAAGATGTAGACTATTATAAGGAAGGGGGAATATACAAATATACGTATGGAGCCTCCGCCGATTATAACAAGGTGTTGCGTACGAAGCGCACCATTACGGCACAATTCAAAGACGCCTTTATCATCGCTTTCCGGAACGGCGAGAAAATGAACGTCAATGAAGCGATTGCCGAATTCAAGAAAAGAAGAAATAAATAAAAAGATAAAATGAAGTACATTACAAAAGAAGTCAGAATAGGTATTGCAGGTATCGTTGCACTATGTGTGCTTATATACGGAATTAACTGGCTGAAAGGTATACACATGTTTCAACCTTCCAGCTATTTCTATGCCAAATTTGAAAATGTAAACGGACTCACCAAATCAAGCCCGGTATTTGCCGACGGTGTTCGTGTAGGTATCGTGCGTGACATCTATTATGATTATGCCAAACCCGGAAATGTAATTGTCGAAGTGGAACTGGACACGGAACTGCGGATTCCCAAAGGAAGTAGTGCCGAGCTTGTATCCGAACTTATGGGAGGCGTACGCATGAATATTCTTCTGGCAAACAACCCGCGCGAAAAATATGCCGTAGGAGATACGATCCCCGGCACACTGAACAACGGAATGATGGAAAGCGCGGCGAAACTGATCCCAAAGGTAGAAGAAATGCTTCCGAAACTGGATTCTATCCTCATCTCTCTGAACAATATATTAGGAGACAAGAGCATCCCTGCCACCCTGCACTCGATAGAGAAGACAACCGCCAACCTGGCAGTAGTCAGTTCGCAGGTAAAAGGGCTGATGAGTAATGACATACCTCAACTCACCAGTAAACTGAACACCATCGGAGACAACTTCGTTGTTATCAGCGGAAATTTGAAAGAAGTAGACTATGCAGCCACTTTCAAAAAAATAGACGAAACGCTGGCTAACGTAAAAATACTTACAGAAAAATTAAACAGCAAAGATAACACAATCGGACTGCTCTTCAACGACCCGACTTTATACAATAATCTGAATGCAACAACTGAAAATGCAGCCAGCTTATTAGAAGACCTGAAAGAGCATCCGAAACGGTACGTTCACTTCTCATTATTCGGCAAGAAAGACAAGTAGCAAATTATCGTTATATAGATTTTATCTAAATAACGAAGGGCTTTCAAAAGAAAGTAGATTGCTCTTCAAATGTCTATCTACAAACCGAAATAATATTCCCGTACAAACGTACAAAAGTGAGAAAAAAGGCTAAAATTATATATATAAGACATTAACATACAGATACTTACAAAACTGCAAGAGAGGGTAAACAGAGTGTGTCCGACAACAAACGCATAAGTCATTGAAAGTAAACACATTATTGTTAGCATGAAAAAAACAAGAAAAAATAGATTTGTTTTTTCCGAATAAGATTCCCAATTTTGCAAACGTAGAAGTTTTGCTTAATTAATAAATGTATTAAAAGTTACTATGATTGAATCAAATCATGTCGTACTTTGGAACCGCTGTCTCGACGTTATTAAAGACAATGTTCCCGAGACGACATATAATACTTGGTTTGCCCCTATTGTTCCGTTGAAATATGAGGACAAAACGTTGATCTTACAGATCCCGAGCCAGTTTTTCTATGAAATACTGGAAGAGAGATTCGTAGATCTTATACGTAAGACATTATATAAGGTCATTGGCGAAGGAACCAAGTTGATGTACAATGTCATGGTGGACAAGACTTCGATTCCGAATCAAACCGTGAATCTCGAAGCAAGCAATCGTTCTACGGCTGTTACTCCCAAAAGCATAATCGGAGGAAACAAAGCTCCCAGCTTCCTACAGGCTCCTGCCGTTCAGGATTTGGACCCGCATTTGAATCCCAATTATAATTTTGAGAACTTCATTGAAGGATACAGCAATAAACTTTCAAGAAGTGTGGCGGAAGCGTAGCGCAAAAACCGGGAGGGACTGCTTTCAACCCGTTATTCCTTTATGGAGCATCCGGAGTAGGAAAGACGCACCTGGCAAACGCAATAGGCACGAAAATCAAAGAAATTTATCCAGAGAAAAGAGTATTGTACGTTTCGGCACATTTGTTCCAGGTACAATATACGGATTCTGTACGCAATAACACGACCAACGACTTTATTAACTTTTATCAGACGATTGATGTATTAATCATTGATGATATTCAGGAGTTTGCCGGTGTCACCAAGACTCAAAACAACTTCTTCCATATCTTCAATCATTTACACCAGAACGGCAAACAGCTCATATTAACTTCAGACCGTGCTCCTGTATTGTTGCAAGGTATTGAAGAACGCCTCCTGACCCGTTTCAAATGGGGTATGGTAGCCGAGCTTGAAAAGCCGACGGTAGAACTTCGCAAAAACATTCTACGCAACAAGATACACCGCGACGGGTTACAATTCCCGCCAGAAGTGATCGATTATATTGCCGAAAATGTGAATGAAAGTGTACGCGATCTGGAAGGTATCGTCATTGCTATCATGGCTCGTTCCACTATTTTCAACAAAGAAATAGATTTGGATTTGGCACAACACATTGTACATGGCGTGGTTCATAACGAAACAAAAGCGGTTACCATCGATGATATCCTCAAAGTGGTATGCAAGCATTTTGATCTGGAACCGTCTGCCATACATACAAAATCCAGAAAAAGGGAAGTCGTTCAAGCACGACAGATTGCCATGTATCTAGCTAAAAACCACACAGACTTTTCAACTTCTAAGATAGGTAAGTTTATCGGTAACAAAGACCATGCAACGGTACTTCACGCCTGCAAAACCGTAAAAGGACAATTGGAGGTGGACAAAAGCTTTAGTGCAGAAGTACAGGAAATAGAATCGTTACTGAAAAAGAGAAACTGAAATTAAGTATAAAGTATTAAGTATTATCCATGCGGACAGGCTTTATTATGCGGTTTCGCACCAGGGTAATACTTAATACTTTATACTTGAAAAATACTTAATACTTATTTCAAGAATCCTTGCTGGCGAAGTACTTTCAATAGGTTTTCGGACATAAATTCGTTATCTTTCTTTGTGTAACGCACGTCCGTAAAGACTTGAGCCAATGTTTCTTTTTTATTTTCTTCGATAAACTGCTTGTTTTCCGGCAACGATTCTTTGTAGGCATAGAGTTTATCTATTTCTTCCGGTGTATAGTCGTGATATTTTTCATCGTGCACGGCAGCTTCCAAAGGCAAACGATCTACTTGTGCGGGAATACCATCCGGATAACCTACCGTTATTGTGGTAAGAGGGAATACCAGTTCGGGGAGTTGGAGGGTATCAATAATCATTTGAGGATTATAAGTGGTAGTTCCCAAATAACAAATGCCGAGTCCTGCTTCTTCCGCCAGCGTACAAAAAGTCTGCGCAACAAGCAAAGTATCCATAGACGCATTCATAAAAGACATTAAATTATCGTAGCCCGGCACAGCTTTCCGCTGTTCACACCATTTGCTGAAACGACGGAAATCAGCACAAAAAGTCAGTACGACCGGAGCATTTTTTACCATCGGCTGATTGAAATGAGCAGGCGAAAGTTTCTCTTTCATTTCCGCATCGCGAGTCACAATCACACTATAAAGTTGCATCCCACCCATCGTAGAAGCACGGAAAGAGGTTTCAAGCAAATCATTTAACAAAATCGGATTTATATCTTTAGGCAGATATTTCCGGATAGTTCTTCTGTTCTTTACGGTTTCAAACATATCTTTTTTTTGCAAAGATATAAAAAGAAAAAAATAATCCACCACACTAGTGGAATAGAATAGTTTTCTTTTTGGAAAACTTTAACCTTTGAACAAAATTCAATTCTAACTGTTTATCAAACACTTAGCATAAACAAATGGAAAACTTGCAACCTGTTAATAAATTAATTCATTTTTATTTTGATAGATGAAAAAACATTCTTAGCTTTGCGCCTACATTTGTTAACGATAAGTAAACTTCTACATATTACTTATTAAAAACGAGATTTAACACAAATTGAATCGTGGAAAAACAGATTTATTCTTACGACGAAGCCTATGAAGAATCTTTACGATATTTTCAAGGCGACGAGCTTGCTGCAAGGGTTTGGGTAAACAAATACGCAGTAAAGGATTCTTTCGGTAATATCTATGAAAAATCCCCGGAAGACATGCATTGGAGAATTGCAAATGAAGTGGCACGCGTAGAATCGAAGTATCCGAATGCGTTGACAGCAAAAGAACTGTATGATTTACTGGATCACTTCAAGTACATCGTCCCCCAAGGTAGCCCGATGACAGGAATCGGTAACGACTACCAGGTTGCTTCACTATCCAACTGCTTCGTTATCGGAGTGGACGGTGCAGCCGACTCTTATGGCGCTATTATCAAAATCGACGAAGAACAGGTACAACTAATGAAAAGACGCGGTGGTGTAGGTCATGACTTATCACACATCCGTCCGAAAGGTTCTCCCGTTAAAAACTCGGCGTTGACTTCTACCGGTCTTGTTCCGTTCATGGAACGATATTCGAATTCCACTCGTGAAGTAGCTCAAGACGGACGTCGCGGTGCATTGATGTTGAGCGTGTCTATCAAGCATCCGGATTCGGAAGCATTCATTGATGCCAAGATGACCGAAGGTAAAGTGACCGGAGCAAACGTTTCTGTCAAGTTGGACGACGCTTTCATGCAGGCTGCCGTAGACGAAAAGCCGTATGTACAGCAATATCCTATCGACTCTGCCCAACCTACATTCACCAAGGAAATCGACGCTTCTACCTTGTGGAAGAAAATCGTTCACAATGCATGGAAATCGGCAGAACCGGGTGTTTTGTTCTGGGATACGATTATCCGTGAATCTGTGCCTGATTGCTATGCAGACCTGGGTTACAGAACGGTATCTACCAACCCATGCGGAGAAATTCCTCTATGTCCTTACGATTCTTGCCGCTTACTGGCTATCAATCTATATTCTTATGTGGTAAATCCGTTCAAACCGGATGCTTATTTTGATTTCGACCTGTTCCAAAAACACGTGCTCTCGCTCAACGGATCATGGACGATATTATCGACCTCGAACTAGAGAAGATCGAACGTATCATGACCAAGATTGACGAAGATCCGGAAAACGAAGAAGTGAAACATGCGGAACGTGCACTTTGGGAGAAAATCTACAAGAAGAGCGGACAAGGTCGTCGTACCGGCGTAGGTATCACTGCAGAAGGTGATATGCTTGCTGCATTAGGATTGCGCTACGGAACGGAAGAAGCAACGGAATTCTCTGAAAAAGTACACAAGACAGTAGCTCTCGGCGCCTATCGTTCTTCAGTGGAAATGGCCAAAGAACGCGGTGCCTTCGAAATATACAATAGCGAACGTGAACAGAACAATCCGTTCATCCAACGCTTGGCAGCAGCCGACCCGAAACTGTATGAGGACATGAAGAAATATGGTCGCCGCAACATTGCCTGCCTGACGATTGCTCCAACCGGAACGACCAGTTTGATGACGCAGACCACCTCGGGTATCGAGCCTGTATTCCTGCCTGTTTACAAACGTAGAAGAAAGGTGAACCCGAACGATACGAATGTTCATGTAGACTTTGTAGACGAAACAGGGGACGCATTCGAAGAATACATCGTATTCCATCATAAATTTGTTACTTGGATGGAAGCTAACGGATACGATCCGGCCAGACGTTACACCCAGGAAGAAATTGACGAACTGGTTGCCAAATCTCCTTATTACAAAGCGACTTCTAACGATGTCGACTGGTTGATGAAGGTGAAGATGCAGGGAAGAATCCAGAAATGGGTAGACCACTCTATCAGCGTAACCATCAATCTGCCGAACGATGTGGACGAGGATTTAGTAAACCGCCTGTATGTAGAAGCATGGAAATCCGGCTGTAAAGGTTGTACCGTATATCGTGACGGTTCACGCTCCGGAGTGCTGATCTCTACGAAATCGGATAAGGACAAGAAAGAAGGACTTCCTCCTTGCAAACCGCCTACGGTTGTAGAGGTACGTCCGAGAATATTGGAAGCAGACGTTGTCCGTTTCCAGAACAACAAGGAAAAATGGGTAGCTTTTGTCGGATTATTGGACGGACACCCTTATGAAATATTCACTGGTTTGCAAGATGACGACGAAGGTATCTTGCTGCCTAAGAGCGTGACTTGCGGACGTATCATTAAAAATGTGGATGAAGACGGTACCAAACGTTACGACTTCCAATTCGAGAACAAACGCGGATATAAGACGACCATTGAAGGATTGTCAGAGAAGTTCAACAAGGAATACTGGAACTATGCAAAATTGATTTCCGGCGTGCTTCGCTACCGGATGCCGATTGAACAGGTTATCAAACTGGTTGGCTCTCTGCAATTGAACAGTGAAAGTATCAACACTTGGAAAAACGGTGTAGAACGTGCATTGAAGAAGTATATTCAGGATGGAACGGAAGCCAAAGGTAAGAAGTGCCCGAACTGTGGCAACGAGACATTGGTTTATCAGGAAGGCTGTCTGATTTGTACTACTTGCGGCGCTTCCAGATGTGGATAATAGTCCTACGTATGTTAATTAATATATAAACAAAAGATTAAAAGGAGTCCGGTGCGGCTCCTTTTATTTTTTATTCAAAAAAATGTCTTATACTTGCAGTGTCTTACATATACAATCAAAATCTAATATATATGATTCTATCATTTAATATTGAATACCGCACCAATTGGGGAGAAGAAGTAAGGATTTCCGGCTTATTTCCGGAATCAATTCCTTTACACACCACCGATGGTATCTATTGGACGGCAGAACTTGAGCTTGAAGTCCCTCAAGAAGGGATGACTATCAATTATAGCTATCAGATAGAGCAAAACGGAATAGTTATCCGCAAGGATGGGACAGTTTTTCGAGATCTATTTTCTTATCAGGCAGCTCCAGGAAGATATACAGAATCAATGATTGCTGGAAAAATATCCCGGAACAACTGTATCTTTATAGTTCTGCTTTTACAGAAGCCTTACTGGCACATCCTGAAAAAGAGAATATCCCGCAAAGATATAAGAAGGGACTGGTTATCAAGCCTACGCCCCACGTATCAACAAAGATTATTGCCTGGCAATTTGTGGCAACCAGAAATCATTAGGTCACTGGGACCCGGAGAAAGCGGTGCTGATGAGTGATACCAATTTCCCGGAATGGCAGATAGAGCTGGACGCCAGCAAACTAAAATATCCGCTGGAATATAAATTCATCCTCTACAACAAACAGGAAAAGAAAGCAGACTGCTGGGAGAAAAACCCTAACCGCTATCTGGCAGACCCGGAACTGAAGACCAACGAAACGCTCGTGATTTCCGACCGATATGTTTATTTCGACATTCCCGCATGGAAAGGGGCAGGAATCGCTATACCCGTATTTTCTTTAAAATCAGAGAAAAGTTTCGGAGTAGGTGATTTCGGCGACTTGAAACGTATGGTCGACTGGGCAGTAAATACTCGCCAGAAAGTTATTCAGATTTTACCGGTCAACGACACCACCATGACTCATGCATGGACGGACTCTTATCCTTATAACAGCATTTCTATTTATGCTTTCCATCCGATGTATGCGGATATCAGGCAAATGGGAACTCTGAAAGATAAAGAAGCGATATCGAAATTCAGCAAGAAGCAAAAGGAACTGAACAGCCTCCCTGCTATTGACTACGAAGCGGTCAACCAAACTAAATGGGAGTTTTTCAACTTACTGTTCCGACAGGAAGGAGAAAAGGTATTGGCTTCCAAAGGTTTCAAAGATTTCTTTGAAACGAACAAGGAATGGCTGCAACCTTATGCAGTCTTTAGTTATCTGCGCGATGCCTACAAAACGCCCAATTTCCGCCAATGGCCGCGACACTCTGTTTACCAAGCGGAAGATATAGAAAAAATGTGCCAACCGGGAACGGCAGATTATCCTCACATCTCGTTGTATTATTATATCCAGTATCATCTGCATCTGCAGTTGTTGTCTGCAACCGAATATGCCCGCCAACACGGTGTTGTATTAAAGGGGGATATTCCGATTGGTATCAGCCGCAACAGCGTGGAAGCCTGGACAGAACCCCATTACTTCAATCTCGACGGACAAGCGGGTGCTCCGCCCGATGATTTCTCGATCAACGGGCAAAACTGGGGATTCCCCACATACAACTGGGATGTCATGGAAAAAGACGGATACCGCTGGTGGATGAAGCGTTTTCAAAAAATGGCGGAATACTTCGATGCTTACCGGATCGATCATATCCTCGGTTTCTTCCGTATTTGGGAAATACCGATGCACGCTGTACACGGATTGTTAGGCCAGTTTGATCCTTCTTTGCCGATGAGCCGGGAAGAAATCGAAAGTTATGGTCTAACGTTCCGCGATGAATATCTGCTACCATTCATCCATGAATCTTTCCTCGGACAGTTGTTCGGACCGCATACCCATTTAGTCAAACAGGACTTTCTTCAATTGGTTGATGACTCCGGACTTTATCGGATGAAACCGGGATTCGAAACACAACGGGAGGTAGAACAATTCTTTGCCGGTAGAAATGATGAAGATAGTGTATGGATTCGGGAAGGGCTTTATTCATTAATCAGCAACGTCTTATTTGTTGCGGATAAGAAAGAGGAAGGTAAATACCACCCGCGCATCGGTGTGCAACGGGATTTCGTATTCCGGTCGCTGAACGAAGAAGAGAAAAATGCGTTTAACAAACTATACGATCAATATTATTATCATCGGCACAACGAGTTCTGGTATCAACAGGCTATGAAGAAGTTACCTCAACTGACACAGTCAACCCGCATGTTGGTTTGTGGAGAAGATTTGGGGATGATTCCTGCTTGTGTGTCGTCGGTGATGAATGAGCTCCGGATTCTTAGTCTGGAAATTCAGCGAATGCCTAAGAATCCGATGCATGAATTCGGGCATTTAAATGAGTATCCGTACCGGTCTGTCTGCACAATCTCCACTCACGATATGTCTACGTTGCGTGGCTGGTGGGAAGAAGATTATCAACAGACCCAACGTTACTATAATGCAACGTTAGGACATTACGGAGTTGCACCGACAACTGCCACCCCGGAGTTGTGCGAGGAAATCGTACGCAACCATCTCAACAGTAATTCCATTCTCTGTATCTTGTCTTTCCAGGATTGGTTATCAATAGACGGGAAATGGAGAAATCCGAATGTGGCGGAAGAGCGAATTAATGTTCCATCCAATCCACGAAACTACTGGAGATACCGGATGCATCTCACTCTGGAACAGTTGATGAAAGCAAAAACACTCAATGATAAGATTAGCGAATTGATTAAATACACAGGAAGAGATCCGAATAAATAGAATAAAAGGTACAAGTAACTTTCAAAAAGGATATTTTCCGGACACTACCGACGCGGATAACACTAGATTAAGAACGCTAAAAATCTATGTGATCCGCGTCATTCGTTTTTCAAGGATATATTGATAACAGAGGTAAAATAAGGAGTTTCAAAACATAGTCAACCGTTTTTTTCGCAATAATATCATTACTATATATCATACTTTTTCGCTTTTCGCATCATTCGTTTATTTTTTCAATGTTCCTCTTTTTATTCCGATTTATAAAGTATCTTTGCGCCGAAAAAGAGAAATTAAAAGAGATAATGGAAGGCAACCAGAGCAGACGTATCGATTTTGTGGACTTAACCAAAGGAGTCTGCATTATCCTTGTGGTAATGGCACACGTTGGAGGGGCCTTCGAACAACTGGATACGAATTCGATGTTATCCTGTTTCCGCATGCCGCTTTACTTCTTTATCTCGGGAGTGTTTTTCAAATCATACGAAGGCCTGTTCGGATTCATCCTACGAAAAATAAACAAATTGATTATTCCTTTTCTTTTCTTCTATCTAAGTGCATTTCTAATGAAATACATTGTTTGGAAGATTGCTCCGGGGGTATTTCAACTGCCTGTGTCGTGGAATGAACTCTTGGTTGTATTTCATGGACACGACCTTATCAAGTTCAATCCACCGATCTGGTTTCTACTCGCATTATTCAATTGCAACATCCTGTTTTATCTAATTCACTTTCTGCGCGAAAAGCATCTGCCTGTCATGTTCGCTGTGACAATCCTGATTGGTTGCGCAGGATTTTATCTCGGAAAATTACAGATAGAGTTACCCCTGTATATAGATGTTTCCATGACTGCCCTCCCCTTCTATGTAGCCGGTTTCTGGATCCGACGGTATAATTTCTTTCTATATCCCAGCCATCGTTTCGACAAACTGATACCGTTTTTTGTTGTATTGGCACTGGTGGTAATGTACTTTACCGCTACCACATTGGGCATGCGTACCAACAATTATACGGGAAATATTTTTCAAGTATATATCGCTGCGTTTGCAGGAATATTTATGATTATGTTACTTTGCAAAAAAGTGAAGAAGATAAAGGTTGTTTCTTACTTGGGACGATATTCAATCATCACCTTGAGTATTCATGGACCGATACTTCATTTTTTAGGTCCATTAGTCAGCCGTTATATTCACAATAGTTGGGCACAAGCAAGCGCACTTCTGCTTATAACATTAAGCATCTGCCTTCTGCTCACACCCGTCTTTCTTAAAGTGATTCCACAAATGGTTGCACAGAAAGACCTGTTAAAAGTCAAACAAGATCACACTAAAAAGACAGTATATGAAGATAAATAGTAGCTATATCCTTTTGAAAGAAATTCGTTGTTACGCCTATCATGGAGTCGCACCGCAAGAAAATCTGATTGGGAATGAATATCTCATTGACCTGAAACTGAAAGTAGATATCAGCAAAGCTGCCCAGACAGATGAAGTTACCGACACCGTCAACTATGCCGAAGTACATCAAGTGATAAAAAATGAAATGGCTGTTCCCTCGAAATTGCTGGAACACGTTAGCGGACGGATTATACAAAAACTCTTTGACCAATTCCCCTGTATTGAAGAAATCGAACTCCGGCTTTCCAAACGAAACCCACCGATGGGAGCAGATATAGAGTCCGCAGGAATTGAGCTACACTGCAGCAAGAAATAAGATAATCACAGCTAGAAATGAAACATAAATGACGAAATGCAGATAATACGATATTAATAAAGTAATCCGTATCATCTGCATTCCTTTTTTAAGCAAGATCTGCTTCTATTTTCACAGCCGTAAACTACCGGCTTATTTTCTCTTCTTTTTTCTTCTATTTACCGATTCGACAGCTTCCGTCACCACAGGTTTATCCTGGAAACGTTTTGTATAGCTGGAATAGTCCGGATGAATGCGTTCGTAATCAGGATCCATAAATAACGGACTGGAAATTATATGGTCCGCCGTAGAACGGTTACAACAAAAAACAATATTTTCTACACCGGCCAAACGGGTTAATGCTTTTACATCCGTATCATGCGGTTGCAATGTCATAGGGTCCGTGAAGAAGAAGAGATAATCAATCTGCCCATCCACAATACGTGATCCCATCTGTTGGTCACCACCTAACGGACCTGATTTTAAAATCGTAAATCCCACTCTTCATCAGGATGTTTCTCCTTCAATGCTTCCAATATCAAAGTACCCGTAGTACCTGTACAGTAGAATTTATTACCCATCAACAGTTCCGAGTTCCACAGTACCCATTCGATGAGGTCTTTTTTCATTGCATCATGCGCTACCAGCCCGATGCCTCTTCTAACCTTTGATTTCATTTGCTATCCTTTTAAATCCGACAATTGAGAGAATCGTTTGCATCCCCTCGCATAAAACTGCCACAAGATACTACTTTTTGTCCGTTCAGGTATCGGATTCAAAGTTTTTTTTCTCATATTCTCTTCACGGGATAAAGAAAACGACGGACATAATCGTTTATACTCTTTCCGCGCACGCATCACAGCACTAGCATTATCCCAGTGCCCTTGCAACAAGAAATTGAACGCCGCCAGATAATCGAGACAAGTCCGGATACGCATCACTTTATTTAACTCCTCCTGTGGAAGATTCTTATAGAGCATGACAAGATTATTACGGAAATTAAGAAAAGTCTTATGAGGATTCTCTTTTTTAAGAGTAGCTCCCCCCACATGATAGACAATGCTTTGAGGTATACAGACAATCTCACGATTCCGTGAACGGAGTCGCCAGCACAAATCTATTTCTTCCATGTGAGCAAAGAAACGTCCATCCAATCCCCCGACATTCACATAATCAGTGCGCCGGATAAACAACGCTGCCCCCGTGGCCCAGAAAACAGGAATTACCGTATCATACTGGCCTTCGTCTTTCTCCACAACTCCCATAATACGCCCCCTACAAAAAGGATAACCGTATTTATCAATAAAGCCACCGGCTGCCCCGGCATATTCGAAATATTCTTTTTGCCGCTGGCTTCGTATCTTCGGCTGACAAGCAGCTACCTCCGGATGCTTATCAAGATAAGCAATCATTGGTTCCAACCAATGTTCCGTCACCTCGACATCCGAATTCAAAAGAACTACATATTCTGCGTCGACCTGCTGCAATGCTAAATTATATCCATCCGCAAAGCCATAATTTTGGTCGAGAACAATCGTTCTGACAGAAGGAAATTCCTGTTGAAGCAAAGTAACGGAAGCGTCCGTAGAACCATTGTCAGCCACACAGACCTCAATCCCCTCCCCTTCCGAATACCGGACGACAGACGGAAGAAAAGTACGGAGCATATCACACCCGTTCCAATTTAAAATTACAACTGAAACTTTCATTATTATTCTTTTTTCTTGTTCAGCTCTTTCTCTTCTAATCGATCGGTTTCTTCACGAGTCATTTTCCAACGTTTATGAGACCACAACCAATATGCCGGTTCTTTACGAATCGTCTGTTCTAATCTATGAGCAAACATTTCCGTGATTTCTCCTTCTCTTGTTTCTTTCGGTGTTTCCGTCATCAACTTGAACTCCGCTTCACAGTATCCTCTGCGCTTCTTACTAAGCTCACAATAGAAAACAGGGAAATTCATCATTTTGGCAATTCGCTCCGCACCATTCAGAAAACCGGTTTCCTGTCCTAAAAAGGTAGTCCAATATTTATCATATCCACTGGGCCATTGATCAGTAATCAAACCGACTACCATCTTTTTTCCATCATGTTTGAGCTTAATAATTTCACGGGCTGTAGAATGTTTCGGAATATTATACCCCCCGAAACGAGAACGAATACGTTTAAACAACTCATCCAAATATTTATCCCTCAACGGTTTATAAACCTGTACGGGAACATCCCCTGGTTTCATGATTGCTCCCATGCCTATCAACCACTCATAATTGGCATAATGAGGAATCATTACTATAATACCTCCATACTTTTCTGTCAGTTCAAGATATTGTTCCGTATTCTTATAAGTCATTCTCTCACAAAGTTCTTCGGCAGACATATGCAACAATTTCAAATCTTCAAGCATATAATCCGACAAATAGCGATAAAACTTACGTTCTATCTGTAATCTCTCCGCATCAGTTTTTTCCGGAAATGATCTCAATAGATTTCCCCGAACTACTTTCCGACGATATTTTCCAACACGATACATCAGCAGATAATTAAAATCCGAAAGCATATATAGAACCCGGAACGGAAGAGCTGAAAACAGCCACATTCCACTGTATACCAACCAATAGATAAGTTTTGATCTCATAACTTATATCAAAATTGTACCTTTAAGTGCTGTCATCTCCTCATTAAACTCTCCCAGACGTACATTAATTACCTGATTATCCAGCGAGTCATCACTTTCCACCTCTACACGAATATAATTCTCCGTAAATCCATGCATCGGAGCACCAGCTTTCGATTTTTCCATCAATACCGGCATTGTCTGCCCGATATGACGTGCATAAAAAGCCTGTGTCTTTTGATCCGATAGTGCCAACAGACGCTGACTACGCTGATGCTTCTCTTCCGGAGAAACCACATATTCTATTTTTAAGGCTTGCGTTCCGGGACGTTCGGAATAGCTAAACACATGCAACTGCGTCACATCCAGACCATCAATAAACTGATAAGCCTGTTCAAAGTATTCGGGTGTTTCTCCACGGGTTCCCACAATCACGTCCACTCCGATAAAAGCATCCGGCATCACCTCTTTTATCTTCTTCACTTTCGAAGCAAAAAGAGCAGTGTCATAACGACGACGCATTAACTGCAAAACTTCATCGCAACCGGATTGCAAAGGGATATGAAAATGAGGCATAAAACTACGGGAATGAGACACAAACTCGATAATCTCATCAGTCAACAGATTGGGTTCTATGGAAGAAATACGATAACGTTCGATTCCCTCTACCTGATCCAATGCTTTTACCAGATCAAAGAAACTCTCTCCTGTTGTTTTACCAAAATCTCCGATATTCACTCCGGTCAGAACGATTTCTTTTCCGCCTTCAGCAGCTGCCTGCCCGGCCTGCTCAACCATGGAAGCAATAGTCCCGTTACGACTTCGCCCGCGGGCAAAAGGAATCGTGCAATATGAACAGAAGTAATCGCATCCATCCTGCACCTTCAAGAAGAAACGAGTACGGTCTCCCCGTGAACACGAGGGAGAAAACGAACGGATATCTTTGGTTGTAGTAGTGATAGCCTCTCCTTTTTCATGCTTTTGGAGGTCGCCCAGATATTGAAGTAACTCTCCCTTCTGTTCCGCTCCCAGCACTACATCTACTCCATCTATCTTTGCCACGTCGCCAGGCTTCAATTGCGCATAACATCCGGTCACTACCACAAAAGCACCGGGATGCTGCTTTACCAAGCGGTGGATGGCTTGCCGGCATTTCTTATCCGCCATCTCTGTCACCGAACAGGTATTTACCACACAGATATCTGCTTTCTCTCCTTTGCGCGCAGTCCGGACTCCTGCCTCACGCAGGATTTTACCGATAGTTGAAGTCTCTGAAAAATTTAATTTGCAGCCTAAAGTATAATAAACGGCTGTCTTATTTTGAAATACAGTGGTATCTATCATAAGCTGTTATAAACACATTAACTTTGCAAAGTTACACATTATTATCAGTAAAACACTTTAGGATACGAAAGTTTATTCCTATTTTTGCACAATCCACTAAAAAACGTGCAATGATTAAAGAGAATTTCATTAAACTATACGAAAATAGTTTTCGTGAGAATTGGGATCTGCCTTGTTATACTGATTATGGAGAAGATACCCAATATACATACGGTGAGGTAGCTGAAAAAATCGCCCGTTTACATCTGTTATTCAAACATTGTAGCCTTCGCAGAGGAGATAAGATTTCAGTTATCGGCAAAAATAACGCTCATTGGTGCATCGCCTATATGGCAACGATCACATACGGAGCGATCATTGTCCCTATCCTTCAAGATTTTACGCCTAATGACGTTCATCATATCGTCAATCATTCCGAATCTGTATTCCTGTTCACCAGCGACAGCATTTGGGAGAATTTGGAAGAGGAAAAATTAACGGGACTACGGGGAGTATTCTCATTGACTGATTTCCGGTGTCTTTATCAACGTGACGGGGAAACCATACAGAAGTTTCTGAAAAATACCGATAAAGAGATGCATGCTTTGTATCCGAAAGGATTTACCCGTGAAGATGTTCAGTACACCACTTTATCCAATGACAAAGTGATGCTGTTAAATTACACTTCCGGAACCACCGGTTTCAGTAAGGGTGTGATGCTGACAGGAAACAATCTTGCCGGCAATGTCACTTTCGGTATTCGTACCGAACTCCTTAAAAAAGGGGATAAAGTGCTTTCTTTCCTTCCCCTCGCCCACGCATACGGTTGCGCATTCGACTTTCTGACAGCAACGGCTGTCGGCACCCATGTCACTTTGCTTGGAAAAACGCCTTCTCCTAAAATTATAATGAAAGCTTTTGAGGAAGTGAAACCTAACCTTATTATTACTGTCCCGCTAGTGATTGAAAAGATATATAAGAATATTATCCAGCCACTCATTAATAAAAAAGGTATGAAGTGGGCACTCAATATCCCTCTGCTCGACACCCAAATCTACAACCAGATACGTAAAAGACTGATTGATGCACTGGGAGGACGGTTTAAAGAGATCATTATCGGTGGCGCCGCTATGGATAAGGAAGTAGAAGAATTCTTCTACAAAATCAAATTCCCTTTTACCATCGGTTATGGAATGACAGAATGCGGTCCGCTTATCAGCTACGCCCCCTGGGATGAATTTGTACTAGGTTCTTCCGGAAAGATTCTAGATATAATGGAAGCACGTATCTATAAGGAAACCCCGGAAGCAGAAACCGGAGAAATCCAGGTTCGGGGAGAAAATGTGATGGTGGGCTACTACAAGAACCAGGAAGCAACACAGGAAGTATTCACGCAGGACGGCTGGCTACGTACCGGTGACCTCGGTTCCATGGACAGCAACGGAAATATTTTCATCCGGGGACGACTCAAAACTATGATCTTAAGTTCTAGCGGACAGAATATCTTCCCCGAAGAGTTGGAAACCAAACTGAATAACCTGCCTTTCATTCTCGAAAGTCTTGTTATCGAACGCAATAAAAAATTAGTGGCACTTGTTTATGCCGATTACGAAGCGTTGGATTCTCTCGGATTAAATAATCCGGATAACCTGAAAACAATCATGGATGAAAATCTTAAGAACCTGAACAGCAACGTAGCCGCTTATGAGAAAATCAGCAAGATCCAACTCTACCCTACTGAATTTGAAAAAACGCCCAAAAGAAGCATAAAAAGATACTTATATAACAGTATTGCTGTCGATTAGCATGTTCTAAAACATATAAAAAGGGGAGAAAAGTGGCCAGTTACAAAAAAAAATATAAAAAAAGTTGGCGTTTCGAGAACAACATATTGAAAAAGTACATACCTTTGCATCGTTTTAATAAAGCAATTGATTGTATTACGTTTTTAAAAAGCAAAGAAAATGAAAAAATTAGTTTTGATGGCCGTAGCTATCGTAGCAGTATCATTCGCATCATGTGGTAACAAAGCAGCTGACGCAGCAAAAGCAACTGCAGATTCTATCCGTATCGCTGACTCAATCGCAGCAGTAGAAGCAGCAGCTCTTGAAGCTGAACAAGCAGCAGCCGCAGCAGCAGATTCTTTGAATGCTGATAGCACTGCAACTGAAACTGTAGCTGAATAATTCAGAAACAGCTAGAGAGAATTGAAAGTCTGCCATGCGAAAGCATGCACAGACTTTTTTTTATGCCTTTATTTTAGCAAGCCACACGTTATTTAGCGTATGAACTTTTCACAAAGGGAGCGTTCAATAAATAATCCAGACTTTCTTCTACACTTTCCTCTACCGGAACACTATACTTTTCGATTTCAGCAACGAGATAATTAACGCCTGCAGTTTTTGCATTCTTAAAGATAGCATCAAAACCGACCATTCCACTTTGTCCAATCTCTCTGTGATCTTTCACATGGAATATCTGGAAGCGACCGGGATATTTATTAAAATAATCAACAGGACTGTTTTGTCCGCGAACTACCCAATAAAGGTCCATCTGGAAGAAAACATATTCAGGATTCGTATGTTCTAACATATAATCATACATCACTTTATCTTCTACCTTCTGAAATTCATGAGCGTGATTGTGATATCCGAACGACAAACCTTGTTGTTTGCAACGCTTGCCTATTTCATTATAATATGCACAATATGTTTCTAAATCCTTGAGTGTCTTAGGTACATCCATCCACGGAGCTACAATATATTTCATACCGGCAGCTTTGTGATCGGCAATACATTGATCCCACCATTCAAGTGACTTTGAATAGTCGCCGGAAGCCAATTCTTCTTTAGACAATTGTCTTGTACAATGTGAAGACAAGACTTTTAATCCTGCCGATTCGACATCTTTCTTAAATTGTTGGGGAGTACGGTCATAAAATTTACCGTTGTTATAATTGGCTGCTTCAACACCGGTATATCCCATGTTTGCCAATTTCTTCAGAAGAGCAGTATAAGTGGGGTCACACTTACCATTTTTGTTGTCTACCTTGTTTAATATATCTCTGACAGAATAGAGCTGAATTGCTACTTCTTTTTTAGCTTTTTTCTTGGTTTGTGCCGTTACTGCCAGTGGAATAATAAAAAGAGCAGCCAATGCACAGATATAAATTCTAGTTTTCATATAATAGATATTAGTGGGTTACAATTATTCAGGTTTACATAGAAAAAACAGGCACGGATTACACAGACTTCACGGTTACTCCATGGCAATCGCCATTCAAAAAAAACGTGAAATACACGTAACCCGTGCCTTTCTTTATTGCTATTCGATTAGTCCAAAACTTTCACGCGGATGTTGCGGAACCAAACATCGTCACCGTGATCTTGCAAACCAATGAAACCTTCGTGATTTTCGCCACCGCAATTATTCAGCAATTCAAATGCCAAAGGCCATTTTTCTTCACTGAACTTACTTGCTTGCAACATATCAGTCCATTGTTTTGTCCACAAATGATATTCAAGTACGTTTTCATCGTTTTGTCCGTGAACAACTGTACCTTTATAAACCATAATCTTAGCCTTGTTCCATTCGCCAAACGGTTTAGAGTTTTGAGGAACTGCCGGAATCATGTCATACAAAGAAGCTGACTGACGATTGTTGTCCTTACCCAATTTTGCATCCGGATGATTGGCATTGTCCAATACCTGATATTCAGGTGCGGAAATATAAATAGGTTCAAGCACATCATTACCGTCTTTATCTTTCGATGTAACTTCCTGAGCTAAATAGAAAATACCGGAGTTACCACCTTTAGAAACCTTCCACTCCATCTCCAGTTCGAAGTTTTTAAACTTGTGAGCAAAAATCAGGTCACCACCATCACCGTCTTGAGCTTCACCGCCACCAGAACCGTTGAATTTGATACAACCGTCTTCAATTGTCCATTTAGAAGGAACACGGTCTTTTCCATAACCACGCCATCCGTTAAATGTTTCGCCATCAAAGATTGTGATATAACCATTTTCATCAACAGGCAAATTCAAGCTATCTGTTTCTGCCGCTTTCAATGATTTAGAGTAAGTCAACGCAACTTTTTGCTCTTCCGGAGCATTTGCTTTCTTCTGACCACCGCAAGAAGCGAAAACGCCTGCAGCAAGACAACAACAAGCTAATGGATAAAATACTTTTTTCATGATATCAACTATTTAATTTTTAATCTTTAATTTTTAATCTACTTTTATCTTGGCATATCAGCAGTCTCCAGCCTTCACGATAATTATGTTTCACTAATTCAGCCGCAAACTGTTTTGCATTGATCGGATCTGTCCATGTCTTATCAAATGTAGGATGACCATTATGAATCTTGAATCCGTCTTTGATAACAGTACGAATGGTTTCGTTATCACCGATATTTGTAAAACACATGTTAGCTCCATCCCACTCAAGAGTCTTATTCAGAGCTTGCAAACGAATAGCCAATACACCCATTGCTACCATTTCATTCATAGGTCCGGCTTCTGAGAAGTCAGATTTAGTCATGATACGATTAGATTTATCTTCTTTACATGCACGTACCCAATCCATTTCGTGACCACCATTCATTGCTTTAGGAACACGACGGCAAACCTTCGGTGCATTTGGTTTACGACCTGAAAGCAACCAAGGATTCTGTCCATAACATCCGCAAATCAATGTATCTTTTGTTCCGTGGAAAATAGTCAAACCACCACCGCTCTGCATCAGTTGTTTTCCTTCTGGGAATCCTTTCGGACGTTCTGGCATCATACCGCCATCATACCAATGTATTTCCACTTCAGGCATAGCTACTTTCGGCATATTTTCACGAGCAGGGAAAATCATTTTCACGTGTTGTGCCTGTGGAGCACAAGCATTCAACAATAATGTCGATGAACCTTCCACTTTGGTAGGATACTGCAATTTCAATGCTTTAAACGGCTGATGCAAAATATGACAAGCCATATCACCCAATGCACCTGTTCCGTAATCCCACCATCCACGCCAGTTCCAAGGATGGTAAATAGCATTATAAGGATTCATTTTAGCAGGACCTGTGAATAAATCCCAATTCAATGTGCTAGGAATTTTATCAACCTTTTCAGGAACATTCAATCCTTGAGGCCAAATAGGACGGTCTGTTGCACATTCAACTTTCGTTACGTCACCGATTTCACCATTCCAAATCCATTCACATACTAAATCCGTACCTTCATCCGATGCCCCCTGATTACCCATTTGGGTAACCACGCCCGTTGATGCAGCCAGTTTTGTCAACAAACGAGATTCATAAACAGAGTGGGTCAATGGTTTCTGACAATATACATGTTTTCCCATTGTCATTGCATCAGCAGTGATAATAGCATGAGTATGGTCGGCAGTTGCGATAATCACACCGTCGATAGATTTACCCATTTCATCATACATCTTACGATAGTCCCAGTATTTTTTAGCCTTGGGGAATTCGTCGAACACGCCTTTTGCGTACTTCCAATCCACATCACAAAGAGCCACAATATTTTCAGTGCCCTTTACGTGATTAATGTTGGCATGTCCCATGCCACCAATACCCACAGCTGCAAGATTCAGTTTATCAGTAGGCGAAATATGCCCGTGACTCATACCTAAAATTGTACTGGGAGCAATGGTTATACCTGCTAAAGCAGCGGCTCCCGTTTTGAGAAATTTTCTCCTCGAAATGTTTGACATGATTTTATTTGTTTAAGGGTTAATAATCTTTGGAAGGTTGCCGTGCAACAATCCATATCCATTTTTCATGTTTTTTCTTCGTTCGCGTATTTGCTCCAAAGTGCGCAAATTACCAATAGCGGGCAAATCGTGTTTGCGGGTATCTTTCAAGAATGTCCATGCATATTCGGATGCAATAGCCGAATCGCGCATTAGCGGTAATCGTGAACTGCGTTTTCCGGTTTCTACCGAATCAGCAAACAGGTCACACAACACGTCTATATTCTTGCCGCCGAAAGGTTTCTCTACACGGATGGTCTGATTGACACCGTGTAGGTCGACAACAGCAGTATTGAAGTCATGCGTCATACGCACAACCCCTTTTGTACCTATAATATCTACATACGAATTATGTGTCTGGTCTTTAGATAATTGCCCATAAACAAATCCTTGGGTAATATCAAAAACGACCCCATTTTGAAAAGTTCCGTGACATTGCACCCACCAAGGATCTTTGTAGTTCCACATATTCACTCCCTGGGCATTCCATGTTCTATAATCACATCCTGCATACCAACGGGTAATATCTACGTAGTGCATTCCACAATCATGGAAAGCAGGTCCCTCATACTCATGACCTTCACCTGGTGCCAAGCCGGGAGTCATGTGACAAATACGAATAATAGCCAGCTCTCCGATTTCCCCTTGCTGGATATATTCCTTCATTAAATTATGATACCAGGAATTTCGCAGATACAGATTTACCGTAGAAATGAGATTTGTGTTTTCTGTCATTTCTACAACTTTCCACTCATTTTCCATTGTATCTGCAACTGGTTTTTCTGAAATAATGTGTTTGCCGTAACGAATAGCTTTTTCTATTTGTTCCATCCGCGAGTCAGCCAAAGTGAAAAGCCCGACTACCTGCACACTTTCATCCTCAAAAATCTTTTGATTATCTTCTACTATAATAGAGTTAGGGGAAAGCTTTTTAGCCAACTGACGTGATGCCGGATCGGTATCACAAATATAAGCAATATTCCACCGATCACTTTTAGTCATCGCTTCCCAGTAGAATCTTCCCATCCTACCAAAACCGATAATTCCAACTTTAATTCTCGTGTCTACTGAAGATTGCGTGTTCATAATTAAACATAGTGAATTTAAGTACAAATAATAGATAAAACATCAACTTCTAACTACCAAACTGATGAGCTAAAAACTGATATTGCAAATCTAGCCAAATAAATAACGGCTTATTTGACTTACACTACTTTATGTAGATATAAAATCTGCTCTTTTTACTATTAATCAACAACTTAGATAACTTGACACATCAAAAAAATGTAGATGATTTGGAAAGTATTATAATGTTAAAATAATAATTATATCTCTTGTGTTGAACTAATTTTCATAATTTCATTCTCAAATTCATCCCTGTCGACGGCTGCTTTATTTCTCATCTTCGTACGATAATTATAAACCGTACTTGTAGAGCAACGGAGAAAGTTCGCTATCTTTCCACTATCCGTAATACCCAAGCGTAATAAAGCATAAATACGAAGTTCTCTATTCAATAAAGCGTCCGGTTTTAAAATAATTTTCTCTTCATCTTTCAACAGAGCGTTAAAATCAGATACAAAGGTGGGATACAAACCCAGAAAGACCTTATCAAAACGAGTGTATAAAGCGCCAAGCTCTTCATCAATAAGCGCAGATGATTTTAGCTTCTTAATCAGTTCATCATAGTATTTATTAATAGCTATTTTATACAGCATATTCTGATATTTCTCCATTTTATGGATATAACTAAAACAGACATCAAAGAATTCGGCTATGTAATACTCTTTTATACTATTAATTTCACACAACTGATTATTTGTATCATTCAGCTGGCTGTTCATGCTATTCAGCTTGTTGTTCAATCGCAAAAGCTCCTCATTACTCTGTGCCAATGCCTGTTTTATTTTCAACGTCTTTTTCATTTGAATATAGATGAAAAGCACCAACAGGACTAAAAGAAAAAGGATAATACTTGTAGAAATAAGAAAAGTAGTCAGATGCGACCGTGATCTGGCCTGCTCCGCCTGATAAGCTGTATTAATAATAGAATTGAATTTATAAATTTCGATGGCCCGGAAATGAATACCGGAAGATATAACGTCATCGATAGCGGACTGTGTAAATTTAAAGGCATCAGCTAAATTCTGTTCATCATAAGCTATCAATGCAAGAGATTGCAGGGATGCATTTTCCCGCGTAGCATTCCGGGTATCGGCTATTGCCGACAACATCAAATATTTTTTTTCTTCATCATACTTTTTCTGATGGTGACATAACCTAGAATATGAATGAGTTATCATAGCATAATTGGGCGTCCCCACTTCCTCAATCTCCAGCAGTTCTTTATAAATTTCTTTCGATTTCAGCGTATCACGCCAAATATAATAAGAAGCCTGGGACATTCGATAATCCCAAGAAGTGTGGTCAATGAGGGCAAACAACGAATCCTGGTAAGCAGCCTGCTGCTTGCCATACAGATTATTGGCGACAGAAATCGAATAGTGTCCCCAAAAGCTGGAATAAGTTTGATAATAGTTTATTAATAAATCTCTGGGAAGTTCTGAAGTCTTTATACTTTTCAAAATAATCTCGCTTCGCGGAACCTGCCACACATCGAATATAAAAGGCTAAGATGTAAAGACGACTGGTTGGTGAAATAAGGTCTATTCAACTGGCGGGAAATCTCAATATTGCGATCAACATAATGGATGGCTGAATCAATATGAAACTTTTTATATTCATTATATAACCGTAGATTGATTCTATATTCTCCTTCAAGAGTCAAACCGGGACTTCTCAACATACATTTTATCCGGTTTATCCGATCCTCTTTCTCTTTAACAAAGACGTGTTTTTCATCTATCACTCTACGCAAAGAATCAGTCAATAGTTTCAACTCATTATTTGCATAAAGAACACTGCCAATTCCCAAAGCAATCAGCAGAAGCAAAAACCTCTTCTTTAGAAAACAATAGTTGAATTTCATAATAGTAATAGCAAAGATAACAAAAAAAAGCGATTTATTCGTTCAGAACAAATCGCTTTTCATATATGAAGTAAATTTGCTCTTATTCAGCAACTACCTCGAAAGGAATTTCTACCGAAACCTCCTTGTGAAGCTTAACGATAGCCTTGTAGCTACCAACTTCTTTCACAGCGTCTTTTACAACGATGATCTTTCTGTCAACTTCATGACCCAGTTTAGACAATGCTTCAGCAATCTGGATGTTACCAACAGAACCGAAGATAGTACCGGTTGAGCTAACTTTAGTTGCGATAGTCAAAGAAACGCCTTCCAACTTAGCAGCCATAGCTTCAGCATCTTTCTTGATTTTCTCAAGTTTGTGAGCGCGCTGTTTCAGTTCTTCAGCCAACATTTTCTTTGCAGAAGGAGAAGCGATGATAGCTTTTCCAGTCGGGATCAGATAATTACGACCGTATCCGGATTTCACGTTTACGATATCGTTCTTATAACCCAAGTTTACTACGTCTTCTTTTAATATAATTTCCATACTTTTCCTCCTTCTTATTTCATCATGTCAGTTACATAAGGCAGCAATGCCAAGTGACGAGCTCTCTTCACAGCCTGCGCGATACGACGTTGGAACTTCAAAGAAGTACCTGTAATACGACGCGGAAGGATTTTTCCTTGTTCATTCAAGAATTTCTTCAAGAATTCAGGATCTTTGTAGTCGATATACTTAATACCACTCTTTTTGAAACGGCAGTACTTTTTCTTCTTAACGTCTACTGACGGCGGAGTTAAATATCTGATTTCTGATTGAACTTGTTGTGCCATGATTAATCCTCCTTTTTGTTTGATTTAACACTTCTTCTTTTTGCAGCGTATTCAGCAGCATACTTATCCATCTTGAAAGTCAAGAAACGGATTACGCGTTCATCACGACGGAAATTAATTTCCAGCTTGTCAATTACAGTAGGATCTGCATTGAACTCAATCAGTTGATAAAAACCTGTAGACTTTTTCTGAATTGGGTAAGCCAATTTCTTCAGTCCCCAGTTTTCTTCATTAATAATCTCAGCACCTTCAGCTTGAAGAACGCCTTTGAATTTTTCTACCGCTTCCTTCATCTGAACATCAGATAAAACGGGAGTTAAAATGAAAACGGTTTCGTATTGATTCATACTTCGTTTAATTAAATAAATAAATTATTTGATTTTAAATGCGGGTGCAAAGTTAGACATTTTATTTTAAACTACAAATATTTAATCTTTTTTTGTATCCGAAGATAGGATTTATCCGGGAAGAGACTTACCTTTGCAAAGTTGTTTAAACAATAATTTCATGATAGAGCAATTTAATTTCGACATTCGACTTATATTTGCCATATTAAATGGCAAAGTTTCTGCGGCAATCAACCGGAAACTGTACCGTAACTTCCGTCAGAACGGATTGGAAATCAGTCCCGAACAATGGACGGTACTCATTTTCCTGTGGGAAAAAGACGGCGTGACGCAACAAGAGTTGTGTAATGCAACTTTTAAAGACAAGCCCAGCATGACCCGTTTGATAGATAATATGGAACGGCAACATCTTGTTGTGCGCATTTCCGATAAAAAAGACCGCCGCACCAACTTGATCCATCTGACCAAAGACGGAAAAGAACTGGAGGAAAAAGCGCGTGTCATTGCCGGACAGACTCTGAAAGAGGCTCTTCACGGTATCACTCTCGACGAATTGAGCATTGGACAGGAGGTACTGAAAAAGGTGTTCTACAATACAAAAGATTAGATAGAAGAACTTCTCTCCAAATCATAAAATCCACTAAATCGTGCATTTATAATGGAATTTTTATCCAAATAATTTCGCCCGTTAAAGAATTATGCTTTAATTTGTGACTGGAATATTATAATCTATTAAAATACACACACATGAAAGGTTTATTAAAGAACTTAGGATTGATATTAATCTTGGTCGGAGTAGTCATCCTGCTGGCTTGTTCCTTTACAGGAAATGTAAACAACAACGCCATCCTGGGTACTTCAGTAGTACTTGTAGTACTGGGACTCATTTCTTATATTGTTATTAATAAGAAGATCGCTGATTAATTTCGCAAAATCAATAAAAAATCCCGGAAACGAATGTTCCCGGGATTTTTTATTTGGAGTTATCTCAAACGCAATCATTAAGATTCAACTTCCGGAGTAATCAGCTTATAGCCTTTTCCGTGAATATTGATAATTTCGATTGAATCGTCTTCTTTCAGGTGCTTACGTAGTTTCGTGATATACACGTCCATACTACGGGCATTGAAATAGTTATCGTCAATCCAGATTGTTTTCAGAGCGAAGTCACGTTGCAAAATCTCATTGGCATGTGCGCAAAGCAATCCGAGCAGTTCAGACTCTTTGGTAGTCAGCTTAGTTTGTTTGCCTTCTGACGACAGAATTTGTTTCTGTGTGTCGAAAGTAAACTTACCAATCTTATAGATATTGCTTTCTTTGTTCTTCTTTCCACGAACACGTCTCAAGATTGCTTCAATTCTGAATGTCAATTCTTCCATACTAAACGGTTTGGTGATATAATCATCCGCACCGATTTTAAAGCCTTCCAGGATATCTTCTTTCAGCGTTTTGGCCGTCAGGAAGATAATAGGAATTTCAGCATTTGCTGCACGGACATCCTGTGCCAGTGTGAATCCGTCTTTTTTAGGCATCATCACGTCAAACACGCACAAGTCATATTTATTCTTCAAGAAAGCCTTATAACCGGCTTCTCCATCAGGATATAACTCAGCAGAATAACCTTTTGCCTGTAGATATTCTCTTAAAAGCATGCCAAGATTTTCGTCATCCTCGCACAATAAAATACGCAGTTTCTCGTCCATATCAATTATTTTTTAATAAAGGTAATGCAATAATAAATTTAGTTCCCACGTTCAGGTCGCTTTCCGCCCGGATGGTTCCCTTATGATCCAATATAATTTTTCTCACATAAGCCAATCCCAGTCCAAAGCCCTTCACATCGTGCAGATTACCCGTATGTACACGATAGAACTTTTCAAATATCTTTTTCAGGTTCTCCTTTTTGATACCGATACCGTTATCCTGTATCGAAATCATCAGTTTCCCCGACTCATTCCACGTTCTCACTTTCAGTTCCAGATCCTCTTCCGGTTTCTTATATTTCACCGCGTTATCCATCAGATTAAAGATTACATTCGTGATATGCATCTCGTCTGCAAATATAACAGGATCGGTGGCCTCAAGGTTCGATGTTATCTTACCATTATACCGTTCCACTTTCAGCGCAAAGGTATTGACAACTCCTGCAATTAAGTCATTCGCATCAATCTCCTTCATCTTCAAAGTTGCCTTCTGACGCTCAAACATCGACATCTGGAGCACCTTTTCCACCTGGAAGCGCAAGCGCTTGGTTTCATCATTAATCACTCCCGATATATGCTGGAACATCTGCGGCGATTTCCCCACCGCGGGATCTTTCAACATCTGGGCTGCTAATGAAATGGTAGATATCGGTGTTTTAAATTCGTGCGTCATATTATTGATAAAATCATTCTTCATTTCCGTCAGTTTCTTTTGCCGGAATACGATATAAATCGTAAAGATGAATGTCACTAACAATACCAGTGTAAATATCAGCGACGGAATCATGAAACTGATGGAGTCAAAGATATAATCTTTCTTCCCCGGAAAGTGCACTTTCAAGATACTCATTTTGGCAGGCGGGTCATTCTTGAACAATGCCTGCTGATAAGCGTCTTCACTTCCCTTTGCCTCATAATCCGCACAACGGTAGACTTCCCTTCCGTCTTTGTCGATCACCGTAAAGTGATAAGGCAAATCTATACTATTATTATATAAGCTCGATTTCAGATAGTCATCCAGTTCTTTAAACCGTACTCTGTCTCCAATCGACTTGTCACTTCCCCGGTAAATCATCTGCCAGGCCACTTCATCGAGTAATGCCCGTTGATACATATACCGATTCTTGATGGCTTCCACTAATGAACGCGAAGTTTCCGGAATGGTCTTTGTCCCCCTGTAAGGAGAAATCATAGCCTTCGGAAGCTCGGAGGGCTTAGTGGTCATCACTTTCAGCTCAAAATCCGAATATACTTTTCCATCCTTAGACTTCACTGTAAACCGCTGCGTTTGCTGAATCAAGTTGTCTTGTTGTATGGAAGCATTATTCGCAATCAGCGCTTTTCTTTCTGCTTCTGAAATATCTTCGATCAACCAACGTCTGGTCTCTGCATATTCCACATCCTTGGAAACCTGATCCAGGCTATTGCGTACAGCCGAATCAAACTGTTCCTTACGGGTTTTCATCATTTCCTCTATATAACTTACCTGCAAATACAGCAAGCTAAGGAAGGAAAGCCCCATTACAATACCTAATATCCAAATTGTTGACTTCTTCATAGCAACAAAATTAACACTCCCTAATTAACACTCCTAATGCATTAACTTGATTTAACCGGAACTTCCCGGAAATTAACCGTAAGGAGCTATTTAGGTTGTATTCTGATTACTACAACAATAAAACCCCTCCTTTGGTTTGCAAATTTAATAAAAAATTAAATCTTCTCCTTGTGTTTTTCCATCTTTATTAATCATAGTTAAACAAAAACCGCCCCCTTTTACTTAAAAAAGGCGGCGGTTTTAACGTTTTAGTTGATTCTTTATGCCTAACAGATGATAAATACCGAATATTATAGTGAATATTCAATCAATTATCACCTATCATTTATACTTATTCTTCAGTTTGTTTAGCTTCAAAGTCCTTCATTAACTTATCTTGAACATCCGTCGGCACAAGCTCATAACTAGAGAATTTCATAATGAACGAAGCACGTCCACCCGTGAGAGAGCTAAGCGCCGTAGAATAAGACGACATTTCTTTCAAAGGTACTTTCGCAACCAGTTTCTCAAAACCTTTTTCACTACTCATACCCATAATCATGGCACGACGTCCCTGCAGATCTCCCATCACATCTCCCATCCTATCAGACGGAACAAACACTTCTACATCATAAATCGGTTCCAGAATTTTCGGACCGGCATTCTTAAAGGCTTCACTAAAGGCATTACGTCCGGCAAGCATAAAGGAGATTTCATTCGAATCTACCGGGTGCATCTTACCATCGTAAACAATAACGCGCACGTCACGAGCATACGAACCCGTCAACGGTCCTTGCTCCATACGAGACATGATACCTTTCATAATAGCAGGCAAGAAGCGGGCATCGATAGAACCACCGACGATACTGTTAACAAACACCAGTTTACCACCCCATTCCAATGGTATCTCTTCCGTGCCTCTCACGGTAATCTTAAATTCCTGTCCATTGAACTTATACGTTTCAGGTATAGGCATACCTTCTTTATAAGGTTCTACGATCAGGTGAACTTCACCAAACTGACCGGCACCACCGGACTGTTTCTTATGACGATAGTCGGCACGGGCAGCCTTTGTAATCGTTTCACGATACGGAATCTTCGGTTCTTCATATTTTACCTGAAGTTTTTCGTTGTTTTCCAAACGCCATTTCAAGGTACGAAGATGGAATTCTCCCTGACCGTGTACCAAAGTCTGTTTCAGTTCTTTTGATTGCTCAATCACCCAGGTAGGATCTTCTTCGCGCATACGGTTCAGGATACTCATCATCTTTTCCACATCCGCTTCATTCACCGGCTTAATGGCACGGGTATATTTAGAGTTCGGATATTTGATAAAATTGAATTTGTAGTCACAATCCTTACCGTTCAGCGTATTACCGGTTTTCACGTCTTTCAGTTTCACGGCAGCACCGATATCACCGGCCTGCAATTCTTCCACCTTGACACGGTTACCACCGGCTACCACATAGATTTGCGCGATACGTTCCTTCGAACCACGGTCGGCATTCAGCAAATCGTCTCCCTCATGAACTTTACCGCTCATTACTTTAAAATAGGAAACTTCACCGATATGCGGTTCCACACTTGTCTTGAAGAAATAAAGAGATTCCGGTCCATTGGAGTCCGGAGCCACTTCTTTACCTTCCGTATTCTGTACCTTCGGCATTTCAGATACAAAAGGAACAACGTTACCCAAGAATTCCATCAAACGGCGAACGCCATATCTTTACCTCCACAGACGCAAAATACAGGGAACATACCTCTGGCGATCAATCCCTTACGGATGCCTTCACGCATTTCGTCTTCTGACAGGGAATCTTGCTCGAAGAATTTCTCCATCAGATTTTCATCATTCTCGGCAGCAGCTTCTACCAATGCTTTGTGCATCTCCATAGCCTTATCCATTTCTTCTGCCGGAATATCTTCGATTGTCGGAGCCCCTCCTTCGGGTTTCCACGAGTATTTCTTCATCAACAATACGTCGATCAGCGCATTAAAGCCCGGACCGGTAGCTATCGGATATTGGATAGGAACAACCTTAGAGCCGTATGCCTCTTTCAGCTGTTCGAGGATATTATCATAATCGCATTTTTCATTATCAAGCTGGTTGACTAGAAAAATAACAGGTTTATTCAGCTTTTCTGTATAACGGAAATGATTTTGTGTACCGACTTCGACGCCGTATTGGCCATTGAGAAGGATAATTGCTGTGTCGGTCACATTTAGTGCAGTCACTGTGCTGCCTACGAAGTCGTCCGATCCCGGACAGTCAATAATATTAAGTTTTTTGTTATTCCATTCTACATGGAGAACGGTGGAGAAAACGGAGTAACCATACTCTTGTTCAACAGGAAAATAATCGCTAACTGTGTTTTTTGCGGCAACAGATCCGCGACGTTTTATAACACCACTCTCGAAAAGCATCGCTTCCACGAGAGTGGTTTTCCCAGAGCCAGAACTTCCCAACAAGGCAATGTTCTTGATTTCATTAGTCTGATATACTTTCATAATATATAAGATTTTAGTAATTACTCAGTATGTTTCTCACATACCATTAATTTTGTGATGCGCAAATTAGGGATTAATTGGGGGAAAAGCAACACTTATGGCAGTGTTACTAAACAATGTTATGTAACACATCTTTAACATGAACATTTTCGAAACGGGTTAAAAATTATTTTCGCATGGCTATAAACTAATTTCATAGTTGCAACGAGTAATCCGGCACGATGTTATTTTTAGTTGTTTTCCTTTCATACAATAGTTTCCCCGTTGCCTAATTAGTTTTCGTTTGACTTAAGTCAAGCGATAGTTTAACTTAAGTCATTCTATCGTTTGACTTAAGTCAAACGAAAACCCGGCTACAAGTTCGAATCTTATTTATAAAAGAAAAGATCTTAAATTCAGCATTGCAGGAAATTATCTTCTACTAATCGATGGGAGAATTATCTATTTAGCGTATTCCCGCCCCACTATAAATAATTTCCGTCAACTGCTTTTTTGATATATCTAATAATAGTCTTACTTTTACACCCACAAACCCAAACAGCATAACTATGGCAGGTATCTATCTTCATATTCCTTTTTGCAAAACGCGCTGCATCTACTGCGACTTCTACTCAACCACTCGCAGCGAACTCAAACCCCGTTATGTACAGGCTCTCTGCCGGGAGTTGACGATGCGTAAAGAATACCTGAAAGGAGAAGATATAGAAACTATTTATTTCGGTGGCGGAACCCCGTCTCAACTGGAAAAAGAGGATTTTGAACAAATATTTGATACCATCCGCGAGCACTACGGATTGAATCATTGTCAGGAAATCACTCTGGAAGCTAATCCGGATGATTTATCGCAGGAATATCTGGAAATGCTTTCCTCACTTCCTTTCAACCGCCTCAGCATGGGAATACAGACTTTTGATGACGCTACGCTCAAACTATTGAGACGCCGCCACAATGCCCGTACAGCCATCGAAGCAATTGACAGATGCCGGAAAGCCGATTTCCAGAACATCAGTATCGACCTAATTTACGGATTGCCCGGAGAAACAAAAGAACGATGGGAAAACGATCTCCGTCAAGCTATCAGTCTGAATGTAGAACATATCTCCGCCTATCACTTGATTTATGAGGAAGATACACCTATATATAATATGTTAAAACAGCACCAAATATCCGAGGTAGACGAAGACTCCAGTTTAGAATTTTTCACATTACTGATAGAGCATTTGCAGAAAGCAGGATTTGAACACTATGAAATTTCCAATTTCTGCCGCCCCGGAAAATATTCCCGCCACAACACTTCCTATTGGAAAGGAATAGCTTATCTGGGATGCGGACCATCGGCACATTCTTTTGACGGAATGACACGGGAATGGAATGTGTCTTCAATCGACACCTATATAAAAGGTATAGAAGAAGACTGCCGTGCTTTCGAGACAGAGTATCTGGACCCAACGACCCGCTACAACGAATTTATTATCACTACCATACGTACCGTATGGGGAACACCTATAGAGAAACTGAAACAGATGTTCGGCAATGAAATGTGGGAGTATTGTCAAAAAATGGCTGCACCTTATCTGAAAAATGGTAAACTGGAGGAATACAACGGGGCTTTGCGCCTGACGCGTGAAGGGATTTTTATTTCCGACAGTATAATGAGTGATTTACTTTGGGTAGACTAACCAAACAAACAAAAAGCCGATGACCGAATCAGAAGTAAGAAAGTTATTGCGGCAAATGAAAGAACTGGATTCGCAAACTGCTTTCCGGGACTTTTACAACATGACTTATGACCGTCTCTTTCGTATTGCCTATTATTATGTGAAACAGGAAGAATGGTCGCAGGAAATCGTTCTCGATGTATTCCTGAAACTATGGAAGCAACGCAGCAATTTGCTTGATGTGAGAAACATTGAAGATTATTGTTTCATTCTCGTCAAAAATGCTTCGCTCAATTATCTGGAAAAAGAATCAAGACATACGCTTATTCATCCCGATTCTCTGCCGGAGCCTCAAGAACAGAGCTATTCACCGGAAGAATCGCTCATCAGTGAAGAGCTGTTCGCTCTTTACGTAAAAGCACTCGACCGGCTTCCGGATCGTTGCAGGGAAGTGTTCATCCGCATCCGTGAAGAAAAACAGAGTTACGCACAAGTAGCAGAAGAATTAGGCATCAGCATGAATACAGTGGACGCACAACTTCAGAAAGCAATCACACGTTTAAAAGAGATGATTAGCCGGGCCGAAATAGATTAACATTCTTTTAGACAAAGAGCGTAGGGAGTTTCTGTCCCCCTCCGGTCTTTATCAACAAATAAGTCAATCAATCACTAAAAAAGACAGAAAATGAAAAAGCTAAATGACGCAAACATGGGAATCTTTGTCCTTCTTTCAGTTTGTCTGTGCCTGTTTTCATGCAACAATGACAACGACAACCTACCAAAGGACTATACAGGATTTGAACATTCGAAGGAAACAGTAGAATGTGAAAGCGACAAACCCGAATGTGAGTTGAAAATTAAAATTGTTGCAACAGAAAAAACAAAAGAAGACCGGACGGTAGTACTTGCCACACCCCCTCCGGTAGTAGGACAAGCAGCAGTGTACAGCTAACAGAAAAAAAAGTAATCATCAAAGCGGGTAAGAAGTCAGCAACAACTGTCATAAAAATCTATCCTAAACAGATGATATTGAAGAAGCAGAATGTCACTTTATCCTGCACTCCCCAGTGGAAAGAAGGAGGAATCAGCAAACTGACCATTCTGTTGAAACGAAAATAATAGATCAAGAGCAATACAGAAAAAAGATGAAATACACCGATACGGAATTAGAAGAAATACTGAACAAGCTCGTCGCTTCCACACGTTCACCGCGAGGACGGTTTTCAGCAACAACCAGTTACCCGGAACTAGAGAAAAGACTGAAGTCACATACCCGGCGTCTGACACTGATACGTACTTTCTCGGCAGCGGCGGCAGTAACTCTACTTTGCCTATCGGTATGGACAGCCTATTTATATATGCAACCGGTCACGATACAAACGGTTTCCACCTTGGCAGAGACACGCACGGTCTGTCTTCCTGATGGCAGCACCGTCACACTCAACCATTATTCTTCACTTTCTTATCCTGAAAAGTTCAAATCGGACAAGCGGGAAGTGAAACTAAATGGGGAGGCTTATTTTGAAGTAAGCAAGAACAAGAAACATCCGTTTATCGTGCAGACTGAAACGATTGACGTTCAGGTGTTGGGAACTCACTTCAACGTAGATGCCTATCAGAACAACCCGGATGTAAAGACAACGTTATTGACAGGTTCGGTAGCAGTCAGCAATAAAAGCAAGTCAGTTCGTGTGATTTTGAAACCGAATGAGATTGCTATATATAATAAGGTGGAAGAAAAACTCACCCGCAAGGTTTTAGAAAACGTAGAAGATGAAATTTCCTGGCGGCAGGGAGAGTTTATATTCGACGACCTACCTTTGCAGGAGATTGCCCGCGAACTATCCAATTCATTCGGAGCAACGATCCACATAGCCGACGCGGCTTTGCAAAATTACCGGATCACAGCACGCTTCCGCAATGGAGAAGACCTGGCAACTATTTTATCTGTATTACATAATGCCGGTTATTTCGACTACTCACAAAACAATAAACAGATTATTATCACTGCTAAACCAGACTTAAAATGAAAACTATTCACCAAGGCCACCTGCCTGTCAGAACCTTTGTTCTGATAGGTATGGTGTTCTTTATCACTGCCCACGTACACGCACAAAACGCAAACGCCCGGCTTTCGCTGACACTACGAAACGCCACATTGAAAGAATTCGTCAAACGGATTGAGAATTCAACCGGATATTCTTTTATCTACAGTGAGGAAATTACCATAAAACATAAAATCAATTTGCAGGTAAAAGATAAGCCTTTGCGTGAGATACTTGACCTCGCGTTCAAAAATGAGCAGATCAGTTATCAGTTCACCGGCCGGCATATCCTCCTGCAAAAGAAAAAAGAATCAAAAACTGTAAGCCGCAAGTTCACTATCAGCGGATATGTCACTGATGGGACGTCTTCCGAGACGTTGATTGGAACCAACATCATTGAGAGTCATCAAAATCAAGGAACAACCACCAATCCTTACGGTTTTTACAGCATCACCCTGCCCGAAGGAGAAACCGAACTGCGTTTCTCCTATCTGGGCTATGCCACAGAAGCGCATCATTTTACGCTCTCACAAGACACATTACTAAATATCCGCATGCAGGGTAACACGCAATTGCAGGAAGTAGTCATCGTTTCCGACAAAACCGAGACAGGAACTATAGCCACCCAGATGGGATCTATCGAGATTCCAATGACGCAAATAAAAAATACTCCGAGCATACTGGGAGAGGCAGATGTAATGAAAGCCATCCAACTGATGCCCGGCGTACAGGCTGGAGTAGATGGATCTGCCGGACTGTATATACGTGGTGGAAGCCCGGATCAAAATCTAATCTTACTTGACGGGATTCCTGTATATAACGTAGACCATATGTTCGGATTCTTTTCGGTTTTTACTCCGGAAGCCGTCAAAAAAGTAACACTATTCAAAGGTTCTTTTCCGGCACGTTTCGGCGGACGGCTTTCTTCTGTCATCGACGTCCGTACCAATGACGGAGATATGCAGAAATACCACGGTACACTTAGTATCGGACTACTAACTAGCAAAATCAACCTGGAGGGTCCGATTGTGAAAGGGAAAACGTCTTTCAATATTTCCGCCAGACGTTCGTATCTCGACCTCATCGCTAAACCATTCATGCCGGATGACGAGGAATACAGTTATTATTTTTATGACATCAATGCCAAAATCAATCATAAATTCTCCGACCGGAGCCGCGTCTATCTATCTGCCTACAATGGAAAGGATCATTTTGCTGCCAATTATGATGGAAATACAGATTTCAAAGACGGAAGCAAAATGAATTGGGGAAACACGATTCTTTCTGCCAGATGGAACTATGTATTCAACAACCGTTTATTCTGCAATACGACAGTCTCCTACAGCAACTATTTATTCGACATCAACTCATATACCAACAATCAATATCTCGGCAGTAGCGGTACATCATTTACCAACCGGTATTCAGCCGATTACCGTTCGGGAATCAATGATTGGAATTACCAGATCGACTTCGATTATAATCCATCTCCCAAACACCACCTCAAATTTGGAACAGGATATATCTATCATCGTTTCCGCCCGGAAGTTATGACCTCTAAAATCTCCAATAAGACAGGAGATAAAATAGACCTGGACACAACCTACCACAGCATAGCCAACAACCGGATTTACGGACATGAGTTATCCGCTTACCTGGAAGACAACATCAAGATGAATGATCGTCTGCGCCTGAATCTCGGACTGCATTTCTCATTGTTTCATGTGCAAAAACAAAGTTACTTTTCCTTGCAACCACGTGTTTCCGCACGCTATCAATTGGGAAAAGATGTAACCCTGAAAGCATCTTATACCCAAATGAGCCAATATGTACATTTACTATCGTCAATGCCCATTGCCATGCCTACGGATTTATGGGTTCCGGTCACTAAAAAGATCAAGCCAATGCGCTCCCACCAATATTCATTGGGCGGATACTATACGGGAATCAAAGGATGGGAATTCTCGGTAGAAGGGTATTATAAGGATATGTATAATGTGCTGGAATATAAGGAAGGCGTCAGTTTCTTCGGTTCTTCCTCCGGTTGGGAAAACAAAGTGGAAATGGGCAAAGGACGTTCGGCCGGCATTGAGTTTATGGCACAGAAAACCCTTGGAAGAACAACGGGATGGTTGTCCTACACTTTATCCAAAAGTGATCGTCAGTTTGCCAAAGGCGGTATCAACAACGGTGAACGGTTCCCATATAAATATGACCGAAGACACAATATCAACCTGACAATCAACCATAAGTTCAGCGACCGTATCGACATCGGTGCTTCCTGGGTGTTTTATACAGGTGGAACAAGTACAATCCCTGAAGAGAAAACCGCTGTCATCCGTCCTAGCGATGGCACAAACAACGGATTTGGAGGAGGATATGGATATGGAGATTATTTTGATTCAGGCATAACTTCACCCACCATCGGAGAAGCTTCGTATGTGGAGCATCGTAATAATTACCGGTTACCAGCCAGTCACCGGTTGAATGTGGGAGTCAATTTCAACAAAAAGACCAAACATGGTATGCGTACCTGGAATATCAGTCTGTATAATGCATATAATGCGATGAATCCTACCTTCGTATATCGCAGCACCAGCAAAAACGATCCCTACAAACCGATTATCAAGAAGTATACTATACTTCCATTAATTCCATCATTCACTTACACTTATAAATTCTAAACCCATTATGAGAACTCGTATATATTATCCATTTATCCTGTTAATAGCATTACTGACAACAGTATCTTGCGAAAACGAACTCCCGTTTAGTGTAAAGGACAATCCCCCCAAACTAGTGATGAACGCACTAATCAACGCAGATAGTCTGACCAATGTTCTTTACCTCAATTTCACGGGAAGAGGATACGCCACTCATGCAGAAAAAGCCACCGTGGAAGTACGCGTTAACGGACAGTTATCAGAAAGTTTACGTCCGCTCCCACCCCAAACGGAAGGAGATATGCAATGCCGTTTCCATATTTCCAGCAAATTTACTCCCGAAGATGTAGTTCGTATCGACGCCCTCACAGACGACGGACAATATCACGCATGGGCTGAAGTGACCGTACCACAGCGTCCACATGAAATAGCTGATATCGATACGGTCACCATTCCAATGACAAAGTATTATTATACGCAGAATTTTCTCCGATACAAAATCAATATCAAAGATCGATCCAACGAAGATAATTACTACCGGCTTATCATGGATAAGCAAATGACAGTGAAAGACTATAATGAAGAAACAGGGGAATTTGTCAGCCGGACAATACATCGCTATCATTTTATATCCCGCGAGGATATTGTGCTGACAGACGGACAGCCCACCAACAGCGATGACGAAGACAACGGCATGTTCGACACCGTAAAGAATATATATGGTGTATTCGACGACTCACGATTCAAAAATACATCTTACACAATGACGGTTTACAACCAGACAGATATTGACGGATTTCCTGAATACGGCACCAATGTAAAGATGGATATTATTGTACGTCTTTTAAGCATCACGGAAACAGAATATTACTATCTGAAAGCACTTAACCTGGTAGATTCCGACGCTTACGATGAAACAATAAATGAACCAATCAAGTACCCCAGCAATGTACATGGAGGAATTGGGATGATTGGAATCAGTACGGAGACAAGTAAGATCATTCATATAGAAAAACCACAACGATGAAAACAAATCATAAATTATGGATAGCAGACTGCGATAAACCGTAGTTTGAAGATTCACCGTCTGTCAATGCCGCTTGCGTGGATGATATGGTCGAATGTCTGTCAATAGCCATGAAAGAAATCGTGGAAGAGATTAGCCAAGATTTACATTTAATACTATCTTTGCAGCCAAAAAGCAGGCACTAACTATGTTTATCATTATTGGAATTATGCTGACAGGCATGCTTCTTGGCTACTTGTTACGCAGTAAAAGACTATCATGGATACACAAGATAATCACTCTCCTTATATGGATTCTTCTCTTTCTTCTCGGAATAGATGTAGGGGGTAATGAATCTATCATCAAAGGATTACACACTCTTGGACTGGAAGCTGTTGTCATCACGGGAGCTGCGGTCATAGGAAGTACTTTATGTGCATGGGGCTTGTGGTACCTATTATATAGTAAAGGAAAGGAGACAAAAGCATGAAAGGTAGTTTGATTATTGTCTCTTTTTTCATTATCGGCACTCTTTGTGGAGTTTACCATCTTATCCCATACGACTTCACCGACAGTAACTTAGTTACTATGCCCTCTGCGGACTCATGTTCTGCGTAGGTATCAGCATCGGTAACGATCCGAACACCCTGAAGAGTTTTCGGTCCCTGAATCCCCGGCTTGTATTCCTTCCTATCATGACGATACTCGGCACATTAGCAGGCTGCGCCATAGCGGGAGCTTTTATGAGCCAGCGAAGTCCTTTAGACTGTATGGCAGTTGGAGCCGGATTTGGTTATTACTCGCTCTCCAGCATATTTATCACCGAATATAAAGGTCCCGAATTGGGAACTATCGCATTACTTTCCAATATTATGCGTGAAATTATCGCTTTGCTGTGTGCACCCTTATTAGTGAAATATTTTGGAAAGCTAGCTCCTATTTCTGTTGGTGGAGCCACAACGATGGATACCACTCTTCCTATCATTACCCGATATTCGGGAAAGGAATTTGTAATCATTTCCATCTTCCATGGCTTTGTTGTCGATTTCAGCGTTCCGTTCCTAGTCACATTCCTTTGCTCAATATCATTTTAACAGCAATAAATCCTAAAATAGAGAAATACTCTACTATCGTTTTCGCACACGTATTACAAAAATGTTTCATAAAAAGGTATTTTTATATCAAAAAGCAGATCATCTCTTGACTTACATCAAGAAATCAGCCTAAAAAGAATCTTTTCCTTTTCTTTATTTTTATGCTATAAAACATATTCTTATATTTGCATAGGTAAAAAGAAAAAACTAAGCGCTTAGACAGTATTTTCAATAGGTATTAGATTTGTTTTTAGGAATAGTTTTTAGGTATAACAATTAAAAAAGTAGGTATTATGAAACGTTTAGGATTAACATTAGTGGCAGCGCTCTGCCTTGCTGCTTCAACATTTGCAGCCGGAAATCAGCCTACAACTGCAAAATGGGAAGGTAACATCAATGTAAGTAAACTAGGCAAATATTTAAAGTTAAACTCCGATCAGAGTGAAGAAGTAGCCAATATTTGCGATTATTTCTCCACACAGATGTCAAGAGCCACAACAGCGAAGAAAGATAAAGAAGCAAAATTGCGCAACGCTGTTTATGGTAACTGAAACTGATGAGAAAGACTCTTAGTGCTGAACAGTACGCCAAGTATGCAGCTTTGATGAATATCACTTTACAGAATAAAGGTATTGAACTGAATAAGTAAAATGATTAATATGTAAAAGAGAGAGAGGGTGGAAGCCGGTTGGCTTCCTACTTTTTATACTATTATTTAATAGTTACCATCGTAGCCCCAAACCCATATTCCTGGAAAGAAGCATCCTGATAACGGCAATTACTATATTTCCGTTTCAATTCATCAATGACAGCCTTTCGAAGTACCCCATCTCCCTTGCCGTGAATAAAGACAATCTTCTGTTCACGCTTATTCTTATAAGTTTCCATCACTTCGCGAAACTTATCCAATTGATAATTCAGTATTTCAGCATTGCCCATCCCTTGAGTATCATCCAGCAAAGAATCAATATGAAGATCTATTTCAATAATTCCGCTCTTTCCGCCATGAGTAGTATGGTTTGGTTTCACAATAGGTTGTGACTTCGGTTTATCTACAGATTTCTTCTGCAGCAGAGCCTCTTGAATCTCCTCCGCCGAAACATATACTTGTTTGGCAGGCATATCATCTTTCACAATGTCATAAATCAAAGCCGGTTCTTCAAAGAAATCAGAATCGCTAAAGGTATGAAGTTTATAGAACTTCACGGTATCGATCCGTATCTCCACACTAACAGCCGGTTTGATAGCCGCAGGCTTACCGTCCTTGAAGGCGATCAACTGAACAGCCACCCGCTCCATATCATTCAGTACATCTTTGGTGAACTCTTCCAACAGCAATTTTGTATTAGGCTCCACCAAACCGTGCGAACGGTTCTTCCATGCTTTTCCTTCTGCACTCAAATAAGTGTAATACAAATAATAATTGCTATCATTTACCAGATAAGTTTCAAAAGGAGTAGTCATCATCGCTTTTGCGTCTTCGGGCACATAAGCCAGAAATACATTCAAAGTATCTCCTCCACGCACCTCCGGCTGACGTTGAATAACAGGCATCTCCGGTTTTACCGGTTTAACAGGTTCTTCCGGTTTCGGCACAGACGAACCGGGTTTACGCCTCATATTATAGTCATCTGTTTCAATCACGACACACTCGCGTATCGGCATCGGAATATCAAACCCATCTGCATCTTCTACCAACACAAAATCCTTTCCCTGGAATCCAGTTACGATTCCACCGCCTACCTCACTAAGAAAGCGTACTTTATCTCCTATTTTCATTATTGTATATCCAATTAAAATTCAAACTCAAAAAAACGAGTAACAAAGATAGAGATTTCTATGAAATTAAATGGAGATTCGGTTCTAAAAACAAACCGTCTGCCTTTATTCCTCTTTTTATTGTAACTTTGCATACGAAATACCAAACAAATGATCTAAAATTCACCATTAACGACGAAAACCGATGAAAGAACTTATTAAAGTCATTGCTTTTGATGCAGACGATACCTTGTGGAGCAATGAACCTTTTTTCCAGGAAATAGAGAAACAATACACAGACCTATTAAAGCCTTATGGCACTTCTGAAGATATTTCAGCCGCTTTATTTCAAACAGAAATGAATAATCTGAAATATCTCGGCTATGGAGCCAAAGCCTTCACCATTTCTATGGTAGAGACAGCTTTGCATGTGAGTGGACAAAAGATTTCAGGTACAGACATCCAACATATTATTGAATTAGGCAAATCATTACTGAAAATGCCTATTGAACTATTGCCGGGAGTAAAAGAAACGCTTAAAGTGTTGAAAGAGAAGGGTAAATACAAATTAGTAGTTGCCACTAAAGGAGATTTGCTCGATCAGGAAAATAAGCTGGGACGTTCCGGATTAGCCTCTTATTTCGATCACATTGAAGTGATGTCCGATAAAACAGAGAAAGAATATCAACGAATGTTGAATATCTTACAGATTGCTCCTTCTGAATTTGTCATGATTGGCAATTCTCTGAAATCGGACATTCAACCTGTTCTATCGCTGGGAGGATATGGCATACATATTCCTTTTGAAGTGATGTGGAAACATGAAGTAGTAGACACATTCACACATGACCATCTGAAACAGGTGAAAAGATTTGATGAGTTGCTGCTTTTGTTTTAAATAAGTTCTATTCTTTCTTCAGATAAGCTTCAAATCTGAAGAAAGAAATCAGTAAACAATGCCATCTTATTGGATTACAAATCCAACAGTTTCATCAATTCAGCAGCCCGACACGCTTCTATCGAATTACCGACAGAGAGTTTCTCCAAAATATTCTGCCGGTGTCGATTGACTGTATTCACACTAATATAAAGGGCAGCTGCTATTTCTTTACTAGATAGTCCTTTACGTATACAGCGAAGTATTTCCTTTTCGCGTTCGGATAGGATATTACGATGTTCTTCCGAAAGAAAGAGCGTTTCGACCTCTCCACGTTCCATATGGGTAATAGTGGGATATATCCCCTGCTCCGTTCGTTGATCTGCAGACAAGGTATAAAGACAAAAAATCAACCATACACTTCCGGAAGGAGTATTTTCCATAATCTGCACTAAATTATCAATATACTGATAGACTCCTTTCTCATTCATCATACGTATTCTGCATCTTCCCCGGTACTTCAACCGTTCTTCAGAAGACATCGAAAAGGTCTTCTGAAAAAACTGATACTCCAATAACCGCTTTTCTACCAAGTCTTCAGGATGAATACGCCGATAAATACAATCTTCATCCATAGAATCAATCACACTCAAAGCAGCTTCTTCGGGAGTTAAGCCTAGAAAATGCGCCCAAGGATGAACGGCAATGTAACTTTTCCTATTCGAAAGATCTGAAATAACAGCACATCCACCATTAATCTCCGTCAATGAATGAATAAAGCGTTGATGTTGCTCTACAACTCCATTGTCCAATATTTCATCGGCTATCAGTTGTGTCGCATAAACTTCATCTATTTCCTTTTGTAATACGTCCATCTTATAAAATGGTTATTATTCAGTATTGTTGCACACGGAGGTATGACCTATCTTTGCACCACAAAGATAAAGATAATCAAATAAGAAATGATCATGAAACATTTAAAAATCAAAATGATGTCAATAGCCTTTATGGCAGTAACAACTTCTTCTATGGCACAAAGTTTGAATAAAATGAATTGGCTGAACGAGCCTCAACAATGGGAAATAAAAGATGGCAAAACCTTAGTGATGGATGTTCCTGCAAAAACAGACTTTTGGAGGATTTCCCATTATGGGTTCACAGTGGACGACGGACCTTTCTATTATGCGACTTATGGTGGAGAATTTAAAGCCAAAGTAAAAATAACCGGCAACTATGTCACCACCTTTGACCAAATGGGATTAATGCTGCGCATCGACCATGAAAACTGGATAAAAGCAGGTGTGGAATACGTTGATGGCAAACAGAATGTAAGTGCCGTAGTTACGCATCGGACTAGTGACTGGAGTGTAGTACAATTGCCGGATGCTCCCCGCTCTATATGGATAAAAGCAGTCCGTCGCCTGGATGCAGTAGAAATATTTTTCTCACGTGATGATAAAGAATATATTATGATGCGCACTTGTTGGTTGCAAGATAATTGTCCTGTCATGGTAGGATTAATGGGAGCTTGTCCGGACGGGAAAGGGTTCACCGCTACATTCGAAGAATTTAAAGTGACTCCATTAGCCGATCAACGAAGACTGGAATGGGCAAAAAGGCAAATGAACAAATAAAATCAGTCCTGATGCTATTTATTTAAATAGAGAGAAAGCTCTATTATAATATAAATGCGGTAGTATATCTTACTTTAAATGTTCTATTTTTAATATGATGAGTATAAATAGCATCACACGGATTTCCTCTTCCAGCAGTTCTGTTGTATAAAATAATGCAAGAATATACAGTTCCCGAGGAATTTTTTACATAAAAACAGTCAAAAGATACACTATAATAAACTTATTGACAATCGTTTCTTTAAAAGGAATAACCAGTTCCTTTTAAAGGAACGATTCATTGATCGGTGAGAAACACTTTATTCCTTTAAAAGGAGCATATAAAACTTTATTTTAAGTGCTATCCCAGAGCTAACCTACACCTGAAACAGCCAACACTCCACATATCAATTTGAGACAAAATAAAGGCAAGTTCTATACATCTATTCTATAAAAGACACAGACTAAAACAAATTATTCCAAAACACAATCGATTTATTTCTTTTCTAAATTCGAAAACAGCAAATCCTTCTCATTTTCAACTCATGCCTAAATATATCCTGCATATATGGAATTATACAACGATAAAATATACGTTTTTTCATATATTATCGCCAAAACCGTATATACTTATCTTTCTCACGATCCAACGCACCTTCATCAACACAATCATCCAACCGGAACCATGAATGTTCTATCAATGAGCCTCTCTTTTTAACAGACTTATCCCAGTTTCCTATCACTTGTCCTTCATGAAGAACAATCGGATAAAACAGACCATTATTGGTAAATGCTTTCGAGTAATGCTCTTTAGGCAAAACGTCTGTCCGGTCTTTATAACCAAGCAAATATTCATCATAAGAAGGAAGAAGATGCAAACTGCCGGTAACTTTTCCACGAGTCCGGCAATCTTCATGAATATACCATGTCTGTCCATTCCATTCTTCTGCCGTTAATTCCGAATCAATCAAATAAATAGCTTGACGTGCATCTGTAATAGGCAGCCCCGACCACCAGACAAAATCTTGCAAAACAGCAGGAGCATGACTACGAAAATAGCTTCTAGCCAAACGAGCCAAAGATTCATCTTTGGTCAATTCCGGCACCGGCGGAACACGCTCTTCCAAAAGCGCATACGTACATTTACTTCCTTTATCTTCCCCACTACATACAATCCCCACCTGCTCCGCACGAGCCATAAAGCGGGTCATACGATGATTATCCGCTACAATCCCCGAACGGTTAAAATGCTCGGCAATCTCCTGCCTCGTCAGGCTTTTTTTCCCACAAAGAATTTTCTCCAACAGATTATGACTTTTCGTATAGAGTTCTTCAGAAATCTCCAAGTCATGCCCTTTCGCATAAGACTCATTAGCAGATATAATACGCCCGGCGGAAAGTTTCAACATCCACCGGATATCTTCTGCTGCTACGAGATGCCATGTCGGACGCATTACATGAGTCCGCAGGATTTCACCATCACGGAGCGCTTTTTCCACAGTTTGAATCGTTGCTGACTTCAAACGCATTCCTACTGCCCATTTCACCATGGAATAATTCTGTGCCTGCATAGCTCCCATCCAGGACACAAGTTCCTTGGGTTGAAAGAAAAGAGGACTTAATAACTGTTGGTTGAGTAAACGTATATTCGGTATTTTCATCATACTTATTTATAAAAGAAAAAACAGTTGTTCTTTGATTAAATGACACGAGTAATGGAATGTAACAAAACAGAAGACAAGAAGTCTCTAATATAAATATGTTCTATCCCTTCATAAGTATTTTCAAACATTTTTTCTCCGGACACTACCACTTTCGGATAATTATCTTTAATCTTCAATAAATTCCCGAATTCTCTTTCAATAGTTTCCTGTTTAGAAAGTTCAAGAGAGACTTGCACATAGAGAATCTCTCCATTCCGTTTACAGACAAAATCTATTTCTTCCGTACCCAATGTCCCGATTTTTACATCATATCCACTATATACCAAATGATTATAAACCAAGTTCTCCAAACGCATCGCTCTGTCCTGTGGCTTGTACCCCGTAATCACATTACGAATCCCCATATTCTCAAAATAATACTTCTCCCCCCTTTCGAATAATTTCTTTCCGGCAATATCATACCTTCCTACCCTGTGTACAATAAAAGCATCCGATAATGCCATCGCATACTCACTCACAACATAAGGAGAAATATCCACTTTCTGACTTTTCAGAAAATCACTGATACTCTTGCTGGAAAATAAGTTGCCAATGTTACCTGCCAAGAACGAAACTAGTTGTTCCAAAAAGACCGTATTCCTTATATTCTTTCTCTGAATCACATCTTTTAATATAATGGTAGAGTAAATGCTCCTCAAATACTCCATAACAACAGGTTCTTCCATCGGCAAATGTATCAGATAAGGCAATCCTCCATAATGAATGTATTTCTCCAATGACGCATCCGTATTCTCCAGTTCATGGAAATCCAGAAATTCAATATACGACAAACTATAAACCACAAATTCAACATACCGACCTCCCAATTCATTCGCTAAATCACTGGAAAATATCTCTGAATTACTGCCCGTCACATATATATCATTATTATCATCCAATGCCAACGAACGGATAGCCAACCTGAAATCTTGTATTTCCTGTATTTCATCGACAAAAATATAGTTCATTCTATCATCTACCGATTTTGAAAGAATATAATCATTCAGTTCTTTATAAGTCTTTATATCTATAAAATTGACATCTTCCTTATTTATATAGATAATGTTCGCATCACTCTCTTCTTTCCGTATCAACTCCATGAGTTGATACAAAATAAAGCTTTTACCGACACGACGATGACCAACCATCACTTTTACCAATGTTTTCCTCATGAAAGGTCTTATGCGGTCAACATAAGTGTTTCTTTGTTTAATTATGCGAGGTATTTTCATTCTACTTCTTTTTAAATACGATTGCAATACATCACAAATATAGCATTTATTTTAAATACAATTGTAATTTCTTGAGATTTTATCCTCTACTTCAAATACGATTGCAATTTCCCCATTCCAAATTTTCTATTGTTTTTCTGACTTTATAACTGCATATATACCAATTTATGTCTATTTTTGTCATCTCAAACCAAAGAAAATAGAAATGATGCTCTATAAACTCATCCCTCCTTCAGTAGTAACAGCAACCATCCAGTTGCCGGCTTCTAAAAGTATCAGTAATCGTGCATTAATCATCAATGTGCTGGGCAAAGGTATTTATCCTCCTGAAAACCTGTCCGATTGTGACGATACACAGGTGATGATAAAAGCTCTCACCGAAGGGAAAGAGACGATTGACATCATGGCTGCGGGCACTGCTATGCGTTTCCTTACCGCCTATTTAAGTGTGACCCCGGGGGAACGGACAATCACAGGAACAGCCCGTATGCAGCAACGCCCGATACAGATATTAGTCAATGCGCTTCGTGAGTTAGGAGCTGAAATAGAGTATACCCGCAATGAAGGATATCCTCCCCTCCGCATCAAAGGTGCAGAATTGAAAGGAAACGAAATAACACTGAAAGGAAATGTCAGTTCCCAATATATATCTGCTCTATTGATGATAGGTCCGGCACTCAAAGACGGTTTGACTTTGCATTTAAGCGGTGAGATAATTTCCCGTCCTTATATCAATCTTACATTGCAACTGATGCAGGACTTTGGAGCCAAAGCCGCATGGACTTCTCCCAGTAGCATTTCCGTTGCTCCACAACTCTATCAGAGCATTCCTTTCAAAGTGGAAAATGACTGGAGCGCAGCTTCCTATTGGTATCAGATTGCCGCCTTATCTCCCAAAGCAGAAATTGAATTATTGGGGTTGTTTCATAACAGTTATCAGGGAGATAGCCGGGGAGCAGAAGTTTTCTCACGCTTAGGTATAACTACCGAATTTACATCGCAAGGTGTGAAACTGAAAAAAACAGGCAAAGCGCCGGAAAGACTGGAAGAAGACTTTATCGACATTCCGGATTTGGCACAGACATTCGTTGTTACCTGTGCCTTGCTGAATATCCCTTTCCGTTTCACCGGATTACAAAGCCTGAAAATAAAAGAGACTGACCGTATTGCCGCCCTGCGAGCCGAGCTTAAAAAGCTGGGATATATGATCAAGGAAGAAAATGACAGTATATTAATGTGGAATGGCGAACGATGTGAACCGGAAGAAACTCCGGTGATTGAAACCTACGAAGACCATCGGATGGCAATGGCATTTGCACCGGCAATTATCCGCCATCCCAATTTACTTATTGCCAATCCGCAAGTCGTTACCAAATCATATCCCGGATATTGGGAAGATTTGAAACAGGCCGGATTTCAGGTTATAAACGAAGGCTAATTTTCATACGCTGTGGAAGATTTCAACAAATATACTTCCCACATCAACTACTCCCCTATTGTAGATTTTGTATTACAACAGGGGAAGCAGACCTATTATAAGAAAGGAGACTACTTTTCCCGCCAGGGAGAAGTATGCAAAACAATGGGGTTCGTCAGTTCCGGTTCTTTCCGGTACTGTTGCACCAACAGTGTAGGCGAAAACAGCATTGTAGGCTATACTTTCGATCATTCTTTTGTTGGCAACTATCCGGCTTTTCAGTTACAGGACAAATCAAATGTAGATATACAAGCCTTGTGTGACTGCTCGGTATACGTAATCAATTATCAGCAAATGGCAGACTTCTACGATACCAACGACGCTCACCAAAAGTTAGGACGCCGCATCGCAGAAACGTTATTGTGGGAAGTCTACGACCGGATGATTTCAATGTACAGCCTGACACCGGAAGAACGCTATCTTGAAATTATCAACCGTTGTCCCGACTTACTGAAACTGATAACTTTAAAAGAACTGGCTTCCTATCTTCTGATTCGTCCCGAAACATTAAGTCGTATCCGAAGAAAAGTCGTACAAAAATAAATTCTTGATTTCAATCAAGAGTTTATTTATTCCCTACCCTTACTTTTGCGGGCAAACAAAGTATATTGTATTTCATGAAAAAAATTATAATTATAGGTGCAACTTCCGGCATCGGTCGCGGATTGGCAGAAGTCTATTCTCAAGAAGATTATCTTATCGGCATTACCGGTCGCAGAGAAAATCTATTAGAAGAGGTATGCGCCCGGGACAAAGACAAACTATTCTATCAAGTGTGCGACATCACCGATACACAAGCTACCATTTCATCCCTCGAAACTCTCACTCGAAAAATGGGTGGAATGGATATATTGATTATCTGTGCCGGGACCGGAGAACTAAACCCCGAACTCTCCTACCAATTGGAAGAACCTACCTTACTAACGAACGTGATAGGATTCACCAACATCGCAGACTGGGGTTTCCGATATTTCGAACAGCAAAAAAGCGGGCATCTGGTTACTATTTCCTCTGTTGGAGGTACGCGCGGCAGTGGCATCGCTCCCGCCTACAATGCGTCGAAAGCCTATCAAATCAACTATATGGAAGGATTACGACAAAAAGCAACTAAATCTCCTTATTCTATTTACACTACCGATATTCGTCCCGGATTTGTAGACACCGCTATGGCAAAAGGAGAAGGATTGTTCTGGGTTACTCCCGTTGATAAAGCTGTGAAACAAATTAAAAAGGCTATTTCTAAAAAGAAAAAAGTAGCTTTCATTTCCAAAAGATGGAGATATGTAACTATCCTGTTTCGTCTGTTGCCATCTGCTATTTATTGCCGGATGTAAAGTTCTACCTGTTCGCCACCTCTCTATATAGTAAGAAAAGAAACTTTCGTGAATTCTACAACCCGGCAACAAAGATTATCTACACAAATTCACTATCTTTGCAAAGATAGCCCGTCAACAGACCAACAAAGGACTATAATTGCTACATGGACCGACTGATAATACCTAACTGAAACAAAGGTGTATATGAATACTGATTTTACAAACTTGACAACAGAAAATCTTTCTAATGAGCATTTATGCTGCATTATCCGCAGCAAAAAGTCTCATCCTGGTATTGAAGCAAAACGGCAATGGCTTTCCGACCGGCTGAATGAAGGCCATGTCTTTAGAAAGTTAAACGCCAAAGCTACGGTTTTTATTGAATATGCCCCTCTTGAAACAGCTTGGGTTCCCGTCATCGGCGACAACTATTATTATCTGTATTGTTTATGGGTGCTAGGTAGCCCTCGAGGAAACGGATATGGGAAAGCATTAATAGAGTACTGTATAGCTGATGCCAAAGAAAAAGGTAGATCCGGCATTTGTATGCTTGGGGCAAAAAAACAGAAGAGCTGGCTTTCCGACCAATCATTTGCAAAGAAATTTGGTTTTGAGGTGGTTGACACTACTGATAACGGATATGAATTGCTTGCTCTTTCTTTCGACGGAACAGTACCGCAATTTGCGCCAAATGCCAAGAATCTGAAAATAGAAAGTGAGGAACTGACGATTTATTATGATATGCAATGCCCCTACATCTATAAATACATTGAAATGATCAAACAATATTGTGAAACAAATGATGTCCCTGTTTCTTTTATTCAAGTAGATACGCTACAGAAAGCAAAAGAGTTACCGTGTGTTTTTAATAATTTTGCTGTATTTTATAAAGGAAGTTTTGAGACTGTGAATTTGCCACCTATCGACTATTTAAAAAGAATACTCAAAAAATAAGGAATACAATCCTGACTTTTCCCGCTAATTATCAGGATTGTATTTTATCTGCTTCATTAAAAAGACTTCTCATTTGCCATCTTCCACATATTGAGAAAAGAGGCTTTGGTGATTTCTACGACCTTATCCCAATTCAATCGGTCGGCATGATCGGAAGGCTGGTGATAATCAGGATGCCCGTCCGTATGATACCAGATGATCGGAATACCTACTTTGGCAAACGAACCGTTATCACTTCCTCCTATCGGATTTTCCCAGGCGCGGTAATCCGGTTCCAATTGCAAACCGTATTTTCTGATATCCTCTTTCAACCAATCCCCAAAGACCGGATGGGCGGCTGTGTAGAAATAAACGACTTGTTTGGGTTGTTGAGGTTTGTTGTTACGACCAATCATGTCAAAGTTCAGATAGCCTTTGATTTGAGATAGGAAAGGACAAGTTTGTACAAAATATTTAGAGCCTAGCAGTCCTTTTTCTTCTCCATCCCAAAAAGCAAAGATTACATTTCTTTCGGGTTGCTGTCCACTGGCTAAAAAGGCTCTTGCAATTTGCAGCACTGCCGATACACCGGAAGCATTATCGTCAGCACCATTGTATATTTGGTCGCCATCAAGTACAGGATCAATACCTAAATGGTCGAAATGAGCCCCCACAATCACATATTCTTTGGTATTTTTACCGGGAATCATTCCCAATACATTCCTCATGGTAAGCTTCTGATGAACTTCCTGTTTCAGTTTTGCTATGGAATCAGGATGTACTTCCAGACGTCCTTTTTTCTGACGTTCTTTACGGTAAGCATCAAAAGGCTGGAAATAGCTGTCAGCCAAAGGCGATACTCCCATCCATTGCAACAAAGAAACAATATATTCCGAAGTCACACGCGAACCGTGAAACCCCGCCTCACGCCCTTGCAATTCATCACTAGCCAAAAAATTGATAGTAGCTTCGGCAGAGGAACGGTTGATTGTATTCAAGGCCCTCTCAATAGGAGATTGGGCAAAAGTAATGTTTCCAACCAACAGTAACGCTAATAGTAAATAATCTCTCTTCATTGTACTTCAAATATCTTAAGTCATTTTCATTGATTGGTGAAATTTAATTCACCCGCCAATGTTTATTTTGTAGGTAACATACAAAAGTACGAAAGAAATAGATAGCATACATGATAGAATGCAAATTTATAAGTAACTTTGCACAAAATTGATTGGTAACTGTTATATTGTCATGTGGATACTTATTATAAGTCTGGTGTTGCTGGGTGTCATTGCGCTGATAGCCGGAATTATCCGCAACAAAAGACTGCAAAAGAAAATAGAAAAGGGCGAACTGGACCGTATGCCGGAAGTGAAGGAAGTAGATGTGGAATGCTGCGGACAACACGAAGTATGCGAACGGGATAGCCTGCTGGCAGCTGTCAGCAAAAAATAGAATATTACGATGACGAAGAACTGGATCAGTTCATTGGCAGGGCAGGAGATGCGTATACAGAAGAAGAAACAGAAATGTTTCGGGATGTATTGTATACGACACTGGATGTAGAAGTGGCCGGATGGATACGTAGCCTTCAGCTCCGTGGCATTGAATTACCGGATGATCTCAAAGACGAAGTTTTTCTGATTATCGGAGAAAGAAGAAACGTAGAAGTAAAAAAGGCAGATGACAGGTGATGTGATGGATTTACTACAATATACATTCTTTCAACACGCCCTATTGGGAAGTCTGCTGGCAAGCATTGCCTGTGGGATTATCGGTACATATATCGTAACCCGCCGCCTGGTATTTATCAGCGGAGGAATCACTCATGCTTCTTTCGGAGGGATCGGATTAGGATTGTTTGCCGGAATTTCCCCGATACTCTCGGCAGCCGTTTTCTCGGTATTATCGGCTTTTGGTGTCGAGTGGCTTAGCAGACGGAAAGATATGCGCGAAGATTCTGCCATTGCAGTATTCTGGACGTTAGGGATGGCACTCGGAATTATGTTCAGCTTCCTGTCGCCGGGATTTGCGCCTGACCTGTCGGCTTACCTCTTTGGCAATATCCTGACCATCAACCAAATCGATTTATGGATGCTCGGCATATTGGCACTAATACTGACCGGATTCTTTTATCTGTTTATCCGCCCTATCCTATATATTGCTTTTGACCGTGAGTTTGCACGTTCGCAAAAGATTCCGGTAGAGATATTTGAATATGTGTTGATGATGTTCATTGCGCTGACAATTGTAGCCTGCCTGCGAATGGTAGGCATCGTATTGGCCATTTCTCTTCTCACCATTCCACAGATGACAGCCAACTTGTTCACCTATAGTTTCAAGAAGATTATCTGGTTATCAATCGGCATCGGTTTCTTGGGCTGCTTGGGTGGATTATTTATTTCTTATCACTGGAAAGTCCCTTCGGGAGCTTCCATCATATTCTTCTCTATCCTGATTTACGCTGTTTGTAAAATCGGAAAGAGTTGTTGCAGGAAAAAGTCATAATAATAGATAGTATATGGAAATCAAAATTCAATCACTGGAAAGTATCCATGAAGCAGCCCGTGAATTTATCGCTGCTATGGGCGACAACACTGTATTTGCTTTATACGGAAAGATGGGTGCCGGCAAAACGACATTTGTCAAAGCGCTCTGCGAAGAATTGGGCGTAACGGATGTTATCACTTCTCCTACTTTTGCCATTGTCAACGAATACCGTTCGGACGAAACCGGAGAATTAATCTATCACTTCGATTTTTACCGCATCAAGAAACTAAGTGAAGTGTACGACATGGGCTACGAAGACTATTTCTACAGTGGTGCTCTCTGCTTTATCGAATGGCCGGAACTGGTAGAAGAACTACTTCCGGGAAATGCCGTAAAAGTAACGATTGAAGAACTGGAAGACGGAAATAGAGTGATCAGACTATGACCGGACAATATATCGTACAAGGAATCTTTGCGCTGGCAGGAATCGTCTCCCTGCTGGCGTCATTGCTGAACTGGGACTGGTTCTTTACAACGCGCAACGCACAAACCATTGTCCGGAATGTAGGACGCAACCGGGCAAGACTCTTCTATGGGATACTGGGAATTATCATCATTGGAATGGCTATATTCTTCTTTGTGGAAACACGGAAAGCCATCACTCTTTGAGACATTTTTTCAGACAAAAGAACATAAGTACAAAAGACTACAAAAATATGTTCTTTTGTTCTTATGTCTAAAGCAACTGTCGTGACTTCATCTCCAGATACTTATTAATCACATCAATCGAAAGATTCTCCGGTGTAGTTAATAAAGAATAGATGCCATGTTGTTTCAAAGTAGATACAATCAGCCGCTTCTCGTAAGCGAACTTTTCTGCAATCACGTGCCGATAGTAGCTTTCCGTATCTTTTGCCGGTTGGGCGATATATTCCTTCAAATCGACATCTTCAAAAAAGACTACGAGCAAACGGTGCTGGCGGTTTAGTTGTTTCAGGTAAGATAATTGACGGTTCATTCCTCCTATGCTCGAGAAGTTAGTATATAGTACCAGCAGGCTACGCTTACTGACATGTTTGTTCAAATGAACGCAAAGAGCCGAGAAGTCTGTCTCCCCGAAAGTGGTCTGCTGACTATAAAGACTTTCCAGCAATGTCTGCATATATCCCGATTGCTTGGAAGCAGGCACAAAAGTATCGAAGTGTTCATCGAAAGTCACTAATCCGGCTTTATCTTCTTTCTGCATAGCAACATACGAAAGCACCAGCGAAGCATTAATTGCATAATCCAGCAAGGTCATTCCACGGAAAGCTTGCTGCATCACTCTACCTTTATCGATCACATTATAAATCTGCTGTGAGCGTTCGTCCTGATACACATTCACCATAAGTTCATGCCGGCGGGCACTTGCTTTCCAGTTAATCGTACGGTAATCATCCCCCTTTACATACTCTTTAATCTGCTCAAACTCCGTATGATGCCCAACCCGGCGAATACGCTTTATTCCCAATTCAGTCAGATTATCACTTATTGCCAACAATTCATATTGATGCAGCATCAGATATGACGGGTACACTTTGATATCCAAAGGTTCTGCACAAGTATAGCGCCGGGATATAAAGCCGATTTTTCCGGTCACAAAAACTCTAATATGACCGAAAGAGTAAACACCACGATGAGTAGGTCGAAGACGATAGGTAACTGTTTTTCCCTCGTTTGCTCCAAGCTTCACCTGAAAGTCGACATCACGTTTCTGAAAGATAAAAGGGATCTCATCTATGATTTCTAAAGATACAGGATGTGGATAACTACTTTCTACCCGAATACTTACTTCATTTTCGTCGCCATTAGAGAAACGGTCGGCACACTGGCGGAAAGCACGGATTCCACGAATACGATAAAGAGAATATACGTCTGCCAGTACCACCAAAAACAAGACAAAGAGTGCCCACTGCCCGATAACAAAGAACGGGGCAAAAACATATCCGCTACCCAACAACAGGATAACTATGACAAGGGCAATATAGAAACGACGAGTTAGAAACAAATGATTTATGATTTATGATTTATAATTTCTTGGGTTTACGATTTCTTCAACTTACAATTTACGTACAGTTTATAATTTACGATTTATGATTTTTTCGATTTATGTTATGAATAGTGTCAGACATCCAACGCGCAGCCCAAATCATAAATCATAAATCAGAACTCATAAATCATAAATCTTTTCATTTTGGTACTTCCACTTTATCAATTAAGCGTTGTGTCACTTTCACCGGTGAATAGCCTTCCATTTCAGCTTCCGCAGTCAGGATCAGACGGTGCTGAAGTACATAAGGAGCTACAAACTTGATATCTTCCGGTGTCACAAAATCACGTCCCTGCAAAAGAGCATACGCTTTCGACGATTGCAGCATGGCTACAGATGCACGTGGAGAAGCTCCCAAATATACAGCTTTACTGGTACGGGTCTGCTGTACAATCAATGCGATATATTGGAGCAACGTGCGGTCTACAAATACCTGATTCATAAAAGCACGAAGCGACAACAGTTCTTCTTTGGTAATAGCGGGAGTGATGTCGTCCAACTTCACCAATGCGGCATTGGTATGATGACGTTCCAGGATATTCACTTCCTCTTCCAATGAAGGATAATCCATCGTTATCTTCATCAGAAAACGGTCGAGCTGTGCTTCGGGAAGTTTGTATGTTCCCTCCTGCTCTACCGGATTTTGGGTAGCCAAAATCGTATAAAGATCTCCCATCCGGTGAGTCGTTCCATCAATACTGATCTGGCGCTCTTCCATTACCTCAAACAAGGCAGCCTGTGTTTTGGCAGGAGCACGGTTGATTTCATCGACCAATACAATATCCGCAAAAATCGGTCCCTGATGAAAATCAAAACCGTTGGTTTTCATATTAAACACAGTCGTACCTAATACGTCACTCGGCATTAAGTCCGGAGTGAACTGAACACGACTGAAGTCTGCATCAATCAGACGAGCTGTCAAACGGGCCAACAGTGTCTTCGCAACTCCCGGAACACCTTCTATCAATACGTGTCCATTCGCCAAAATCGCTGTCAGTACCAAATCGACTGTCTGCTCCTGCCCTACTATGACGGAAGCAATCCGGTCTTTCAACTCTTGTATCTTCTCGGAAAAGAGAGTTAAATCTACTCGCTGTTCTGTATTCTCTTCCATAAATTTCTTCTTTAGATATGATTGATTATTTCATTCATTTTATCGATATATACCTTCATCTGCTCCGCATCAATAACACGTCCTCCGTAAATCACGGGTCTGACTTCGCGGATAAATTTAGCAATCTCTCCGGCATCCATTCCGGTTTTCCGGGCAATCCGGTGGAAAGAGCGTTCATCGTCGGCCACTTCTTCAATATCCACTTGAATCTCTCTCCGAAGTTCTTCGGCTAAATAGGAAAACTTCTTGCGAACCAAATCCGCGTGGTCTTTCTTCTGAAAGTAAAGCGTGCCTATCAGTTCGGTAAATTCAAGAGATTTATTGGCCGGCTCGTGAATAACAGGGATCACCCGTTGCCGCCTCTTCGCTGTGAATATCATAAAGAGTATGATGGTAATCATCGTCAGATACAAAGCCCAACGAAGCGGTTCATGTGCTAGAAAATAACGGAAAGGTGATTGCTGCACCTGTGCCATTTCTTTCATGTACCCCTCCGTGCGAACGATGGGAAGCTTCCCCATCTGCGACAACAAACGGAAGATATAGGTTGCATTTTTGCCGTCCAACATTCCGTAATTGGTAAAAATCAAAGGAGTGGAAACTAAAATAACTTCTCCTTTCCCCCACCGACGGGACATTGCTACAGGCATATAAACAAGACTATCCGTTGTCAACGAGTCCGCCTCGGTTTCATACCGGAACTCATTCGACTCAAAAACTCTTTGTGCCAACACCCTTTCCGGAAGTGAATCTCCCCAAAAATAAGAGGAACACAACTGGGGATAAAAATAGAAAGTCTGACGGGGATAAACCGTCGAATCTCCTATCCAATGCAAGCTATCTTTTTTCAAAAATGAAGTTGCATATTTCTTCAAAGCCATCGGACTGAAGTAAGAATAGTAAGACCTGAACTGCAAGGTATCTTCCAAATATCTGCCGAACAAGGTACTCACCAACATGATCTTATCTCCGCGTTCCGCCATTTTCAACAGAGCGTTTACATCGACGTCCGACAATCGCAAATTATCAGAGATAACCAATATACCTCTGCGTTGCGTCGTATCTTCCTGTTCCAATTGATAGAGGCTTTTCCTCGAAAAAGTGTAGCCCTGTGGCAAAGAAGAAGACAATACGCTATCGAATACTGCACATCCGAAAGGTTGCTCGTCATGATGTCCGAAAGTGGGCTTCCACACAAAATTCTTCGGCAAATGATATTCTATTGCAAACATGATGAATAGAAAAGCGACAATAAAGACAATGAACCAGCGACTTCCTTTCATGCGACGCCTCCTTTCTCTATTTCTTCCTGCAAGACCTGCATTGTCCGGAAGAGTTCTTCCGTCGCCTCAAAGTTGCCATAACGTACCCGCAGGAAATGATTGGTCAGTTGCCTGAAAGCCGGTAGCCGGACTTCATTGATATACTGGGTAGGCGTTTTATAAAGTTGCCAGTCAATACGTTCAGCGTCACTAAGTTGTTTCAAAGTTTGCAGATAGAGCAAACGTACTGCTTCCCGGTAATTCTGACGGGAAAGCGCTTCCGCAATCCCTCCCGGAAAATCTACTCCGTAAATGGTGTCTTCTTCAACTGTATAAGGCAACACATTTTTATGCGAGACCATAAACAATTCCGGGCGTTTCCGATAGACAAACCAAACAATCAGCAACAAAAGAAGAATGGCAATACATACCAGAATAAGCCTGAATACTCTTCAGCAAAATGACTGCCGAATATTTTGCGCAACAACTCCCCAAACTGCCGACTGATCCACTCAAAGACATTCATCTCCGGAGTAATCAGTTCACGGTTATAGTTGTATGCCGGATCAGACTGCCAGAGGGCAATCTGCGCCGTATCACAAACTAGTGTATCAGCCGGGGAAGTGAGATTCATCTAGTAGAGGTTTGGTTTAGAGTTTATCAAAATTGTCAATATCACTTTCTACCGTTATGCTGTCCACCACTTCCGATGCATGACCATACTGATAAACCAGACCGACGATACCGAATATAGCCGATAAGTAAGAACCATACAACATCAGGATAGAGAACAAATATTGCGCAAAGTTCAGTCCGACTGATGAAGAGGTTGCACCTCCGTCACTCATCGTAAAGATCATTTTTACAATATAGATCACATACCAGGGTATAGAAACGATTCCTTGTAACACACTGGCAATAATCCCCATCACAATTAAAATTAGAAAGACGCCTCCCCAGGTAGCAAATCCCAACCGGAATGTTTTTGCAAATGCCTCACCCAACGAAATGTCTTCAAATAAGTAGATGGGAGCCATTAATGCCAAAGGAACCATAAAGGCGAATAAAAGCGGGATGGTCAGAATGAGTGTGAAAGGTGTCAATACAGCCAATAAGACAATAAAGATCACCGCAAAGATGAATAAAAAGCTGCAGGCGATCCCCATCAAAAACAGTCTTTTAATATTACGGAGCAACAACGATTTTATATCGCCGAATACAATCCCGTTCAGGCGTTCTTCCCGTTCATTATACAATCGTACCATCGCATAAATCAAGGAAGTCATCAACAAAGCTCCCAAACATGAAAAAAAGATAACTCCTGCATAATTCAGTGCAAATGAAGGTCCCAGAGCAGCTAAAGGATTATCACTTATTCCTCCGGAGGCCTGCATAGCAGTAATATCTGTCATACTTCCCATTAAACCACTAAAGTTTGCGGCTTGAATTAAGCATATAGGGAGTATCAGATAAGTTGAATACTTAAACAATTGTTTCCAATTCTCTTTTATAAAATCAAAAGAAGCGTTCAACTTCTCACCGAAAGGACGTTTCACGTACATCGCAATCTTAGGTTTCTGTGATTCCATGTTTTTTTCTATTTGGTAAATAAATATAGTAGAATATAATAAATGCCAGAGAAGTGAATATCACGCCAAGCCTCAACACATCGGGAAGCTCTGTGTGCCGGGTAAGAAAACCTTCTATAAAGCCTGCCATAATGAACACCGGAACAGTGCCGATCACTATTTTCAAGCCTCGCTTCGCTCCTCTCCTAAAAGATTCCAGTCGGGAATAAGTGCCGGGAAACAGCCAGCCGTTGCCCAAAGCCAATCCGGCGGCACCGGCCACGATAATCGCCCAGATTTCAAGCGTTCCGTGCAACCAGATGGCAAGACTGGATTCCCACAACAAATCGTGTTGATAAAAGAATGTTTGAAAAGCTCCTACCATGATACCATTGGAGAGAAGCATATACCCTGTTCCAAAGCTGGTCAGCAATCCCATTGCAAAGCAGTTGAAAGAGACCATCACGTTATTAAGTGTAATGCCCAAGAACATCGGTACTTCGGAAGAACCATTATATACGGCCATCGGCTCCCCATTGGCAATATTGTCGAGTGTCATATCCACATAACCGTTTCCCAATATCAGCCGGACAAAATCCGGGTCATTCGCTGCTGATAATACGCCGATTAATGCGCTGGCAACAAAAATCAAAAAGGAGGTCAGTAATTCGCGCCGTGCATCGTGCATGGTTCGTGGCACTTCCTGTGTCCAGAAGGTAATAATCCGTGTCCACTTCTCGCGTTTATTGCGGTAGATTTCGTTGTGCAACGCTGAAGCCAGATTATTCAGATAAATAGTAATACGGGAAGTTGGGAAATGTGTTTGGGCAAATGCCAGGTCAGCTGTCAAGTCCGTATACGCATCGGCTAGTTGGTCGGGGGACAGACTTGCCGCCCGCTCCACAACTTTCTCTGTCTCCTTCCATTTTTCAATGTTCCGACGAATAAACGTTACTTCTTTCATGCTTTTCAATAGATTTCGGATAAGTTTTGTCCGAAACCGGAAGCAAAAATAAGAGAATTATGATATATTTGCAACGGAATCCTAAAAATGTTTAACCTGAAATGGCAGAATCTACGATAATAACCGGACAATTCGTTCGTATCAGCCAAACGCCCGCCAGTATCGGCGAACGACTGATGGCTTTAATCATCGATTATTTTCTGATCGGGCTTTACATCTTGTCCACTATTACGCTCTTGTCTAAATTAAGTTTACCGTCAGGATTCAGTTTGTTCTTTTTTCTGTGCGTCGTTTATTTACCGATTCTCGGTTATTCTTTTCTTTGCGAGATGTTCAATCACGGACAGAGCTTTGGCAAAAAACTCATCAATATCCGTGTCGTAAAAGTAGACGGTTCTACTCCAAGCATCGGCTCTTATCTGTTACGATGGCTTCTTTTCCCAATTGATGGTCCCATCACAAGTGGCCTTGGACTTCTGGTCGTTTTATTGAATAAGAACAACCAACGATTAGGGGATCTAGCTGCCGGCACTATGGTAATTAAAGAGAAAAACTATCGTAAGATACATGTCAGCCTGGATGAATTCGACTATCTGACCCAAAATTATCATCCGGTATATCCCCAGTCGGCTGATTTATCTCTCGAACAAGTGAATGTAATTACCCGGACTTTGGAATCCAGCGAAAAAGACCGGGCAAGACGTATCACGGCACTTGCCAAAAAAGTACAGGAATTACTTTCCGTTACTCCCCGTGAGGTAATCAAGAGAAATTTCTTCAGACGATACTTCGCGATTATCAGTATTATGCATTGGAAGAAATATAACCAGAATACGCTGTTTCAGACTATTCAGGCAAGGGATTATTCTCACTGTAGTGAGAATTAATTCTCATAGCAATGAGTATTTTTTCTCATTATAGTGAGAACTTTTTCTCATAGCATAAAACTGTTTGAGAAAAATCCCGCAAAAAAAAAGGGGTATACTCACAGAGCACACCCCTTATCTTAATTTTATCTGCAATGAGACCGGACGTCGTTTAGTCCACCTGTCCCAGAGAGTTTCCGTATTCCATTTCTCCCTGAACCACAAAGAGGACTTCTTCAGGATCGTATTCCCCTATTTCATCCTTTTTGGCTTCTTTTACAATGTAAGCCACAACCTCTTCCAAATCGATGTTGACATAGCCGTCTTCATCGGGTTGAGCGTCGAGAATGCCACTTTCAGAGTAATACTCGTCGATTAAATCGAGAAAATAATACAATTCATCGTCCGAGAACTTCTCTTTCAGTTCTTGAGGCAGATAGTTTTTGATAAACTCGATGGTCTTTTCGTCATCGGCATCTGCTAATAAAAAATCGTCTTCCAGTCCCATTTTTTTTAAGTATTAAGTGATAAGTATTAAGTATTATCGACTATAAAAGCTTCTTCACCTTTTCTGCGAATACCGGTTTGCCAACTGCACCTACCTGTTTGTCTACTATTTCACCGTTTTTGAAAAACAATACAGTAGGAATATTACGGATACCATATTCAGCAGCCATATCACCATTTTCGTCTACATCGCACTTACCGATGATTACTTGTCCTTCAAACTCCGCAGCCAATTCTTCAATGATAGGAGCCACCATCTTGCATGGGCCACACCAAGGAGCCCAAAAATCTACAACAACCGGTTTTCCTTCTGCAAGAACCTCTTTATAGTTGCTGTCTGTAATTTCTAAAGCCATTTTTTTAAGTATTAATTATTAAACGTTATTTCGTTAGCTTATTCTCGCCACAAATATAATCAATTTATATGAAATCCCAGTTCGGGACGTTCCTTTAAATATGTTATTAAATCCCGCCCCACTGAAAGCTTGATCGGACGGGAAATCAAATCAATTGACATGTGACTTACATCGGCATCATCCGTCACTTTAAAATACAGTTCCGTATTTCCCGGATGTTCCTTAGTCAAAGTGGCAAGTTCAGTAACCAAAGCCGAGTTCAAGACTGACAGAGGAATGATAATCGTGATCTTCTGCACCAGTTCTTCTTTCACATCGGGAAGAAGCTCCATAGAGGTGATTTTCACTTCCAATTCATCCTGCCGCCATTGTTTGGCTTGGCAACGAGCCTTAATATATAAGAAAGTTCCTTCGTTGAGGTATCCCTGATAAGTCACCCAGTCATTTCCCCAAAATGGGATTTCGGTAGAACCGGAATAATCTTCAATCTTGGCGATACCATACGGATTTCCATTCTTGCTGACCCCGCGACGAACACTAGTCACGATTCCTCCCATCGTTATTTCACGACCAACAAGTGCAGCTTTATCTTCCAAATCTGCCATACGGGTATTGCAGACGTGTTCCAACACGATAGAGAATTCATCCAACGGATGAGCGGAAAGATAAATACCTACCAAATCACGTTCGCGGTTCAAGCGATCAAGATCACTCCAACGTTCTACACCTTGAGGAATTTCAGGAGTTGCAACATCAATAACGTTTTCACCACCGAACAAAGAGTTGAAAGCAGCTGCCTTATCTGCCTGATAGCGGTTACCATAGCGCATCAATGTTTCCAGAAATACTTCACCCTTAGAATTTACAGCAAAGTATTGCTCCCGCTTCAGTTCCGGGAAACTATCAAACCCTCCGGCTAATGCCAGACACTCCATATTCTTCTTGTTGCAGGCATTCAGGTTGACACGTTGCACAAAATCGAATATACCGAGGAAAGGACCATTCTTACTACGTTCCTCCATAATACTATGGACAGCAGCTTCACCTACACCTTTGACAGCCCCTAGTCCAAAACGGATATTACCATCATGGTTTACTGTAACTTCAGGTTACTTTCGTTTACATCCGGCCCCAGCGTCTGAATACCCATTGCCTTACATTCGTCCATCAGTTTCGTAATATCGGTAATGTTCGACAAGCTTCGGCTCATCACAGCAGCCATATATTCAGGAGGATAATTAGCTTTTAGATAAGCGGTTTGGTAAGCTACCCACGAATAACAAGTAGCATGTGATTTATTGAAAGCGTATGACGCAAACTTTTCCCAGTCGGTCCAGATTTTTTCAAGAACTTTCGGGTCGTGTCCGTTCTTACGCCCACCTTCAATAAATTTAGGTTTCATGTGGTCCAGCTTGTCACGCAGCTTCTTACCCATCGCTTTACGGAGTGCATCAGACTCACCGCGGGTAAAGTCCGCCAATAAGCGCGACAGAAGCATCACCTGTTCCTGATAAACCGTAATACCATACGTATCCTTCAAGTATTTCTCCATTACCGGAATATCATACTCAATCGGCTTACGCCCATGTTTACGGTCGATAAAATCAGGTATATAATCCATCGGCCCCGGACGATAAAGGGCATTCATGGCAATCAAATCTTCGAATGTAGAAGGCTGCAATTCGCGCAGGTACTTCTGCATGCCGGCAGATTCAAACTGGAATGTACCAATCGTCCGTCCGTCACTATATAATTTATAAGTAGCCGGATCGCAGATGTCTATCGCATCGACATCTACTTCAACATTACGGCTTAAACGGATATTTTCAACGGCCTCTTTGATAATAGACAAAGTTTTCAGACCAAGGAAGTCCATCTTAATCAATCCGGTATCTTCAATCACCGAACCTTCATACTGGGTAACAAGCATTTTTTCGCCCGTTTCCTTATCATCAGCAGTGCTGACAGGTACCCAATCGGTAATATCATCACGACAGATAATCGTACCACAAGCATGTACACCTGTACCACGTACGTTACCTTCGAGCATCTTAGCGTACTTGATCGTATCCCGTACCAACGGATCGGATGATGCTTCCGCAGCTTGTAGTTCGGGAACATATTCAATCGCATTCCGCAAGTTCAGTTTCTTATCAGGAATCTTATCCGGCACTAATTTAGCCAATCGGTCAGACTCCGATAGAGGCAACTTTTGCACACGGGCAACATCCTTGATAGCTAACTTGGTAGCCATTGTACCATAAGTGATGATATGAGCTACTTTTTCCTGACCATATTTATTCGTTACCCAACGAAGTACCTCTCCACGCCCGTCATCATCAAAGTCCACATCGATATCGGGCAAGGAGATACGGTCCGGATTCAAGAAACGCTCAAACAGCAAATCGTACTGGATAGGGTCGATTTTCGTAATTCCCAGACAATAGGCCACCGCCGAACCGGCAGCCGAACCACGTCCCGGACCGACCGACACACCCAATTCCTTACGTGCCGCATTGATAAAGTCCTGTACAATCAAGAAGTATCCTGGGAAACCCATCGTTTTCATGATATACAGTTCGAAGTTCATTCGCTCTTTGACTTCTTCCGACAGAGGTTCACCATAAATTCTCTTAGCTCCGTCAAAAGCTAGTTTCGCCAAGTAATCTCCTTCAAGTTTAATACGATAGAGTTTATCATAGCCACCCAAGCGTTTGATTTTTGCTTTTGCATCCTCTTCACTCAATACCACATTACCGTGCTCATCTTGAGTAAACTCATCAAACAGGTCTTTTTCCGTAAACTTCGCCCGATAGCCTTCTTCCGTCCCAAAATCTTCGGGAATAGCAAAAGTAGGCATGATAGGTGCATGGTCGATGGAGTAATATTCTACCTTGTCAAGAATCTCCAGCGTATTGCTCAACGCTTCGGGAACGTCGGCAAAGAGTTCGTTCATCTCTTCGCGTGTTTTCATCCATTCCTGTTTGGTATAAAGCATACGGCTAGGATCATCCAAATCCTTACCGGTACTCAAACAGATCAAACGGTCGTGCGCTTCCGCATTCTCTTCATCTACAAAGTGAACATCATTCGTACAAATTAGTTTGACATTGAACTTCTTAGCATATTCAATCAGATATTTGTTCACATTTACCTGCAACGGATAACATTCGTGATTGGCACGGGGAACAGTCGCTTTATGACGCTGCATCTCCAGATAATAATCATCCCCAAACAGGTTCTTATACCATTGTATGGCTTCTTCGGCTTCTGCAAATTGCCCGGCAGTAATCCGCTTCGGCACTTCACCACCAAGACAGGCCGAACAAACAATAAGTCCTTCGTGATATTTTTCCAGTTCGCTACGATCAGTACGCGGGCGCATATAATATCCGCGTGTCCATGCGTGCGATACTAATTTAATAAGATTATGATAACCTTTTTCATTCTTAGCCAATACAATCAAGTGATAACCACTTTGGTCGGGCTTACCTTCTTTTAAGTCCATAGTGCGGCGCGCAACATACATTTCACAACCGATGACAGGTTTGAAAAGCTTGTTTTCCGCTTCCACTATCTTAGCTTTGCAAGTAGCAATCTCGGCTTCTTTATCCGCGCACTCTATTGTGCCGGCCTCAATTCCCGCAATTCGCTTCTTCAGGTCTTTAACTTCACCTTTCGGACCGCTGTTCTTTTTATTAACGTAGTTCGTAAATTCCTTAATACCGAACATATTTCCATGATCGGTCACGGCAATACCCTTCATCCCATTTTGCATGGCTTTATCGACCAGACGAGCTACACTAGCCTGACCATCCAACAGAGAATATTGAGTATGGACATGTAAATGAACGAAATCCTGCATAATGATAAGTAGTTAATTTGAAGGCATAAAATTACTACCTCTTGGGTTATAAACAAAAATAATCCTCAAAAAGTTATCAACATTCGCATTTCTATGCCCATTTACTTGCTGATTTTTTAAATTAAGTATATTTTTGCAGACAATATCATTAAACAGCATTCATGGGCCGACTAAAGAAATTGAAGAAAATACGTATTCACCGCGAAGGAACACATATATTATGGGCAAGCTTTTTGCTATTGCTATTGATTAATGCAGCTCTTTATTGGGGAATCGATTGCAAAATACCTTTTTATGTGGTAGCAGTAGCGAGTATAGCAGTCTATCTGCTGATGGTGAATTTCTTTCGATGTCCGATCCGTCTCTTCGGGCAGGACACTGAAAAGATTGTCGTAGCACCCGCCGATGGAAAAATCGTCGTCATCGAAGAAGTGGATGAAAACGAATATTTCCATGACCGCCGCTTAATGGTATCTATTTTTATGAGCATCGTGAATGTACATGCCAACTGGTATCCGGTAGATGGTACTATTAAAAAGGTAGCGCATCATAATGGCAATTTTATGAAAGCATGGCTGCCGAAAGCCAGCACAGAAAACGAACGTTCTACGGTAGTGATCGAAACTCCGGAAGGAGTGGAAATACTCACCCGGCAAATCGCCGGAGCAGTGGCACGCCGTATTGTCACCTACGCTGAAGTAGGAGAAGAATGTTATATTGACGAACACATGGGATTTATCAAATTCGGTTCCCGCGTGGATGTGTATTTACCCATTGGCACGGAGATTTGTGTCAAAATGGGACAATTAACGACCGGTAACCAAACGGTTATCGCCAAACTTAAATAATTCTGTCACAATGACAAACGTTATTAAAAATAGTATTCCGAATACCGTAACCTGCCTGAACCTTTTCTCCGGTTGTATTGCTTGCGTCATGGCTTTTGAAGCAAAATATGAACTGGCTCTACTTTTCATCGCTTTAAGTTCTATTTTTGATTTCTTTGACGGATTGTTGGCTCGTGCACTTAATGCACATTCCATTATCGGAAAAGACCTGGATTCATTGGCAGATGATGTCAGCTTCGGAGTTGCTCCCTCACTGATCGTATTCTCCTTGTTCAAAGAAATGTACTATCCGGCAAATATGGAGTTCATCGCTCCTTATCTACCTATTTGGCATTCTTGATTTCTGTTTTTTCTGCCTTGCGCCTGGCTAAATTCAACAATGACACACGGCAGACCAGCTCTTTTGTCGGACTCCCAGTACCAGCCAATGCTCTGTTTTGGGGCTCATTAGTGGCAGGGGCACATGACTTCCTGATATCAGACAACTGCCATCCTGTCTACCTTCTTATACTTGTCTGTCTGTTTTCCGGACTACTGGTATCAGAAATACCGATGTTTTCTTTGAAATTTAAAAACCTGTCATGGAATGACAACAAAATCAGTTTTATATTCCTGATTATCTGCATTCCTCTTCTTCTACTTCTTGGAATTAGCAGTTTTGCCGCCATTATTGTATGGTATATTTTACTTTCACTTTTTACAAGAAAAAGTAAATAAACAATCTCTTGGCACGTTTGTTGTACTATGAGTTTTATCAAAGTAACAACATAAAAATCATAGTCCGATGCATATACTTTTATTCATACTCATTTTTATCATTGCCATTTTCGTATTTGGCCTTTCTATTGTCGGCTTCATATTAAGAACGATTTTCGGATTAGGACGTAGTTCTTCTTCATCCCGCCCGAAACAGACGGAATCAGGACGTACAAGCCAACAAAGCTATAACCAAACGAATCGCCGTTCAAATGATGATGAAGAAGAAATATATTCCGAGAATGTTCCGGAGAAAAGACATAAAAAAATATTCACCCAGGATGATGGCGAATATGTAGATTTTGAGGAAATCAAATAGCCATTACACTGCTTTCATTTCCGTTTCGCTGCAAAAAACTCTTTCATTAGTGCAGCGCATTCGTCAGCCATTATCCCTTTTACAACCACTGTTTTAGGATGTAGAGCCGAACCGGCATATTTCTGATAGCCGCGTTTTTCATCTTCGGCACCAAACACAAGCTTGCTTGTTTGTGCCCAAGCAATAGCCCCTGCGCACATCACGCAAGGCTCAACGGTGACATACAGGTACATTCGTTCAAATACTTACCACCAAGCACGTTGGCAGCAGCTGTAATAGCCTGCATCTCAGCATGAGCCGTTACATCATTCAATGTTTCTGTGAGATTATAGGCACGCGCAATAATCCGCTCTTTACAAACCACGACAGCTCCAACGGGAACTTCTCCTCGCTCGGCAGCCTTACCTGCCTCTATCAAGGCTTGTTTCATGAAGTAAATATCGTCCAGCATTCCCCTCTTTAATTTTTAATTTTCAACTATCGTCTCATATCATGTTCACCAAAAAGGGTGGGATAATCTTCTTCCATATTCTTATGGATAAACATGAGAATTGTTTCACGAAGCCAACGTGACTTGTTCGTTATCTTATATTTCTCAAGATAACGATCTACAATCAGCTGTTCTTCGTCGCTCAATAAAATGCTCATCCGTCGTTCCCTTTTGGTACATTCGACATGCATTTTCAGGCACTTCTTACTCCTTTTTCTCATATCTTCTGCAAAATTACTTTTACTTCTGTAAAAACAAAGAATAAAAGCAGTAAATTTGCAAAAAAAGATGGCTGAACATAATGATTTAGGAAAATCCGGAGAAAATGCCGCCGTAGCTTATCTTGAGCAGAAAGGTTATCTTATTCGTGACCGGAATTGGAGAAGAGGACATTTCGAACTGGACATTGTAGCTGCAAAAGACAATGAACTAATTGTAGTAGAAGTGAAGACGCGCAGTGACACTCTGTTTGCAGCCCCGGAAGATGCTGTAGATTTACCCAAAATAAAACGTACAGTACGTGCAGCAGATGCCTATATCAGATTGTTTCAGATTGACACTCCTGTACGCTTCGATATCATCACTGTAGTAGGCAACGACGGGAATTTCAAGGTTGAACACATAGAGGAAGCGTTTTATCCTCCTTTATATTAAAGAAAGCTGTGGATTTAGATATTCATCATTATAAAAGCCGTGAAATTCGTGCAATCTGCGCTTTAATTTATGATATAACCAATTATGAAAACATACTATAATTATTAATTCATTATGAATGTAGAAACTGTCAGAGAATACTGCTTGAACAAGAAAGGAGTCACCGAATCTTTTCCTTTCGATGATGTATCACTGGTTGTAAAGGTAATGAACAAGATGTTTGCTCTCATTGACCTGGAAGAAGCTAATCACATCGCACTAAAATGTGATCCGGAAAAAGCAATCGAATTGCGTGAACATTATTCGGGAATTGAAGGGGCTTATCATTTTAATAAAAAGTACTGGAATAGTGTCCGCTTTGACAGTGACGTAGATGATAAATTGATGAAAGAGCTTATTGACCACTCTTATGATGAGGTAATCAAAAAATTTACTAAAAAGTTACGCGCAGAATATGATGCCCTCCCCTGATACATTCCCGGTTCCATTGATTCATATCAACGAGACGAACTCGACCAACAATTATCTGCAATCTCTCTGTTCTGAACAGAAGGTGGAGGAATTAACTGTCGTTGTCGCCGATTTTCAGACTTCCGGTCGGGGACAGCGTGGAAATTCGTGGGAATCAGCTCCTGGCAAGAATCTTCTTTTCAGCACCGTTATCTTCCCCGAGTTTTTGGAAGCACGACGTCAGTTTCTTATTTCACAGATTATATCTTTAGCTATTAAAGAAGAATTGGATACCTATACCACCGACATTTCTATCAAATGGCCGAATGATATTTATTGGAAAGAAAAAAAAATATGTGGGATGTTGATAGAAAACGATCTGATGGGGCGGAATATCAGTCAGAGCATTATAGGAATCGGAATCAATATTAATCAAGAGATATTTCACAGTTCTGCTCCTAACCCCGTTTCACTGCTACAAATCACAGAAGAAGAGCATGATCTATTTGAAATACTGAAAAATATCATGCTGCGTATCCAATCTTATTATAGCTTGCTCAAAAAAGGCGATACGACATCAATAGCCTGTCAATATGAAAAATCTCTTTTCAGAAGGGAAGGGATGCATCGATATAAAGATGCCAATGGAGAATTTCTTGCACGAATCGTTTGTGTAGAACCTGAAGGAAAGTTGATATTAGAAGATGAGAAGCTGATTAAAAGAGGGTATATGTTTAAGGAAGTAGAATATTTACTGAAATAAGCTATTCTATTCCAGATCAAAACATTATCTTTGAAACGTGCGTTTTTATATAAAACTCTTTCATTTATGAAAACAAAATTAATTTTCCTCCTTCCATTGTTATGGATATTAATAGGATGCGATGATTCAGATTCTGCAACATTGCATATATCAGAATCGAAGTTTGATAACATCAGCGCAAGCGGTGAATCATTAACGATAGATATTACTTGTAGTTCCTCATGGACTGTTACAAGTAATAAACAATGGTGCATTCCCAATACACAAAAAGGAGAAAACGATGGAAAGTTAATCTTATCTATTAATGCAAATCTGGAATCCAAATCCAGAACAGCAACTGTCACTATCATAAGTCATAAGGTTAGCAAAACTGTTCAAATCATTCAAAATGGCTCTACCAATACGGCTGAAGAATACCATTATGAACTCCCTGTAATCTTTCATGTATTGTATAAAGAAGATGAGAATTCTCTACAAAAAGTAAATTCAAGCCGTTTATCCCATATACTAGACAAAGTGAACAGTCTGTATAAAAGCAAGAATAACAGTGTAGACATGAATCTTACTTTTACATTGGCAACAACAGATAAAAATGGAGAAACATTACCCAATCCTGGCGTAGAATATATCCAATGGCCAGAGTCATACCCTATCGATTGTGAAGCTTTTATGAAGGATAATTCGGGAAAATATGTAAAATACTTATGGGATCCAAACTCATATATCAACATTATGGTTATAATTTTACAACTGAACCGAATTCAAATTCAGTAACATTAGGTATCTCTCATATTCCTTTTTCTACTACAGGCAAGCATTATTTAGAAGGGCTTGGTGAAACAGACTACTCTCATCTAACATTAGCAAATTTACAATTCCCACTATCTGTCTCCATTAATAGCCTATATATTAATGAAGAGTCTACTCCAACAGAATATAGTACAGCAGACATTGCTGTCACGCTAGCTCATGAATTAGGACATTACCTGGGACTACATCATGTCTTTGCCGAAACCGATAATGGCACGTGTGAAGATACGGATTATTGCAAAGATACCAAAAGCTATAATAAACAAGAGTATGATAGCAAATGTGATTACATATATGAGAATGAGAGAGAAAAATACACATTTAAAAATTTGGTAAAACGAACAGGATGTGATGGTATAGAGTTTATCTCTTATAATATCATGGATTATGCTATTAGTTATTCAAACCAATTCACTCAAAATCAACGTGAACGTATCAGACATGTCTTATCCTATAGTCCTCTGATACCCGGACCGAAGAAAGGAGACATTGATACCCGAGCGCTTAATGAAGGGCCTTTGGATTTACCAATACGAACTATAAAATAACAAATTGAATATAATTGAAAAGAGGTGAACCGCTTAGCGATTCACCTCTTTTTCTATCCTCAATATCTTATCCAATGTCTTTTGAGCTTCTGTTGATGGAAAACGCAGAATCACTTTCTGCAAAGAGTTACGCGCTTTCTCATACCGGGTAGTGAACAACTTCGATAATCCATCCCGGTAGCGGGCATACTGCATTTTAGTGGGAGAAGAAAGTTTTTTATAATCCATCTCCAACTTTTTCTTCTCCTGTTCTGCTGTCAAATAATAATAGTTTCCTAAAAAGATATTAGCCGCCAGATTATCCGCCTCAAGTTGCAATATTTTTTCGTACATACGCAAAGCATCTTTCTCCTGCCCACGACATACCTGCATTTCTGCGCAAGCTTCCAAACAATCTACATTATTAGGAGTCTTTTGCAGTAATTCCTTGTAAAATAAATAGGCTTTATCGTAATTCCGATTCTTTTTATAGGCAAGCGCTAATTCTGTAGCCAGTTTGGAGCTAATTTCACTGTTCTTGTCTACATTCGTCCAATAATACATTTCCGTACGGTCTATATTCAGAGCGATAGTCTGCCGGAAATAGCTCACAGCCTGCCCATTCTGCCCTGCCTCAATGGCAGCAGACACTTTTTGTAACATCTCATCAACCGACTGCGCATTCAGCACCAGCGGCAATGAAAATAAAGAGATAAGAAAAATAGTTAAGGTCCTCATAATCCATCTGATTGCTATTTAGTTCGTGACACACAAAGATACAATAAAAAAATAAAAAATGTACCTTTGTTCGCGAAAAGAACAATCAAATTGATAAAAGTGTTTTTATACAATGACAGATAAAAAAAAATCCTCCGTAAACAGACGAATATTACAGATAGCCATCCCATCGATTATATCGAATATTACCGTTCCGCTACTGGGACTTATCGATGTCACGATCGTAGGACATCTCGGTTCTCCGGCGTACATTGGAGCCATTGCAGTAGGGGGAATGTTATTCAACATTATCTACTGGATTTTTGGATTCCTACGCATGGGAACAAGCGGAATGACTTCACAAGCGTACGGTCAACATGATTTAAACGAAATCACCCGGTTACTGCTACGTTCTGTTGGAGTAGGATTATTTATAGCACTTTGCCTGTTGATACTCCAATACCCTATTCTGAAACTGGCATTTACACTGATACAAACCACACCGGAGGTCAAGCAATTGGCAACAACCTATTTCTATATCTGTATCTGGGGAGCCCAGCCACATTAGGGCTTTATGGATTCGCCGGCTGGTTTATCGGGATGCAGAATTCACGTTTTCCCATGCATATCGCTATTACTCAAAATATTGTCAACATTGTAGCCAGTCTATGTTTTGTCTACTTATTGGACATGAAAGTGGCAGGAGTGGCAACAGGGACTTTAATTGCCCAATATGCAGGTTTCTTCATGGCTATTCTGCTATACATGCGTTACTATAGTGCGCTTAAAAAACGAATCGTATGGAAAGAAATCATACAGAAACAAGCCATGTACCGTTTCTTTCAAGTCAACCGGGACATATTCTTCCGCACCCTCTGCCTTGTTATAGTCACTATGTTTTTTACCTCTGCAGGAGCCGCCCAAGGAGAAATCGTATTAGCCGTGAACACCTTGCTCATGCAATTATTTACCTTGTTTTCGTACATTATGGACGGATTCGCTTATGCCGGTGAAGCACTGGCCGGCCGTTACATTGGTGCCAAAAACCAAACAGGCTTACGTAACACAGTACATCACCTTTTCTATTGGGGGTTCGGTCTTTCACTGGTATTCACAATTCTCTATGCAGCTGGCGGAAAAGAATTCCTAGGATTACTAACCAATGACACTTCAGTAATCAGCGCTTCAGACACTTATTTTTACTGGGCACTCATTATTCCGTTAGCCGGTTTCTCCGCTTTCTTATGGGATGGCATTTTCATCGGTGCCACTGCTACCCGACAAATGCTTTACTCCATGTTAGTTGCCTCTGCCAGCTTCTTTGGAGTCTATTACGCTTTCCATCCCCTTTTAGGAAATCATGCCCTGTGGCTGGCTTTTCTCGTTTATCTTTCATTGCGGGGAATTATACAAACCCCTTTGGGAAGACAAATAATGAAAAAAGTAATCGTATCCCGGTGAGGCTATCCGATAAATTATCTCTATATTTGCGGCAAACAATAAAAAGCAAAAGGTATGGCAAAGTATAAAAGAATCTTACTAAAGCTTAGTGGAGAGAGCTTAATGGGCGAAAAGCAATATGGCATTGATGAAAAAAGACTGGCAGAATATGCTGAACAAATCAAAGAAATCCACGAACAAGGGGTACAGATCGGTATCGTTATCGGAGGAGGCAATATATTTCGCGGACTAAGCGGAGCCAATAAAGGTTTCGACCGCGTGAAAGGAGACCAAATGGGAATGTTGGCTACTGTAATCAACAGTCTCGCTCTAAGTTCTGCTCTTGTGGCTACCGGTGTAAAGGCACGTGTGTTGACAGCAGTCCGGATGGACCTATCGGTGAATTCTACAGTAAATGGAAAGCTATCGAATGTATGGAGAACGGCGAAGTAGTCATTATGTCCGCTGGAACGGGAAATCCTTTCTTTACTACTGACACCGGTTCTTCACTTAGAGGCATAGAAATCGAAGCAGACGTTATGCTGAAAGGTACTCGTGTAGATGGTATTTACACAGCTGACCCCGAGAAAGATCCTACCGCTACCAAATTCGACGATATTACATACGATGAAGTACTGAAACGTGGTTTGAAAGTCATGGATTTGACAGCGACTTGTATGTGTAAAGAAAACAATCTGCCAATCGTCGTATTTGATATGGACACAGTAGGCAACTTAAAGAAGGTTATCAGTGGAGAAGAGATAGGTACGTTAGTACATAACTAATTTTTCACTACCGATATTCATTTGTCTATCAGATGATACTCTGATCTGATAAGACATTGATTATTCATTAAAAAATAAGAAGTGCGAATTTTGCAGTATAGCTTTAACCAAAACTAATCCTGTAAAATTCGCACTTTGTTTTTCCTCTCAAATATTATATAGAAACAAACACCTATTTATCAAAATACTGAATCAAATCATACGCATTAAAATTCAATTCGCGGGCAAAGAAAGATAGATAAGGAAAGAGTTGATAAGAATTATCATAAAGACCTTTATTAGCAGGTTTCGACGAATTGTCCGTACCATCATCATCCTGGTATTTGAACCAATGCCAGCCAACACAATTCTTAGCTTCAAGCAATCCTAATGTAAAATGCTGATAAGCATAAGCTCTCTCGTTTTGTGTAGGAACAGAATATCCGGCTCCCGACTGGTTATTCAGATCAGAGTCCTCCACCCCTTTCGTATAAAACTCACTTACAAGAAACGGTTTGTCCGCCCAATTAGCCCAATCAGCAATCGCTGTTGTCAGTTCAGGACTCCAACGACTATAATAGTTGATAGAAATAACATCACAATATTTTCCGGCAGCTCTCACTACTCCTTCCATATATTTAGGAGTTCCATGTAATCTTGTTCCCAGATAAAGCAACTTATCATCTACTTTCTTCACTGCCTCTTTCACTGCTTTATAATATTTCTCTGCTACAATCCCGGCAAACTCATTATTCAAGTCATCCGTCACACTTTGCATACCTTTAGAATCCATAAAAGCTTTCGCCGCAACATAAGCCGGATCACTTGAGTTACTGATAGCCAGAAAACGATCTAAAATCCGGGAACTGTTTGAAGAGAAGTTTATCTCATTATCCGAAAAGAAACCTAACACATTAGGATCACGCAAATAATCTGCGAAAGCACTACCTGCCAAATATGATTCACACCATTCACTCCATCCATTATAAAACACAAGACCTGCTGCGTTATCATCGCTTCCTCCAGGGTAATTATAAGACTTCGCACTCTTGAACTGACTTAAAAAAGCAAATGAAGGCGCCAAAGTTAACGGACTGCTCGGATTGGAAGCATTATGAGTCTGAATCAGTGAATAAGTTCCTGTACAGAAGGCACCTGTACCGTGAAAGCCGATCTCACTCAATTCACGTTGAGTAGTAGATAACCATTTCTCATCAGTTCCAAACCTGCTATTCCAGGCCGTTTTATTACGACTGGAAGTTCCCTTACGCAAAGAAGTCGCACTACGTTCCAGATGCAGACAACCTTCCGGATCAACCAACCACCAACGTCCGTCTATTTTCTTCGTATAAAATCTTCCCGTAGCCGCCTGTTTCGGAAGCGTAGTCGAACTTCCGTATTTATTAACCGACTCCTGATACGCTTTCAACGTTTTAATAGCCGGCTTATACCCGTCCATATACGCAATAATACGTGTATTCTCTGTTTTCCAACTAGATATAGGCGGATAAGCACTGGAATACTTAACATTGATAGGGCGATACATATTGGCATTTAATGACGGAGTATACATCACAGAAGCTCCGGGAGCAGGCAAATCTTCCGGATATTCCGATTCTACATCTCCCCCTCCCATCACTATGTCAGGAGGCATAAAATTAGGATCTTTATCATCATCATCCGTACAAGACACCATAGGAATAGAACTTATAAACAGAAAAGTTCCCAATATAAATAGTTTTTTCATGGTATGTATTTTATTTATTATTAGTTGATTGTTGATCGAACCAGTCAGCCAAACGATAAGCGTTGATATTCAATTCTTTCATAGCATCAGCCAACGGTTTATAAAGATTGTATTCATTATCTACCAGCCCTTTGTTAGAGTCCAGATTCGAAGGATCTACCCCTTTTGCTGTCGGATCATTATCCTGATAACGGAACCAATGCCATCCGACACAATTCCCACTTTCCAATAATCCCAAAACAAAATGCTGGTAGGCATATCCACGTTCCTGCTGGGTTTGAACGGTGAAACCTGCCCCTGTTGTGTTTGCCAGCCCTGAATCCATTCCTTTCGTATAAAATTCCGTGATGATGAAAGGTTTTTGAGCCCATTCGCCCCAATGCTTCATGGTCTTCTCACTCGGTGTCCATGCACCATAGTAGTTAATAGCAACGACATCACAATACCTGCCTGCCGCTTCCACAATCTGGCGGATAAACTTAGGTTTTCCATGTAGACGACTACCTAAATAAAGGTGATTGGGATCATATTTCCGAATCGCTTCCGACACCACTTTATAGTATCGTTCCGCTACTACCCCCGCAAACTCTTCCCGATGTTCGTCCGTAATTTGCTGCAAAGTAATACCCTGCTGTTTCAACCAGGATTCTGCATACAATCTTCCCGGATCATTGGGATTCTTCAAAGTCAGATACCCCTCCAGATTCTTCGGCCCGAACGGCAGTTCATTATCCGAAAAATAGCCGATGATATTTTTATCCGTTTTATTTGCGACCAGTTTTTGTGCCATCTCATCGCAATAGGTTTCGAACTCCGGGTCAAAAACAAAAATACACTGATTAGGATATCCCGTATTACCAGGTAACTGATAAGTTCCTCCTCGTTTCTTCCCATATCCACTCATCAGGTTCAGAATGATTGAGCGAGTCAGTACCTCCTTATGAGAGGCATTGTAAGAGGCAATAGCTTCCTCATTACTCCAGGAGCCGGCCCCGGAAAAGCCCAGCGAATGAATCATCCGTGCCGTTCCTTCGATCCATTTTTCTTCCGTACCGAATTTGTCCAGCATTGCTTGTTTATTGCGTTCGGAAGTACCTAAACGTACTCCTACCACCACTTTCTGCAAATGCCGATACCCATCGGGATCAATCATCCACCATCGATCTCCGGTACGTTCTACCCTGAAAAATCCTGTAGCCCGATGCCTGGGAGCATCCAAATCACTTCCATACTTATTCACACGTACTTTACCAGTAGGTTTGAACCCATCCAATTGAGCAATAGTACGAGTATCATACTCTTTCCAAGGCAGATTTTTCTGTCCTTTCACCCACGGACGGGCAGTGACCTTAAATGTGCTTCCCTGCGCATAACCAAACTGGGATAACAGCAGTAAAAACAATATAACTATACTATTTTTCATCATCTAATATTCTTTTACGATTCGTATTGCATTTAAAATAGGCACAGATTCCACCGCTCCAAAACGAACGACAAGCCCCTTTCCTTGTGAAACCGGAACAATATATTTCTTAATAACCGCACGTTCGGAACCGTATTCTTCTGCAATATTCATTTGTTTGGCAACAGATACTCCATTTATATCCACAGAAAATACCCGGTTAATATAGTCCTCCCTCACTACATCATTTCCTAAATTATACACCAAAGCCTCTCTTTTATTTTCAGAAGTAAGTTCTGTCCAATACAAATATACAGCATAAACACCATCCGGTACATCTGCCTTAAAAGCTTCAATGCCTACTCGCTGTGTCTGGAAGACAGGATCCTGATCCGTCCCCAGTATATCTGTATCGCTGGCCGGCAAAGAACCGTAACGAGTTTTGTTCGGAGCCACTTCCCCACCAATATATCCCCATGAACCTTCTGCATAAGCCTGTTCGGGTATCCAGCACATCTCTGCTATCCGGTCCTCAAAATAGCGTCGAGCACCCAGTAGTACATTGATTTCCGTAAAGCCATTCTTCACATTGACACATTTAAAATCACAAACATACTGGTCACGATATTCACGTCCCTCCTTTTCAATCACAGCATCCACCACATTCTTTCCGTTTACAAAAGGAATGTCCACGGAAACCACCTTATCTGCTACCGGATATACTCCCAAACTTTTTCCATTCAAAAAGACCTCCACCTTATCCGCGTTAGTATAAACTTTCAAGAGTTGTGTACAACTCTTTCCATCCCGACTGGCTCCTGCCCTATTCTTCCAAGATTTAGAAGCAATATGCAGAACAGGTAACTCTTTCAGATAAGCCTGATAAAGATAATATCCGTCCTTACGTTCTCTATCCGTACTTACCAACCCTTTATTGTTCACGTGAGGCATGGCATTTCTTCTGGCTTCGGAATAAAAATCATTCAAATTCCAGACCATAGCCCCCACGATATAATCCCTCTTTAGAATTTCAGGCAAATAATGTTCATGATAGACAGAGCCAAACTCACAACTAAAATCAAACCGCACAGGCGAAAAAGAATGAATACGAGTATCTACATCCGCCCCATATTCGGTAATAAGCAACGGTTTATGAGGAAACTCCTTGTGAAGTTCTTCCAGTTTCTCTTCAAATCCGTCCAAATTACCACCATACCATCCATTATAAAGATTAAATCCCAATAACATCGGCAATCAGTAATCCCTGCTTCCTGATAGATTTGGGAAGCAGAATGACAAGGCAACATGGTATAGCGTTCCGAGTCCAGACTTCTGATCTGCGCCTCAACAGCCGAAGCTATTTGATGAAGAGACTTCATATATTCCGCCCGTTCTTTCTTGTTGTCAGGATTAAAGGGAGGACGCAAAAGCACTTCATTCATGTAAGCCCAAATGATGACAGACGGATAATTATAGTTCTGATAAACCATTTCCGTAGCCTGTTCCACACAGTTGTCCATAAACGCCCTACTTTGAGTAATGGCATTTACAATCGGAATTTCAACCGAAGTCAACAGCCCCAACTTATCACACATCTGCATCACAACCGGATCTTGCGGATAATGAGCCACTCGCAGGAAATTACTTCCCATATCCTTACTCAACTGTATATCCCGGATATGCATTTCATCCCGCAAGGCATTCCCCATTCCTTTGTAATCCTGATGCCGGCTGGTACCAATCAATTTCCGATATTTCCCGTTCAGGAAAAAACCTTTCTCCGCATCAAAATGATATTCACGGATTCCCAGCGGATTAACAACGCAATCGAGAACTTCTCCCTTTTTATTCTTCAAACGGCTATACACCTTATATAAATAAGGAGAATCAACATCCCACCGTTTGGGTTGCGCAATAGTCATCAACGCTTCAAAGGCTACATTCTTCTCTCCTGCCTTCACATTCACTTTCTTTGCGGAAAGTGCCACTCTATTACCGTCTGCATCCAAAATCTCCGTTTCAAGAATCAATGCCTGATTACTTTTCAAAGCATTGGACAAGAATGTTTTTGCACACACTTCCGCTTGAGCGTCTGTTATTCCAACAGTTTTGAGATATACTCCACTGGAAGCATAATGGGTGGTAGACAGTTGCACGGGCGAAGTATACACCAGATAAACATCCCGATAAAGTCCGCCGAAGAAAGTAAAGTCTGCCGAAAGAGGAGCAATATCCGGATTATAAGAGTTGTCAACACTCACTGCTACCAGATTGCGTCCGGTATGAACATAGTCAGTCACATCAAACGTAAAAGCAGAATAACCACCTTTATGATTCCCTACCAACTTTCCATTCACAAATACATTTGTCTCCTGATTGGCCCCTTCAAAACAAAGATAAACTCTTTGACCGACAATCAGTTCCTCCACTGTCACGGCTTTCCTGTACCAGCCTTTTCCCCGGAAATAACCGGGGATTTCATCTTCTGCATCTTTTGCATTCCAAGTATGAGGAATGGAAACGTCAGTCCAACCGGACACATCAAAGTCAGCAGCGAACGCTTCTCCCTCAAAGAGGGAGAACTTCCAGCCATCGTTGATCGTTTGCGTCACACGCTGACCGCAGACCGTGCCGGCAACAATCAATAACAAGCAGGCTAAGATTATTTTTCTATATACCTTATACATACCTAATACCATTATTTCGAGATTGAACGAACTGCACGAATATATCTTAAAGAACTCTTTTTAGAGGTTGCACTGCTCCAAGATATAGGCTTTCCAAAACGTACATAAAATCCATTCACACCATTCGAAGCCTCACGACAAGCCCAATATGTATCTCCTGTAGAAGATGACGCAGCCTCATTCATAATAGTTCCTCCCGCATTGCTGACAACCCGATCCCATGCTGCACGATTGGCTTTTTCAAAATCAGTAATCGCATTCGGATTATCATTTGTTGCATTTGCTACAGTGGTCCCATTATATGTTTCAAACATTTGTTCCAAGTCTTTTCTCCCCGACCAATACCAACCTGTCCCCTTGTCCATACAGAACTTAATGGCAGGCATTTCCGATGCATTTGGTAATGCAGCCAACGCCATAGTATTAGTATATCCATCATCTCCGGATAAATCCACTCCGGTAGAAGCCGGAGTGCCTGCTGTAGACCATGCCAAATTCTCTCTGTCCAACGACATAATCTTAGCCTTACCACGATTAGTTCCATCTACCCAGAACACAATGCCTCCTTTTAACGAACCATTATCCGCAATTACCTGTCCCACCGCAAACTCGGAACTTAAAAGTCCTCTCTGTGTAATCGTAACCTCTTGTTTAGGTGCATTCGCTCCGCTTCCGGCTGTTACCGTAGCAGTCGTTACCCGGTTAGAACTATTCAGATTGGGAGATAATGTCCAAAAATAAAGAGTTTTATTTGTTACATCAACATACGCTTTCACCCAAGATTCATCAGTGATATTTATTGCAAATTCCGTCTCATCAGAAATCATTGTGATTACCTCTGATTTTGCTACCGCATCAGGCGTAATAGTCACCGTATTGGTACTCAATTCGAGGGAAGCGTCTCCCTCGGCAGCTACATTTTGATTCACCGTTACCTCCACTGCTTTTGCGGCTGCGCCAGTACCGGCTGTTATTGTAGCAATTGTCGTACGAATATTACCAGTGGTATTTTTTGATTTTGCCTTGAACGTAACTGTTGTGCCTGAAATAGTATATGAAAGCCAGGAATCATCTGCCAACACTACGCTGAATACACTCTTATTGGATGTCAACGTAACATTTGCTTCCGCTTCGTTAGCACCTTCCAATGTCACAGGATTGGGAGCCACCGTCAGAGTTGCCGGCTCTTCAGGATAAGTATAATCACCAACTGTGCGCATACATCTCACAAAACGGTTGGTAGCTGTTTTATTTCCTGCATCAGCACCAGACTTTCCGAAACGTACCCAATAAGCCTTATCCCCTGCTGCATTTTCCGTACTCGACCAATAGCTTTCCCCATTGCCCGAACCGGCAGCCTCGTTTATCACATCACCCTGTAAATCGGTCAACATCTTATCAAATGCCGCACGTGCCGCTTTCTCTACTTCCGTCAACTTATCAGGTACAACCGAAGCAAAATCCGGATCAGCATGTCCAATACCGTTGTAAACATCAAACAACTCCCATAACTCATCACGTGCAGGCAGATACCATCCCTCACCCAACGACTGACAGTATGCCACTGCATCATTTGCAGCAGGAGCAGTAAACAAAGCCGTGTTGGCATATCCATTCACTGTAGAAAGCGCATTATGAGACATCACAGAAGCCTCAAAAGGATTTCCTCCCTGACGTTTTACAGATACAGCTTTTCCTACCATCTTGTCCGAAGGATCCACCCAGAAAATCATACCGATACCATCATCTACACTTTGTCCTACCTTCAAAGAAAGGTCCGGTTCTTTGGAATCCTGTGTAACCGTCACTTCCACTGTATATGAACCGCAAGTCAGTTTCACGACAGTACTCCTTGCATCCTCACCGTCATTCTGCGTCAAGGCAGTGTATATTACACTTTTAGCGTTTACATCTACAGAAAGCCACTCCGCTTGATATTGAGCAACAACCTGACCGACATTAGTATATAATAGCGATGTGACGGAAGAACCCGCCGCTTTTGCCAGGTTTACTTTTGTATCTTTACAATTAAATTCAGGCATCACACGTACCGACGCATCATCGACACAGGAAAGCAGCCCCAGATTTAAAATCAATAACAGATATATTATTTTTTTCATACTCATTCATGTTTTACAGATAATCAATCGCTTAATACCAATTCTCATTCTGCGGAAAATTCTCTTTCCCCATCAAGTCAATCTGCTCCTGTGGGATAGGCCAACATTCGTGCTTTCCAACTACAAAACTGGTACGACATTCCGCATAATCTTTATCTAAATAAGGATTTTCAGCTTTTGTCTCGCCATAATGCGCTTTCACCCTTTCACCCAAAAGCCCCAAACGTTTCAATAAAGGCCAGCGGACTCCCTCGAAGTTCAGTTCACGGGCATATTCATCCAAAAGAATATCTTGCGTTAGAGGTCCCGCAAATTTATCATTCCCGGCACGTTCCCATGTTTTATTGTAACAGCGCAGAGCATCCGTGCTCATTCCTCCGTCACGGCGCATATACGCTTCTGCCGCCATTAAGTAAGTTTCAGCCAGTCGATAGACAATCAAATCCTTGAATCCCGTTGTCCGGTCCGGATTATCGGCCATAGTCCACTGATCAAAGTATTTTTTCGACATGAAATGCAACGTCTCACAATAACTGGAACTTTTCGCAAGGGGAATCAATTCGCCATATTTAGGAGAAGTAGGATCATTGTATTTGAAACGGTGTACAAACAATTCATTGTATCGTGTATCTTTAGCCTGATCATACAAACTCAATAAATAGGTATTCGGATAAATACGTCCCCAACCATATCCACCCTGATCGGCCGTATTGATACAACCTGCAATTTTATTGATTCGGGTAGTAGTCTGAATAGAGATACGATGTCCGGCAACCGGAGTTCCGGAACCTCCTCCACCCAAGTTTTGTGAATATTGGAAACTCCACAACACTTCCGGGGATTTCAAATCTGCGCTATTAAATACATTCTCGGCTTTCTTTTCCATCGAGTAGATGCCCTCCTGTTTAAAGATGTCTTCACATTCCTCAATGGCTGTATCCCAATCCGATTCCCACATGGCAACCTGTGCACGGACATGTTTGGCAGTCGCTTTCGTTACCCGTCCATACAATACATTTCCGTTATTTTGAGGAAGCGACCAGTCCAGACCTTTCATTGCATCGTCCAAATCAGTCGTCATCAGTGTCATCAGTTCTTCATGAGAAGCCGGTTTATACTCCCGTTTCAGATTATCGACAGTGGTTGGAGTGACGTTCAGATAAAGGCGGTCAAAGCGTTTCCAAAGTTCAAAATAGCTCCGTCCTCTGAAGAATTTCGCTTCACTCCATGCGTGCAATACATCGCTATCATCCAGTCCCAAGGCTTCTGCCGCTACAATAATTTCATTTGCTTTTCCGATAATCCCATAGTGATGTTTCCAGAACTTATTGACATCTCCAGTACTTGGAGTAAAACTTGTATTCAAACGTCCGATTGAGGTAGAAACACCTGCTCTAAGTATGGCAATATCCGTATTAAAGTCACACATGGTAACGATGTACAGATTAGATTCGTTATTATCCGCTCCACCCGGCAATTCACGTGCCAGGGAATACAATCCTGTAACGGCAGTATTCAACCCTTCGGGAGTAGTGAACAGATAATTATTCGTCACGTCTGTTTTTGATTCCAGATTTAATAAATCCGAGCAGGAAGCGGTCAACATTCCGCAAATGACAAAGGCTGTATATATTAACTTTTTCATAAGGATTCTTTATTTTAGAATGAAACATTGACACCAAACACATATTGTCTGGACTCCGGATAAGACCCTGGAGTCAGTTCGGGACTATAAGATTTAAACTCCGTAAATGTCAGCAAGTTAGTAGCTGTTGCATACAATCGTAATTTATGAATCGGAGTATTCTTCAATAGTCGGGTGGGGAAAGTATATCCCAGTTGTAAGGTGCGTAAACGGATATAAGAAGCATCCTGAATGGCAATGGCACTCAAATATGCAGGGTCCGCACTATAAGAAGGACGTGGGAATTTGTTCGAAGGATTGAACGGAGTCCAATAATCCACCTTCACCCCATTCAATTTTCCACGTAAAGAACCACCGGAATTATACTCGTACAAATAACCGTTCTTAATCTTTCTGCCGGAAACTCCATACCAGTCCATGAACAGGTCAAATCCTTTCCAGTTCCATGTAGAAGAAAGAGAGAGTGTAAACTTCGGATCTTTACGGATAGGTACCCTGTCATCAGCTGTAATCTTTCCATCCCCGTTGTTATCACGCACCTTGACCATTCCCGGTTCAATAGCGCCACCGTAATTAATCGGACTGTCGGCCACACCGTCATTATCACTATCATAGGTGTTTTTCAGTGTATAGACCAGATTTCCCGTACCATCACGAGTGATATCAAAATCATCATACTGAAAAATTCCATCTATCAGATAATCATAGTATACATTGATCGGTTCTCCGATAATCCACCCCTGGGCTACCTGACTTGCCGGTTTCCCGTTCTCATCGAGAGTATCGTCAATACGGACAATTTCATTCTTATACATGCTGAAATTAGTTCCGAGTGTCCAGGTAAACTCCTTTGTACGTACCACGTCACCATTTAAAGAAAGATCGATACCACTGGATTTCGTCTTTCCCAGATTATCTAGCATGGTAGTATATCCGAGTGACGCATTCAGGGAACGTTTCACCAACAAATCCTTCGTATGAGTATTATAATACTCAACCGTACCATTCAGACGCCCATTGAAGAAACTAAAATCAACACCAAAGTTAGCTGTTGCAGACTGTTCCCATTTCAGGTTTGGATTAGACAGTTCCTTGCCCGGCAAATATCCCATTTGAAAAACATTTCCAAACTCATATCCTTTATTATCAGCCAGTCCCAAAGTAGTGTAATTGCCGATACCGTTCTGATTACCAACAATACCATAACTGACACGTAATTTCAGGTTATCAATCCACGACACATCTTTCAGGAAATTCTCCTGATTGACACGCCAGGCAAAAGCAGCTGACGGGAATGTACCCCATTTATTTTCTTTTCCGAAACGGCTGGAACCGTCGCGACGAACAGCCACATTCAATAGATAACGGTCTAAAAGCGAATACTGTGCACGAGCCATGAACGACACCAGATTATTTTCATTAAACTGACGACGGGGCTTGCCTGTAAACTCACCTTGAGAAATGAAATTCCAATCTTTATCTACCGGAAGATTCTCTACTGAATAGCCGATAGACTTCGAGCCATTATGGTCGACAGACTGCACACCGGTCAACGTCAACTGATGTTTCTTATTGCGGATAGGCACTTTATAAGTCACAATATTCTCAACCAGCCAGTTCTGCGTGCGTGATTCGTCGAGCACAGCTGTTCCTCCGCCTCCCGGATATTGGGAATCTTTATAGGAACCGTCTTCAGATGTCTGATTATAAACGGAAGTATTCAGACGATAATTGAATCCCTTGAAAGGCTTCACATCCATAAAAAAGTTCAGGCGGTAATTATCACGAGAAACTTCACGTCCGTAATGTTGAGCACGGTACAAAGGATTATAATTTCCTTCCGAGTTGATATACTTTGTATATTTACCATCCACATCATATATTTCCGCCAATGGGGAACTGGTAATAAAATCATTAAAGTTACCATCCTCACGATCCTGTTTAGTCATCGCATAAGAAGAATTGATGCCAAAACTAATCCACTTTGATATTTCAAAGTCCAGATTCAACCTTAAAGAAAACTTCTGGTATCCCGATCCGGTAACCACCATTCCCTGTTGGTCAAAATAGTTGGCACCTGCCGATACTTTGATTTTCTCTGTTCCTCCACGTACACTGACATCATGATTATGGTAAATTGCATTTCTGAACATTTCTTTTTCCCAGTCGATAAACTTTCCGCTGGCCCATACCCGCTGCATAACCTCGTCTTCCAATGCCTCGGCTATCGAAATCTCACGTGCATCAACAATTCCCTTATCATGTGCCTTCGCTTCACGGCGAAGCTGCATATACTCTTCGGGAGAATAGAAATCAAAATTCCTCCAGAGAGACTGGATACCCAGATAACCATTATAACTGACTTCCACCTTTCCGGCTTTACCGCGCTTGGTAGTTACCAATACCACACCGTCACTGGCACGTGCCCCATAAATAGCCTGCGACGCAGCATCCTTCAGAATTTCAACCGACTCAATATCGTCCGCACTCAACGTGCTAAACTCCGTTGCACTAGAAGGAGAACCATTTATGATATATAAAGGAGCATTGTCCGCACTGATAGAACGGGAACCGCGAATAGTGATCGAAGGAGTCGATCCCGGACGTCCGGAACTACTCGTTACATTCACACCTGCGGCACGTCCACGCAGCATATCAGCCACATTGCCGGCAGGAAAGGTTTTCATTTCATCCGCTTTGACCGAGGCTACCGAAGTTGCCACGTCACTTTTACGCTGAACGCCATAGCCGACAACGACTAATTCATCGAGCATTTTCGACTCTTCTACCATATCCACATTCAGTACCGTTTTCGTACCGACACGTATCTTCTGTTCCTTATATCCTATACAAGAGAAAACAAGGGTAGATTTTGCAGATACGCTGATTGAATATTTTCCATTTACATCCGTCACTGTACCGTTAGTAGTCCCCTCCTCCATAATATTAGCTCCGGGGATTGGTCCAAGTGCGTCTGTCACAACTCCAGAAACTCTGACGTTTTGAGCACTAACCTCTAAAGAGATAAGAAAGGCTGTCAGGAACACAGCCCATTTAATTACGATGTTTTTCATACTATGTAATAATTTGAATGATTACAGTGCAAAAATCCAAATAATTAGTGATTTCGAATAATAGAATCGTCCGTATAAAAGTTCAAATAGTACAATTCTCACCAGGAGACAAATACATAAGACGCTATATATTAAGCGTTTGTGTATTTCCTCCGGTAAGCAGCCGGAGTAATATCATAAGCATTCTTAAAACATCGGATAAAATAACTTGGATTAGAAAAACCGTAATCAAATGCTATATCAGCAATCAGGGCATTGGGATCATTGATTAATTTTTCTGTTGCCTTTTTCAGTCTCAAAGATAAAATAAAGTCATTCGGGGTCTGTCCGGTCAATGCTTTCAGTTTGGTGAAAAGCAAAGTTCTGCTCATGCACATCTCACGTGCAAAAGTGGCTACGTCAAAGTCTGCGTTATCAATATAAGATTCCACAATCGCGGTAGCATCCATCAGCATCTTTTTATCGATCGGATTAAACGGAAGGTCTTCCACTTTAGGTTCATCATTCCGGGCAAACCGCTGCTGGAGCAGTTTACGAGTCTGGATGATATTGTTGCAACGGGCCACCAATATCTTGATATTGAAAGGTTTGGAGATATAATCATCCGCTCCCGTCTGCAAGCCCTCTAAGGTATGTTCTTCCCGGTTGCGGGCAGTCAGCAATACCACAGGAATATGGCTGGTCTGCAAATTGCTTTTCAACTTCTCGCACATCTCCAGGCCGGACATAACAGGCATCATAATATCACTCACAATCATCTGTGGTTGTAGTGAAGAAGCCTGCTCCAATCCTTCCTGCCCGTCGGCAGCCGTATATACATCATATATTTGTTCAAAAATCTGTGCCAACACCTTACGCATCTCCGGGTTATCCTCCACAATCAGTATTTTCACCGTTTTATCCGGCTTCACCATTTCCGAGATTTCTTGAGGCTCTATTACATAATGTCCGGCAACGCGTTCATCTGCAGAGGAAGATGCTTCCACATTCACATTTGCATCCCGGTGAAGAGTAACGATAAAAGACGTTATTCCATTCGGCTCACTTTCCACTCCGATAGTTCCCTGATGCAATTCCACAATTCCTTTCGCCATTGCCAACCCGATACCCGATCCTTTGACTGTCTGTGTAGTTGTTGCCGAGTCATCCTGCCAAAACCGTTCAAATACATGTTTGATCTTGGACTTTTCGATACCGACACCTAGATTATTGACTGAAATCACAATGTCATTCTCTCCTTCCGCTACCAATTCTACAGAAATCCAGTCACCGGGCTTCGTATATTTAAAAGCATTGGACAATAGATTATAGAATACTTTCTCTATCTGCGTCTTGTCAATATACAAATCCGCTTCTTTGAAAGTGGAAGAAAAGCGGAGATCGATCTTATTCAGCTGCGCATAACTATAGAAAGAACAACAAATCTCCTCTATCACCGCAACAATATTCTCTTTGGAAATTTTCAATTTCAGATATCCCTGATCCTGCTTACGGATATCAATCACTTCATCCACCAGATTATTCATCCGGCGGGAGTTCTTATAAATCTCCAAAATTTTATTATACACCTCGGGGATCATGTCTTTATGCATCAGGAGCATCTCAAGCTGACTGGATATAAGCGTTAACGGAGTACGGAACTCATGCGATACATTGGTAAAGAAACGTAGTTTGGACTGATTCACATTTTCGATATACTCTTTTTCCCGTTTCTCGGCCAATAGAGAATGTTGCAAGGTTTTCCGTATCCAGAACATACGGATAATATAACCTGCAATAAGGATACCTGCCAATATCATCAGCAAAATAAACCATGCTCGTTGATAAACGGGCGCCTCCACTATCAGCTCAAAACTGGCAGAAGGTGCTTCCTGGTCGTGAATGCGCAACTGGTCGCCACGAACATGAAAAGTATAACGCCCCGGATGAAGATTGGTATAAGTAACCATCGTATTATCTCCCGCCTCATATATTCGTTATCAAATCCTTCAAGTTTATATTCCAGACCGATATTGGAAATATTATTCAGGGTATTGCTCGCTATCTCAAAAGTGACGGAAGAATACCTGGGCGGCAATACTAATTGATGTTCATACAATACCGTTTCCTTGATAAGTCCCAACGAATCAAGTGGTTGTATTTCCGTATTATCCACAAGCACTCGTTTTACGAACACATTATAATCCACAGACTGCTTGTTCAGTTTCTCCTGGGCTATGGAAACGATACCTGCTAGTCCACAGACATAAATATCGTGGTCGGACGTAATGTACAGCCCTCCGTCATTCACGTTATTCAAGGGAAAATCACTCTGCCTGTTATAGTTCTCGAATGTGGTAGTGGCTAGATTGAATTTAGAGAAACCGCCATTCGTTGCCACATAAATGGAACCGTCCAGCGGACTCTCTACCAATCCGGTGATAAATCCATTCTCCAATCCCTGCTTCGCTCCGTATCCTACAAAGGTGTCTTTCTTCTTATCGAATAGATAAATTCCCGATCCCGTCGATCCCAGCCATATACGTCCTTTTCTATCACATAGAATATGATTAATGTGATGCTGTGCCGTGCTCTGCGCTATTTGGGAGAAAGGATAACTACGGGAAGTACCCGCTTTCAAATTGACCCGTATCAAATCAAAAGAAGTGGTCAGCCATAAATCCCCTTCTTTATCAAACGTCATATCCCAAACCTGCGACAAATGTCTGGAAGCTAAAGAAGGATGTTCGAAATGATGCAACCGGAGATGTTTTTTATCCAATACAAGCAGCCCACCCTTGGCTGCTATCAATAAGGAATCATGACCGGCAAACTCTATCATTTTTACCAGATTATAGGCCCTGTCGACTGTTTTTCCTTCCGGAGTATCGATATTTTCCGTAATAGATTCTATATGTCCGGTCGACAGGTTAATCCGATTGATGCCCTGATAAAGCGAAGCTACCCAAAGATAATCCGGTTCTTTCTCATAATACAAAGACTTCACAATCTTAAAAGACAGCTCTTGAGCATATAAATGTTTAAGCGGAAAAAAGCGTTTGGCATATTTATCATAGTAGTTCAATCCACTTCCTTCACTTGCAAACCAGATCCGCCCGGAACAGTCTTCGGCAATGGAACTGATGATATAGGAATTCAAATGCCCGCCAACAGCCGTAGACGAACGGTAAAAGTGATAAGCATCATTCGCTACATTATAATATTGTATTCCCTGATAGAAAGTGCCCAGCCATAAAGTTCCCGAAGTGTCGTAATGCATCGAAATGATGGAACGTATATCGGCTGCCTCCACATTCAAGTCATATTCATAATCCGTAAACTCTCCGGTAGAGAGATTTAAAGTCTGCAAACCGGCGTAAGTTCCGATATACAGAAGACTATCATTGGCTTGTGTCACATGACGCACATTATCATGGTTGATTGTATTATCAGCCACTTTATTATATCTGTAATGAGTAAGCTCCCCATTTGCCTCCAACCGGGTAAGTCCCCGATTTCTGGTAGCTATCCAGATGCTCCCGTCTCTGTCTTTCGTAATCGAATTAACAGCCCCCACATCAATATGACGGGTGATATGAGCAGCCTGATCGATACAGTAAATACCCTTGGAAGAAGTACCCACCACCACGGTTTGATTCTGACGAACCATTAGACTGTTCATCAATATATCCTCTCCGTCCGAAGGGAATGAAAAGAATAACTCGGGCACTTGGTTGAGATCACGATAACGGTAGATTTCTTTTCCGGTAGCTATCCACAATGCGTCGTGCGCATAGCAGATTCCTGCAACTTCTCCTTCACGCAACACCTTAAAGCGGTTCAAACGCATGTCATAAAGAGTCACACTCTGCAAACTACGGATAAAAAGCAATCCTTCCTTGTTTCCGCAAACCTGCCGGATATTATTTATATTGATTGAATAGGGATTGGCGTTATCCGGTTTGAAGACTTCAAATTTACGACCGTCAAAGCGGTTCAGTCCGTCTTGAGTACCAATCCATAAAAATCCGAATTCATCCTGATAGAAACAATTGACCGTTTGATGCGAAAGTCCTTGCCTCACGTCTTTAAAACGCATATTGATATCCTTTGTCACATTTGCCATGCAACAAAGTCCCGATATAAACAGGCAATAAATAACAAGAAAGTTAGCTTTGGTCATCTGTGTTTTTCGATAATTCGGATACAATATTCGGGAAAATCCAAGATATATGCAAGTGTTTATGCAAAAACCTGATTGACTATTGCCTGTTAATTATTCCTCAGACTGCGTATAACTAATCTCCCGATCGAATAAAATTAGTCGTCTGACAGTTGATTCTTTTTCGTCTGACAGTTGTCAGACGAAAGTTCAACAGTAGTCAGACGCAAGTTTAACAACTGTCAGACGATTAATTTTATGCATAAACAAGATTAGTATCCTCTTCACTAAGAAATAGTTTTTAGCATACGAAAGATTAAATTATACTACCAACCGCCTAAACGCTTGTTTATCATTGGTGAACTGCGTACTTTTGCACGCCATTAAAAAAAGCAAAACAATGACTAACAAAACCAAAGGTTTTATCTATGGAGCGATTGCCGCTGCGAGCTACGGTATGAATCCTCTTTTTGCACTTCCGCTCTATGCAGCCGGAATGAGTGTCGATACCGTTTTATTCTACCGGTACTTCTTTGCGACAATCGTATTGGGTATTCTGATGAAAATGCAGCATCAGTCTTTTGCACTTCATAAGGCAGACGTTTTGCCCTTAGTCATTATGGGATTGTTATTCTCTTTTTCATCACTGCTTTTGTTTATGAGCTATAATTATATGGATGCCGGAATTGCTTCAACGATTCTGTTTGTTTATCCGGTGATGGTAGCTGTCATTATGGGAATATTCTTCAAGGAAAAGATTTCCGCCATTACCGTTTTCTCCATCCTGCTGGCACTTTCAGGCATTGCCTTGCTTTATCAGGGAGACGGCAACAAACCGCTATCGACTTTGGGAATTATCTTTGTTCTGTTGTCTTCTCTCTCTTATGCTATATATATAGTAGGTGTAAACCGTTCGACATTGAAAAACCTGCCGACCACGAAACTTACCTTCTATGCCATTTTGTTCGGACTATCGGTTTATATCGTCCGTTTAAATTTCTGTACGGAACTGCAAGTAATACCGTCTGCCTGGCTCTGGGCCGATGTATTATCACTCGCCATCCTGCCAACTGCCGTATCACTGGTCTGTACCGCACTGGCCATCCATTATATAGGCTCTACACCAACGGCAATATTGGGTGCTTTGGAACCGGTGACAGCTTTATTCTTCGGTGTTCTCCTGTTTCACGAAAAACTGACTCCCCGCTTAATGATGGGTATTTTAATGATTATCACCGCCGTTACCCTGATTATCATTGGCAAGTCACTCATAAAAAAGATGGGTATGCTGTTGCAGATGAACAAAAAATAATATACTTTTGCTACTTAATCAATCAAAATGCAATTTTAAATCTCAAAAAATATGGTAGACGTAAAGACTTGCCTTGACAATGCACAAGAAAAGATGGATATGGCCATCATGTATCTGGAAGAAGCACTGGCACATATCCGCGCCGGAAAAGCGAGTGCACGCTTATTAGATGGTATCCGCGTAGATTCTTACGGAAGTATGGTACCTATCAGCAATGTAGCAGCAATTACTACTCCGGACGCCCGCAGTATCGTAATCAAGCCTTGGGATAAAAGCATGTTCCGTGTCATCGAAAAAGCAATCATCGACTCTGACCTCGGTATCATGCCCGAAAACAATGGAGAAATGATCCGTATCGGCATCCCTCCCCTGACGGAAGAACGTCGTAAACAACTGGCAAAACAGTGTAAAGGAGAAGGCGAAACGGCTAAAGTAAGCGTACGCAACGCGCGTCGTGACGGCATCGACGCACTGAAAAAGGCCGTAAAAGACGGATTGGCAGAAGACGAGCAGAAGAATGCGGAAGCCAAACTGCAAAAAATCCATGATAAGTATATCAAACAAATCGATGATATGCTGGCTGAAAAGGATAAAGAAATTATGACCGTCTAAAAAATAATGAAGAATTAAGAATGAAGAATGAGGAATTATAATGCTGTATTATTCAGTTGAAACACAGCCTGAATTCTTCATTCTTCATTTTTAATTTATAATTTATATGAAAGGATTAGTAATCAAAAACACGGGTAGTTGGTATCAGGTGAAAACCGATGACGGACAATCTATTGAATGTAAAATCAAAGGGAATTTCCGGTTGAAGGGGATTCGCAGTACTAATCCTGTTGCAGTGGGTGATCGTGTCCGGATTATACTTAATCAGGAAGGCACTGCTTTTATCAGTGAAATAGAAGATAGAAAGAACTACATCATCCGCCGCTCGTCCAATCTTTCCAAACAATCTCATATCCTTGCTGCCAATCTCGACCAGTGTATGCTGGTGGTAACCATCAATTATCCGGAAACTTCCACTATTTTTATTGATCGCTTTCTTGCATCCGCAGAGGCCTATCGCGTCCCTGTAAAACTGGTATTTAATAAGGTAGATGCTTACGACGAAGATGAACTCCGCTATCTGGACGCACTTATCAACTTATACACACAAATCGGCTACCCTTGCTTCAAAGTTTCCGCAAAGAGCGGCACTGGAGTGGCTGAAATCAAAAAAGCACTGGAAGGCAAGATTACTTTATTTTCCGGACATTCGGGAGTCGGCAAATCGACTCTTATCAATTCCATACTGCCGGGCATAGCAGCCAAGACCGGCGAAATTTCTTCTTACCACAACAAAGGAATGCATACTACTACTTTCTCCGAAATGTTCCCTGTGGAAGGAGATGGCTATATCATCGATACTCCGGGTATCAAGGGCTTCGGCACATTCGATATGGAAGAAGAAGAGATCGGACATTATTTTCCCGAAATATTCAAAACCTCCGCCGACTGCAAATATGGCAACTGTACACATCGTCATGAACCGGGATGTGCCGTACGCAAAGCAGTGGAAGAGCACCTCATCAGCGAATCCCGTTATACCTCTTATCTCAATATGTTGGAAGATAAAGAGGAAGGAAAATATCGGGCTGCTTACTGATTAACTCTTTTTTACTCTTCCTTTCTTTAAACCTTTCCCATCAGGGGAAGTCTAATTTTTGAAGATGTACAATATAATTGCCATATACAATACTAAACCATGAATAAGAAGACTAAATGGGGCATCATTATTCTTGTTGGTGCCGGGATTATCGGTGGAGGAATCTACTCACAATTACCGAAAAAAAACGACGAACTAGCAGCCGCCGACAAAGTGATGGGCGGTAATAAAAAAAGAGGGAAACAAGTTTTAAATGTAAATGCCAAGGTCATAAAACCGCAATCTCTGACAGATGAATTCACCACTACCGGTGTACTTCTGCCCGATGAAGAAGTGGATTTGTCTTTCGAAACGTCGGGAAAGATTGTAGAAATCAACTTTGAAGAAGGAACAGCCGTAAAGAAAGGCCAATTACTAGCCAAAGTGAATGACAGACAGTTGCAGGCACAATTGCAAAGGTTGATTTCGCAATTGAAACTGGCAGAAGACCGTGTATTCCGCCAGGATGCTTTATTGAAACGGGATGCTGTCAGTAAAGAAGCCTACGAACAGGTGAAAACGGATTTAGCAACTCTGAATGCCGATATAGAAATTATCAAAGCTAATATTGAACTGACAGAGCTACGTGCTCCGTTTGACGGAGTGATCGGACTTCGCCAAGTCAGTATCGGTACGTATGCGTCTCCGACCACAGTCGTTGCCAAGCTGACAAAAATCGCTCCACTGAGGTTGAATTTTCCGTTCCGGAACGTTATGCCAAGCAAATCAAAAAGGGTACCAATCTCAATTTCAGCGTTGAAGGAACATTGGATGCTTTTGGCGCACAGGTATACGCTGTAGAATCTGCCATCGATCCGAATCTGCATCAATTTACCGCCCGTGCATTATACCCGAATGTCAATCGCACCCTACTTCCCGGCCGTTATGCCAGTGTACTGTTGAAAAAGGATGAAATACCTAATGCAATAGCCATCCCAACGGAAGCAATTGTGCCGGAAATGGGTAAAGATAAAGTCTATCTGTATAAATCAGGAAAGGCCGAACCGGTGGATATCATTACTGGTATCCGCACCGCATCTGAAGTGCAAGTGATTAGAGGATTGCACGTAGGAGACACAATCATCACTTCAGGAACATTGCAACTCCGTACCGGACTCGCCGTAACACTTGACAATATTGAAGAATGAGAATTTATGATTTATGAATTCTGATTTATGATTTATAAGCCAAATAATTTATGATTTATAAGTCAGCAAAATACAGCAAACATTCAGAAATCAGAAATCATAATTCAAAAATCAGAAATCTTCAATCCATAACTCAGAAATCATAATTCAGAAATCAGAAATCATAAATCAATGAACATCTCCGAATTAAGTATACGTCGCCCGGTATTAGCCACAGTATTAACGATTATTATCCTCCTTTTCGGATTCATCGGATACAACTATTTGGGTGTCCGCGAATATCCGTCGGTAGATAATCCGATTATTTCTGTCAGCTGCTCTTATCCGGGAGCTAATGCCGACGTTATCGAAAACCAGATAACTGAACCGTTGGAACAGAATATCAACGGTATTCCCGGTATCCGTTCTTTGTCCAGTGTGAGCCAGCAGGGGCAAAGCCGTATTACAGTAGAATTTGAATTGTCCGTCGATCTGGAAACAGCGGCCAACGACGTACGTGACAAGGTTTCACGTGCCCAACGTTATCTGCCTCGCGACTGTGACCCACCGACAGTTTCAAAAGCAGATGCCGATGCCATGCCTATCTTGATGGTTGCTCTTCAGAGTGACAAACGTTCTCTGTTGGAATTAAGTGAAATAGCGGATCTGACTGTGAAAGAACAATTACAGACTATTTCTGATGTAAGTAGTGTATCTATCTGGGGAGAGAAGCGTTACTCCATGCGCCTTTGGCTCGACCCGGTAAAGATGGCAGGTTACGGTATCACTCCCGTCGATGTTAAAAACGCTGTAGATAACGAAAATGTGGAACTTCCTTCAGGTAGTATCGAAGGAAATACCACCGAGTTGACGATCCGTACACTAGGATTGATGCATACCGCAGATGAATTCAATGACTTGATTGTCAAAGAAGAGAATAACCGTATTGTACGATTCAGTGATATCGGACGTGCTGAACTGGGGCCGGCTGATATTAAGAGTTATATGAAGATGAACGGCGTTCCTATGGTGGGTGTCGTAGTCATTCCACAGCCGGGAGCCAACCATATTGAGATTGCGGATGCGGTATACCAGCGTATGGAGCAGATGAAAAAGGACTTGCCGGAAGACGTACACTATAACTACGGTTTGATAATACCAAGTTTATCCGTGCGTCTATCAATGAGGTAAAGTCAACAGTGTATGAGGCTTTTGTACTCGTAATCATCATTATCTTCCTCTTCCTGCGTGCTGGCGCGTTACATTGGTGCCTTGTATCGTAATTCCTGTCTCCCTCATCGGTGCATTCTTCGTCATGTATCTGGCAGGATTCTCCATCAATGTGCTTTCCATGCTCGCCATCGTACTATCGGTGGGACTGGTGGTAGATGACGCCATCGTTATGACAGAGAATATCTACATCCGTATAGAGAAAGGAATGGCCCCGAAAGAAGCGGGAATAGAAGGAGCCAAAGAAATTTTCTTTGCCGTTATTTCCACCACTATTACGCTGGTAGCGGTATTCTTCCCTATCGTCTTTATGGATGGAATGACGGGACGATTATTCCGTGAGTTCAGTATCGTAATTTCGGGTTCGGTGATTATATCCTCATTTGCCGCATTGACTTTCACTCCGATGTTGGCAACGAAGTTACTCATTAAACGAGAAAAACAAAGTTGGTTCTATGCAAAAACAGAACCGTTCTTTGAAGGAATGAATCGGCTATACAGCCGTTCGCTTGCCGCTTTTCTTAGCAAACGCTGGATCGCTCTTCCATTTACTTTCATCACCATTTGCCTGATTGGTATTCTATGGAATGCAGTTCCTGCGGAAATGGCCCCACTTGAAGACCGTTCGCAAATCAGTATCAATACACGAGGAGCGGAAGGCGTCACCTATGAATATATCAGGGATTACACAGAAGACATCAATCAACTGGTAGACTCCATTCTGCCTGATGCAGAGGCTGTAACTGCCCGTGTATCCAGCGGTAGCGGAAACGTGCGCATCACGCTGAAGGATATGAATGAACGTAATTATACCCAGATGGATGTGGCAGAGAAAATATCAAAAGCGGTACAGAAGAAAACAATGGCGCGTTCATTCGTACAGCAGCAGTCTTCTTTCGGCGGACGTCGTGGAAGCATGCCTGTACAATATGTACTTCAGGCTACCAATTTGGAAAAGCTGGAAGAAGTGTTGCCCAAGTTTATGGCTAAAGTATATGAGAATCCTGTTTTCCAGATGGCGGACGTTGATTTGAAGTTCAGTAAACCGGAAGCTCGTATTCAGATCAACCGTGACAAGGCCAGTATTATGGGGGTAAGTACCAAAAACATTGCTCAAACGCTGCAATATGGATTGAGCGGTCAGCGTATGGGATATTTCTATATGAACGGTAAGCAATATGAGATTCTTGGTGAAATCAACCGCCAGCAACGAAACAAGCCGGCTGACTTGAAAGCAATTTACGTTCGTAGCAACAGTGGGGATATGATTCAGTTGGATAACTTGATTGAGTTGGAAAGCGGTATTGCTCCTCCAAAGTTATATCGCTATAACCGTTTTGTGTCAGCTACGATTTCTGCAGGATTGGCAGATGGAAAAACAATCGGGCAAGGTTTGGACGAGATGGATAAGATTGCCAAGGAAACACTGGACGATACTTTCCGCACCGCCCTGTCGGGAGACTCGAAAGAATATCGTGAAAGTTCTTCCAGTCTGATGTTCGCCTTTATCCTGGCCATTCTTCTGATTTACCTGATTCTGGCAGCCCAGTTTGAAAGTTTCAAAGATCCGCTGATTATCATGTTGACAGTACCACTGGCTATTGCCGGAGCTTTGGTCTTCATGTATTTCGGAGATATTACGATGAATATTTTCAGTCAGATCGGTATTATCATGCTGATCGGTCTGGTGGCGAAGAACGGTATCCTAATTGTAGAGTTTGCCAACCAGAAACAGGAAGCCGGAGAAGATAAGATGAGTGCGATTAAAGATGCTGCCCTGCAACGTCTCCGCCCGATTCTGATGACAAGTGCCTCTACGGTTTTGGGACTTATCCCGCTGGCATTTGCCACCGGAGAAGGTTGTAACCAGCGTATCGCCATGGGTACGGCAGTAGTGGGCGGTATGGTAGTATCCACCCTGCTTACGATGTATATTGTACCGGCTATTTACAGTTACATTTCGACTAACCGAATCAAAAAATTACAAGAATGAAACAGAAAGGAATTTGCATGAAACGCATCGCCTATATAACCATTGCATGTGCCTTCTTATCAGTCTCTTTTGCTAAGGCACAACAGATACGTACCCTGAAAGATTGCCTGGAGGAGGGATTACAAAACAATTATTCTCTACGCATCGTACATAATGAAGAGCAGATCAGCAAGAATAATGCAACGCTGGGGAATGCCGGATATCTGCCTACGCTGGACTTTTCTGCGGGATACACCGGAAATCTGGACAATATTGAAACGAAAGCCCGTGCTACCGGAGAAATTACAAAGAACACCGGAGTATACGATCAGACTGTCAATGTAGGACTCAATCTGAACTGGACCATCTTTGACGGATTCAATATCAGTACGACCTATAAACAACTGAAAGAATTGGAACGCCAAGGCGAAACCAATACTCGTATTGCCATTGAGGACTTTATAGCCGAGCTGACTTCCGAATATTACAACTATATTCAACAGAAGATACGTCTGGCCAACTTCCGCTATGCAATGTCTCTCTCCAAAGAACGCTTACGTATTGCAGAAGCAAGCCACCTGGTTGGTAAATTCTCGGGACTGGACTATCAGCAAGCAAAGGTGGACTTCAATGCAGACAGTGCCCAATACATCAAGCAACAGGAACTTCTGCACTCTTCACGTATCCAACTGAATGAGTTAATGGCCAATAACAACGTCAATCAGAATATCATTATCAAAGATTCTACAATTGATGTACACAGCGACCTGAAGTTTGAAGATTTATGGAATTCGACATTGAGCATTAATGCTTCTCTGTTAAAAGCCGACCAGAATACTACACTCGCACAACTGGACTATAAAAAAATAAATTCGCGCAACTATCCATACCTCAAACTAAATACCGGATATGGATATACCTTTAATAAGTATGACATCAATGCGAACAGCAGAAGAGGCGATTTAGGATTCAATGCCGGAATAACGGTAGGATTTAACATATTCGATGGTAATCGCCGCCGCGAGAAGAGAAATGCAAGTCTGGCTTTCAAGAATCGCCGCCTGGAACGACAAGACCTGGAATTGGCACTCCGGTCCGATCTTAGCAATTTATGGCAAGCCTATCGCAACAATCTTCAGTTGCTGAATCTGGAACGCCAGAATCTGATAACTGCCAAAGACAATCACGATATTGCCATGGATCGCTATATACAGGGAGACCTTTCCGGTTTTGAAGTACGTGAAGCACAAAAGAGCTTGTTAGATGCAGAGGAGCGGATTCTTTCTGCAGAATACAATACGAAGCTCTGCGAAATATCACTGTTACAGATTAGTGGCAACATAATGAAGTATCTGGAATAAGGAAGTAGTTTCCATTTATTTTTTATTGGGTTAATCTTCTTATCGGGAAGGTTAACCCAATTTTTACTCTATAAAAAACAGTTATTACATATCAGTATTTTTCTTTCTTCATACATTTGCATACTATAAAAACATTAAATAATAAAGCCATGAGAAAACCAGGTCTTTTCTTACTGCTACTTTTTATCCTGACAAACGCCTCAGCCCAAAAAGCAACAGACTACAGAAAACAACAAAATTACAAAGAATGGGTACACATCGCTCCTAAATTTGACGACGATTTCTTCAAGACGGAAGAAGCCCAACGCATTGGTGACAACGTGTTACTGTATCAGCAAATCACCGGAGGATGGCCAAAAAATATCTATATGCCGGCAGAACTGACAGAACAGGAATATAAAGCGGCACTAAAAGCCAAAGAGGATATCAACCAAAGCACAATCGACAACAACGCCACTACTACGGAAATTGAATATCTGGCACGGCTTTACCTGACCACTCAAAAAGCAAAATATAAAGAAGGAGTTCTGAACGGCATCCAATATCTACTCAAAGCGCAATATGAAAATGGTGGATGGCCTCAATTCTATCCACGCCCCAAAGGTTATTACGTACAAATTACCTACAATGACAACGCCATGGTAAGAGTGATGAATCAACTCCGGGGAATATATGAAAAGAAAGCTCCTTACACTTTTCTTCCTGATAACATCTGTGAACAAGCGCGTAATGCATTCAATAAGGGTATAGAGTGTATACTCAAAACACAAGTGCGCCAAAACGGAGAACTAACGGTATGGTGTGCGCAACACGACCGCGCCACCCTAGAACCATGCAAAGCACGCGCTTACGAACTTCCGTCATTAAGCGGACAAGAGTCAGACAACATTGTATTATTACTTATGTCACTCCCCGATCCATCTGCAGAAATTGTAAAATCGATAGAAGGAGCTATCAAATGGTTCCAAAAGTCTGAAATCAAAGGGCTACAGAAAGAATATTTCACTAACAGCGAAGGGAAAAAAGACTATCGCATGATTCCTTGTGAAGACTGCCCTACTCTCTGGGCCCGATTTTATGAACTGGAAACCAACCGACCTTTCTTCTGTGACCGTGACGGTATTAAAAAATATGATATCTCGGAAATAGGACACGAACGCCGGAATGGTTATAGCTGGTATAACAAAGATGGAAGCAAGGTGCTGAAAAGATACGAGAAATGGAAGAAAGAACAGAATAAATAACATAAATAATCAAAGACTGATATTTACCCTGCAAAAGCAAATATCCTGAAAGTCCTTAAAATAAGAAATCCCCTCGCTACATGATTGTAATGAGGGGATTTTTAATTAAAGGCTTTTACAGCCTCTTTTCAAGGCCTTATATAAACGGAGTAAACCGATTATTTAGTGCAATTCCACGGTTTCAACTGCTTGAAGAAGTCGTTACCCTTATCATCTACCAGAATAAATGCAGGGAAGTTTTCCACTTCAATCTTCCAGATAGCTTCCATACCCAATTCCGGATATTCCACACACTCGATGCTCTTAATGTTATTCTGTGCTAGGATAGCTGCCGGACCTCCGATAGAACCAAGATAGAAACCACCATATTTCTTACAAGCATCTGTCACTTGCTGGCTACGGTTACCTTTTGCCAACATGACCATGCTGCCGCCATGACTTTGGAACAGTTCTACATAAGAGTCCATACGTCCTGCTGTAGTAGGACCCATAGAACCACAAGCCATGCCTTCCGGAGTTTTTGCCGGACCTGCATAATAAATAGGATGATCCTTAATATATTGTGGCAAGTCTTCGCCGCGATCCAAACGTTCTTTCAGTTTAGCATGGGCGATGTCACGACCTACGATGATCGTTCCGTTCAATGACAGACGAGTAGCTACCGGATATTTAGTCAGCTCTTTCAGGATTTCAGGCATCGGACGGTTCAGGTCGATCTTTACAACATCACCTTCACCTGCTTGACGCAGTTCTACAGGAATAAGTTCGCCCGGATTTGAATCCAGTTTCTCAATCCAGATACCTTCCTTATTGATTTTACATTTGATGTTACGGTCGGCAGAGCAAGATACTCCCAAGCCTACCGGACAAGAAGCACCGTGACGAGGCAAACGGATGATACGTACGTCATGAGCAAGATATTTACCTCCGAATTGCGCGCCCAATCCAATTTTGTGAGCTTCTGCCAAAACTTCTTTTTCCAGTTCGATGTCGCGGAATGCACGGCCATATTCGTTTCCGGTAGTCGGCAAGTTATCATAGAAATGAGTAGAAGCCAGCTTCACTGTCAATAAGTTCTTTTCAGCAGAAGTTCCACCGATCACGAAAGCGATATGATAAGGAGGGCAAGCGGCTGTTCCCAATGTTTTCATTTTTTCAACCAGGAATGGAACCAGTGTACCAGGATTCAGGATCGCTTTTGTTTCCTGATACAAATATGTCTTGTTGGCAGAACCACCACCTTTTGTTACGCAAAGGAATTCGTATTCCATACCTTCGGTAGCTTCGATGTCAATCTGTGCAGGGAGGTTACATTTTGTATTTACCTCATCATACATATTCAAAGGCGCATTCTGTGAATAACGCAAGTTCTCTTCAGTGTATGTTTTATATACGCCCAGTGAAAGCGCTTCTTCATCAGAATATCCAGTCCATACCTGCTGTCCTTTTTCACCATGGATAATAGCAGTACCAGTGTCCTGACAGAAAGGAAGTACACCTTTTGAAGCAACTTCCGCGTTACGCAGGAAAGTCAATGCCACATACTTATCGTTTTCACTTGCTTCCGGATCACTCAGAATCTTAGCAACTTGTTCGTTGTGCGAACGACGAAGCATGAATGATACATCACGAAAAGCTGCATTAGCCATCGCAGTCAAACCTTCTTTCTCAATTTTCAGGATAGGATTTCCTTCAAACTCGCTTACTGATACATAGTCTTTTGTAAGCAGATAATACTCAGTTGTATCTTTTCCCTTTTCAAACATGGGCTGATACTTAAACGGAGGTGTTGCCATAAGTTTCTTATTTTATTACGTAATGTTAGTTAGTGTGGCAAAGGTAGTAATTAAGAATGAAGAATGGCGAATGATGAATGAAGAATTAAGAATGAATAACGGAGAAAAGCAGGAACAGCAAAAGACAATCATAAACAATAAACAACGAGCGGTAAACAAGCTATGCCATTCATTGACATCTGCCGTTCACCACTCACTATTTTATTTACAGTTTGCTATTTATCATATCCTGTTTATCATCCACAGTTCGCCATCTGCCACTCCTATTATGATTCGATTGCTTCAATCCGTTTGATTAACTCGTTTCCAAGAGCTGTTTTATCTTCAATATGTTTCAAGACGGCAGTCACAAAGGTATTACTTTCGAAATCACCGCGTACTTGCTCAAAATCCTGCTTCATTTCGTCGTGGGAGCCGTCAGCACCAAATCCGGTCATGGAAGACAACGAAAATTCTTTCTTGGCATCCTCATATACCATCTTATCCAATCCGACAACAGCTTGCTGCCACGCTTTCACAATACCGATGATATCTTGTGCCGTAATCGTTTCCGGATCTAAGCCATAGAATTCCTGAATCTTATGATAAGCCCATGTCCATTCATAGGTATAATAATTCTCGTGCATTTCCGCGAAACTTGCATTGATGGATTTCAAACGATTGACTGTTCCATTCTCAATACCATCCAACAATCGGTCGATTTCACTCTTGGGAGCAATCAGTCCGGAAACATCCACCCATTCGCCAAGTCCGATTTCCGTGTCAGGTTTCAGTCGCTGACGGATTTCTTCATTGGTCTGGAAATTAATACCCTCCAATCGTTTTATGATGGAGTTTCCCAAGAACTTGTGAATGGCGATTTCATAAAAACGAATTCCGTTATTCAGAGAAGAGTTCTTGATTTTAGCACTCTGGTAGGAGTAGATCTCTGAAGTTTCACCGGATACACGTTTCAATTCTTTCAAAATGGAACGTCCTTTAAACATCTTCTGAATGGTATAAGGACTCAGCAGGTTATAATTGATATAATCCAGCCGGTTCGGATCTTTTCGCTTATCACGCTTTGGCCATTTCTGTGCGTCACGGATAGTACCTACACTTCTCAAATTAACTCCCGGAACCAGATAAGTGGTATTCCGCTGCTCTATCAGGTAAGAGAAAGGAAGATTGGAAGTATCGGCATGATTAACATGACGTCCCATTACCAAAGAGAAAGCCCCGACACGTGCCGGCCACAGGATATATGAATCGGAAGTGGTCTTCGCTCCTCTCTCCATCGTTCCCTGATGGATAGGACCTAACTTATACATGTGATTACTCTGATTGGACCCCGAACCCGCATTCATAAACGAGAACATACCGGCAATCAATAAAGTAGATTTATGGTGTGTCACAGTGAAAGGACCTGCAAAAATAGCACATGCCTCACCGTTCTCTCCCTGACAATTACTGAAGAATAAAGAATCGGAAGCGGAATAATTGTGTCCCAGTTTACAGGATTGTCCGACGAAACAACGAGTCAACATCGTGCCGTCATCCACTTTAGAGCCGGAAGAGATGATAAAGTCATCACAGATTACACCATGTCCGATATGTACAGGTGCCGTCACATTACTATTGACGCTGCCATTGGATAAGCGGCAGGTCCCACAGATATGGCAGTAATCACCAATCCGGACATTCTTGATCGAGCCCGTATTGAGAATCATCACATGATTGCCAATACTGCCGACAGCAGAAGCATGTTTATTGGAATAATAATCCGCAATAGATTTCATACGGTTTATCAGCTCGGGACGATGGCGGTACAGTGCAAGAATATATGCCTGGTGCGCAGACAATTTATCGTTCATCAACACCTCACGGCCTCCTGTTTCATTCAAGACAGCCACTTCTACCCCATTACCAAAAGTGCTTAACCTATCCACTAAAATAATATCTACATTCTCAATGAAGGTGTCACTGCCAATCTCATAATTAGCAATATAGTTCTGTATATTCTCAATACAGCAGTTATCGCCCACCGACACATTGTGCAACGTCACATGACGTAATCCCGAATGTTTCTTGATTCCCCCCGGCAATGTAAATTCAGCTTCGAATACCCCCAGTTTTACTTCACCCGAGAAACGGGTATGATGGACGTACTCACAATTAAAACCCTCTGCCACTGATACATTTCCCCAATCATCGGCCAGACATGACTGGCTCTTCAACTGAAGTATCTCATCTTCAGTCAATCTACGATAGTCTTTCATCTTAATAATGTGTTAATGTGCCCATATGCCAATGTGCCAATTCTGATGCAGTATGCGCAACCAATTGGCACATCAGCACATTAGCATATTGATTATTCTTCCTCTTCTTCGTAGGTCTGATAAAGAAAATCGTTATAGGGATATTTCTGAACGTGTAATTCTTTCACTCGCTGATAAACTACATTTTTCAGTTCGTCTATATTGATTCGTTCGCGGGCGGAAATAAAGAGGCAGTTATCCTCCATTTTTGCCATCCACGTCTTCATCAGTTCTTCGAGTGTTAAGTTTTCCTTTGTTCGGGGGGTAAGGTCGTCCGGCGCTTTCTCCACGTAGGTGTAAGCGTCTATTTTATTAAATACAAGTATCATAGGTTTGCCACTGCCTCCAATCTCTGCCAGGGTCTTGTTCACCACCTCAATCTGTTCCTCAAATCCGGGGTGGGAAATATCGACTACGTGCACAAGCAAATCTGCTTCACGTACCTCATCCAGGGTAGATTTAAAAGATTCTACCAAGTCGGTAGGTAACTTGCGAATAAACCCTACTGTATCTGACAACAGGAACGGTAGATTATCGATAATCACTTTGCGCACAGTAGTGTCTAAAGTAGCGAACAGTTTGTTTTCCGCAAACACTTCACTCTTGGAGAGAAGATTCATCATGGTTGATTTTCCCACATTGGTATAACCAACCAGTGCAACACGTATCATGCGTCCGCGATTCTTGCGTTGGGTAGCTTTCTGCTTGTCAATCTCCGCCAGACGTTCTTTCAGCAATGACATACGGTTCAGGATGATACGGCGGTCCATCTCAAGCTGTGTTTCACCCGGACCACGAAGTCCCACGGAACCTTTGCCACCACCGGCACCGGAACCACCTCCCTGGCGTTCCAAGTGAGTCCAAAGCCGCTGCAAACGCGGCAACATATATTTATACTGTGCCAGTTCTACCTGTGTCTTCGCATTGGCTGTCTGCGCACGCATGGCAAATATATCAAGAATCAGTGAAGTACGGTCCAGTATCTTCACTTTCAGTTCAGCTTCAATATTACGAATCTGTTTCGCAGAAAGCTCATCATCAAAGATGACCATTCCTACTTCACGTTCTGCTTCCTCTTCGTCATGGATATATTGTCTGATTTCTTCCAACTTTCCTTTTCCAACATAAGTCACAGAGTTAGCCGTCGGCAACTTCTGTGTAAATCGTTTCACAACTTCCGCCCCAGCCGTCTCGGCAAGGAAAGCCAGTTCATCCAGATACTCGTTTGTTTTACGCTCATCCTGCGTCTGTGTGATGAGTCCTACAAGCACTGCTGTTTCTACTTTGGCTTCGGATATTACAAATTCTTTCATTCTTTACTTCTATTATATATAATAATGTGGGCGCAAATATAACAAAAAAAAAGAGGACAATGTTTTATTGTCCTCTTTTTCGTATCATTTATGGTAATTCAATTATAAATCAAACCATAGTTTTTCCCAGATTTTCGGAGATTCTTTCGGTGCATTAATATTAGCTGTCATTTCTTCAGGACTATATTCCCATCTTCTGATCAATTCTTTTGAAGTTGCATCTTCCGGGACTTGCAATGTCGGGACCTCGTTTCCGGCAGTACCAGATCGCCTCCATTGTACAAACTCCTCAAACGGACGATCCATCAAATCAATCCATTGCTGCATATGAATCTCATACAGAGCTTTTTCCTGGGTCATCGTTGTCAATTCCGGTAAACCTGTAACATATGTATCAATATCGGATTCCGCAACTCCATAAAAAGCACATGCTTCACGAATTCCTTTCAGGTACAGTTCATTAGCTTTCGACAGATTTTGAGCAACTCCTAATCCGCGCGCATAAGCTTCTGCTTCCAAAAGTAGCTGTTCTTGACAAGAATAAATCAATTCCGGAGCGTCTCTTCTGAAAAGGTAGTTGCTTACAACAGATGACAGTAGATTTTCTTCATCATCCGTCTTTGCAGCCTCTCTATTACCCAACCCCCGGTATACACCATCCGCACCCGGTTCAAAATAACAGGGAATACGGGGATCATTACGTTCTTGCATCGGTTTCAACATATAATTGCTGGCAAAGAACAATATTTGTGTCCCCCCAACCAATTCTATAAGTTCATATTTAGGGTTCTGGTTACCCGGATCTGTAGAGTAAGGAAATACCAAATTGTCCGCTGCTGATGCAACCATTCCTCCAGCCTGCAGCAACGTACCAATAGCAGCAGCCTTAGAAGGGTCTTTATCTACCATAACCATCAATGTTCTGAATTTTAAAGACTTTGCCAAAGTCATCCATTTGTTCATATCACCTTTGTAATAGATATCGTACTCATCAATTGCATTAGCATCATTCAGATCTATAAGCTGTAATGCCTCATCAAGTAATGACAAAACACCATTCAATACACTTTCCTGAGAATCAAATTTCGGATATTTAATTGTTCCGTTCCAGGATTCTGTGAAAGGAATATCTCCCCACAACATCGTTGCCTCATACATATGCTCAGCCAAAAGAATCTTACACTGCGCAATAGCATTGTGATTCACCGGTTCTGACTCTTCTGCATTTTTAATAGCTAACATCAAATTATTGCCACCTACAGAATAATAATGTTTCCAGACATTCCCTGTACTATAAGGAGAAATAGTATATACAGATTCATCCCAGCCACCGTAATCAAGTCCACCATCAACTTGACACTGCGAACTCATAGATAAAGGAATATAAAAGTCACCACCAGTGCGTGTTCCAGCCCAGTTTACAGCTACATAGTTAAACAAATACCCGGGATCAACTTTCTCGGCAGTATTGGGATCATGGTTAATATCGAGCCAATCGCTACATGAAGTTAAACATGCCAAAGCGCTCAATGCGTATGTTAATATTTTCTTTTTCATTATCATATTCGTTTAAATCTTACAATGTTAATCTGACATTAAATCCAAAACTTCTGGTAGAAGGTATGCTGTTAAACTCTACACCACCCCCAATCTGAGAAGGACCGAAGAAGTTAGCTTCCGGATCAATATGTGGCACATGATCTTTAATAATCCATAAGTTACGTGCCTCAAAACCTAAATCCAATGATTTAACAAAAAAGCTCTTGAACCATTTGCGTGGGAAGCTATAAGACAACTGTACCTCTCTGAGTTTTACAAATGATGCATTATAGATATTCCCTTCATTATTACTAGAATTGGATATATGCTGCCAATAATCCTGCATACTTTTCACAGGAACATCATTAGGTCTATATGTTCCATCATCCTGAAGGATTACACCCGGCTCAATAAAGGAAGCATCTTCACGGTGAGCTATTGTTTCAGCAGCCAAACCGCTACTTCTTAAATTAGCTACAGTCTCTGAATACAAAGAACCTCCATGACGGATATCAATCAAGAAACTCAAGGTAACTCCCTTATAAGTAAATGTATTGTTGATTCCCATCGTAAAATCAGGATATACATCTCCTAAACGCACGTTATTAACAGTTTCTCTCAAACCTGTTTTAGAATTAATCACATAATTTCCTTGGTCATCACGTTTCCAACCCGTGCCATACAAGCCAAACGAATCTCCTTTAGCAGCCTTAATTTGTAAACCGCTCAGTCCACTCGTTAACGTATATTCATCAAGTCCTTCAGCTAACTCCTCCACTGTCTGCTTATTTGAAGCAAATGTTGCATCCAGGTCCCATTTAAAATCACGTGTTTCCACAGGAGTCAACCCCAAAGTTACTTCAACACCTTTATTGGCAATCTTCCCGGCATTAATATTATTGGCAAAGTAGCCTGTTGACAATGGGACATCAATACTTACAATCTGATTCTTTGTAATATTGCTATAATAAGTCATATCTAACCTAATTTTTCCACCGAAGAAACGCAAATCAGCTCCAACTTCAAAAGAACTTTGATTTTGCGGCTTCAAATTCTCATTTGGTAAGACACGAGGTCCCGTAAAGCCAACTAATCCCATATGGGGGAAAGTGTTAACATTACCCAGATATTGCAAAAAGTAAGTACTAGCGGGAGTATATTTAAATGCCAAATTGTACGGATCTTCATCACTACCCACATTAGCATAACTCAAACGAACCTTACCAAAATTCAGAATATCTTTGTTTTCCATCAACTCCGTAAAAATAAAACTACCACTTATGGAAGGATAGAAATAGGAACGATTATTGATCGGTAGAGTAGACGACCAGTCATTACGTCCTGTTACATTTACGAAAAGCATATCTTTGTATCCCAAACTAATATCTCCATATAAACCAACAAGACGTTTCTTTTCATAATAATTTACCGGAGTAGTAGACTTCGCATTAGTATATGTGTATAGCCCATCAACAACCAGATTCTGCGCCTGCACATTTTCATTCTTCCATTCCTCCTGATAGAGATTATGCCCCATCATTACCTTAAAATGATAGTCATTTGCAAAAGTCTTCTCGTAAGAAACCATTAAGTCATTATTTATAATTCTTTTATACAAATTCCAAGTCTGGAACTTTCCGTTCAAGGCTCCTACAGTACCTTTTGCATATACCTTACGCCTTCCTTCTGTGTAAAAATCTGTTCCGGCATTATTGGTGATAGTCAGTCCTTCAATCGGTTTATAAGTCAATGTGATATTACCAATCATACGATCTAAATTATTGGTAAACTTATTCTTATTAATAATCCAATATGGATTATTACTTTTACCTTCCGGATCTAATGTGATTTGCTTTCCATTCTCATCCACCCAATTCTTTTGAATATCATGTATATCAATAGTTCTCGGCAATCCATTAATCAATGGAATCAGTAGGTTACTATCATTTGCACCTTGCGCTGGACGACCTTCAGAGTCGGAACGTATATATTGAGCAGAAATACGACCTGTGAAGTTCTTAGTAAAATTCATACCCGCATTGACAGAAAAAGCGTATTTATTATAGTCAGATCCAGGTACAACACCAGTCTGATTAGTAGAAGTAAAGCTCAAACGGAAGTCCGCCTTTTCACCACCCCCCGCAACTGATACATTATTAATATAACTCATTCCCGTTTCATAGAAATCCTTTACATTATCAGGATTTGCCTTCAAAGTCACTTTATCACCTTTGTAATCTGTAAACTGCTGATCTTGTACCGATGAGATCTTCGGTCCCCAACCATTCAACATTTTCACATTATATACACCATAACTGCCTTGTGCATATTCATTTTGAAAGTCAGGTAACTTTAGTACATTTTCAAATCGTGTAGAAGAGTTTACTGTTACAAACACCGGTGAGTTCTTCTTTCCCTTCTTAGTAGTAATAACGATAGCACCATCCTTTGCACGCGCTCCATACAATGCTGTTGCAGCTGCTCCCTTCAATACATTGATAGATTCAATATCATCTGAATTAATATCCCCTGCACGATTACCGACATCAACTATACCATTAGTTCTGTCAGGGTTATAGGAACCATTGTCAATTGGAAGCCCGTCAATAATAAATAAAGGAGAAGAAACGGTACCAATAGACGAAGCTCCACGAATCTGTATACTTGAACTACCACCTACCGTACCAGATGATTGGGCTATTTGCAGTCCCGCAATCTTACCAGACAATGAATTAAGTACATTACTTTCACGTGCTTTAGTTATTTCATCTCCCTTCACACTAGATACGGCATAACCTAGGGATTTTTCCGATCGCTTAATCCCCATAGCTGTCACTACAACCTCATCTAGATTTTGGGAATCAGACTTTAGCACAACTTTTAAAGTTGGTTTGATCACCACTTCTTGCGTCTGCATACCAATATACGAAATCTGCAAAGTCTTTGCAGAACTTGGTACATTCGACAAATTAAAATTACCATCTACATCTGTGATTGTACCCAGAGTGGTACCTTTTACCAACACAGAAGCGCCAACAACTGGCTGCCCGTCTTCTTCAGAAATCACAACGCCTGTGACCTTTTGAGTCTGGGCAGTTACTAGGCCTATGCCCACAAAAAGGCATGCCAATAACAGCATTAATTTTCTTTTCATAAATTCTCTCTTAAAGTTTAACTTTACATTATTTGTATCTTTACTCTAACAATTTGCAAATATATTAATAAAACTGAAACTAGCAATTATATTAATAAAAAAAGGTTGCAAATATAACATTTTGTTATTTTACAAGCTGTATTTATGCCGATAAGCATATTTTTTTCAACCAAAAGCTTTGATTGCTAAAACAGCAATTGACACTTTGCATAAGCAAAATGCCTCTTTTAATATTTCTTTTACTCGTTTTTAGTCATAAAACACCTTTAAAAGCCATTCTTTTTGCTTTTTTCGTGAAAAAGCGAATAAAAAAGTGGCATTTAATTTAAAGTTTTGTGAATACCAAGTGATTTGAAGATTTATTTTTTAGAGATATTAATGCTTATTCGCCTCTGATATAGCACAGAATTACGTCTAATTTGTTCTATTATTAATTAAAAAATGAAAGTATGGAAAAGATCAGTTACAACCTTGTGTTTAACAGAAAGAAGAGATTGAATAAAAGAGGAATGGCATTAGTTCAGGTAGAAGCCTATCTGAACAGGAAAAAGATGTATTTCTCCACCAAAATATATCTCAAACCGGAACAGTGGGATGCCAAACGAAAGATGGTGAAGAATCATCCTAATGCGAATGTTTTGAATCGTATGTTATATGAAAATATAGCAGCTATTGAGCAAACAGAACTTGGACTATGGCAACAGGGAAAGTCCATATCGTTAGATTTATTAAAAAATTCTATTGATAAACCTCTAAGCAATGGAAGGTCGTTTTTAACTTTTTTTAAAGAGGAGATAGCCAATTCTTCTTTGAAAGAAAGTACCCGTCAAAATCACCTTTCCACGCTTGAATTACTTCAGGAGTTCAAGAAAGAGGTATTATTTACTGATTTGACATTTGAGTTTGTGTCTTCATTTGATAATTACCTGCAATCTAAAGGTTATCACCTTAATACTATTGCTAAGCACATGAAGCATCTGAAACGATATATTAATGTTGCAATAAATAAGGAGTATATGGATATACAGAAGTATGCCTTTAGAAAATATAAAATTAAAAGTATAGAAGGAAGCCATACACACTTAGCTCCGGAAGAGTTACACAAATTTGAGAATTTGCAGCTGACTGGAAGATATACGAGACTGCAAAAAACAAAAGATGCTTTTTTATTTTGCTGTTATGCTGGATTACGATATTCTGATTTCACTAATCTGACCTCTGCAAATATTGTTGAGTTCCATCAGGAGACTTGGATAATATACAAATCTGTCAAAACAGGTATGGAGGTACGCCTTCCTTTATATTTATTATTTGAGGGTAAAGGAATCCAGATATTGCAACGCTATAAAGATGACCTCAATAGTTTTTTCAAGTTGAAAGACAATTCTAATATTAATAAGGAATTAAACATATTGGCAGGCTTGGCTAAAATTGATAAACGTGTATCGTTTCACACCGCCCGTCATACAAATGCTACCTTATTATTATATAATGGTGCCAATATAACTACTGTACAAAAACTGTTAGGACATAAAAGTGTAAAGACCACGCAGGTATATGCGAATATAATGGATATTACAGTGGTGCGTGATCTTGAGAAAACTGCCTCATCAAAAAAATAATAATAAGCACAAAAACTAAACGAAAGTGTTCTGTTTTTAAGACTTGGTTATAGAAATGGAAGGTATAATTTTCTCTAATAGAAGAAAGTGTGTATAATTAAATGAAAGAATATGCAATATAAGTTCCGAAAACGCATATATATAATCTAAAGATACATCATAATTACGAATATTATTACTCGTCCCATTTAAAGGAATAAAGCGTTCCTTTAAAAGGAACGAGTCATTGGTCGTAGAGAAGCCCTTGCTTTCTTTAAAAGGAAAGGATTAAAAGCTAATTTATAAACCTGACAGCCTCTAATAGCTATTAAAATCCGGTATTTGAGGTTCTTTCATTTTAGCGTCAGATAAATGATAAATACCTCTTTTTGCATAATTAGATGTAATTACACAATCTCTTTGATACAGAAAAAGCATATAACCATCCAATATGAATATTTATCAATCATATTCTCTGCGATTTTGGAGGATATTTGAATCTACCCCTGCATATTTTAAAATATACAGTAATAAAATAATGCATTTTTTTTCATCTGGAGTTTTTTCTTTTCTTAGATTATCGTTTGCTAATGAATATATTATTATAGTCAATAATTATTGGATATAATTTAGAACAAGAAACCATCTTCAA
>NZ_QTMZ01000030.1:0-71315 GCF_003602935.1 Bacteroides sp. AM54-2NS
GATCGGGAATAAAATGAAATAAAGCAAATAGCGCACATTGGCGCTATTTTGCTTTATTTCTAACCCTTTTTGAATGATAATTATCCCCTCCTTTTTAGGTGAATCGCCTACCTTTGCCGTATACTATTAAAATTCTATTTTTGAATAAACCATGAAAAACAAAATCATTGCTTTACTGGTACTTTTTACAGTTATTCTCTTTAGTAGTGCACAGGCGCAAACCACTGCCCACAAATTTGAGGCGGGCAAGAACACATTCTTGCTTGATGGAAAACCATTTGTAGTGAAGGCGGCGGAGTTGCATTACACCCGTATCCCACAGGCTTACTGGAGTCATCGCATAGAGATGTGCAAAGCATTGGGAATGAATACGATTTGCATTTATATTTTCTGGAATATCCACGAACAGGAAGAAGGAAAGTTCGACTTCGCCGGTCAGAATGATATTGCCGCTTTCTGTAAACTTGCGCAGCAACATGGAATGTACGTCATTGTCCGTCCCGGTCCGTATGTGTGTGCGGAATGGGAGATGGGAGGACTTCCCTGGTGGCTGTTAAAGAAAAAAAACGTGGCCTTGCGCACGCTTGATCCTTATTATATGGAACGGGTAGGCATTTTTATGAAAGAAGTCGGTAAGCAATTGGCTCCGTTGCAAGTGGATAAAGGAGGAAACATTATCATGGTTCAGGTGGAGAACGAGTATGGCTCTTACGGAACCGATAAACCATACGTTTCTGCCGTGCGTGATTTGGTACGTGAATCCGGTTTTACCGATGTGCCTCTGTTTCAATGTGACTGGAGCAGTAACTTTACCAATAACGCACTTGACGACCTGATTTGGACTGTGAATTTCGGAACTGGGGCTAATATCGACCAGCAATTTAAGAAACTGAAAGAACTTCGTCCCGAAACTCCATTGATGTGTAGTGAGTTCTGGAGCGGATGGTTCGACCATTGGGGACGGAAACACGAAACACGTCCTGCGAAAGATATGGTACAGGGCATCAAGGATATGCTCGACCGGAATATTTCTTTCAGTCTCTATATGACTCACGGAGGAACGACTTTCGGTCATTGGGGAGGTGCAAACAACCCTGCTTATTCCGCTATGTGCAGTTCGTACGATTATGACGCTCCGATCAGTGAAGCCGGATGGACCACCGAAAAGTTTTTCTTGCTTCGCGATTTATTGAAAAACTATCTTCCGGGCGGTGAATCATTGCCTGAAGTCCCCGCTGCTTTGCCTGTTATTGAGATTCCCGAAATTCATTTCAATAAAGTGGCTCCACTATTCTCGAATTTGCCGGAAGCCAAACAAACAGTGGATATTCAACCGATGGAACAATTCAATCAAGGATGGGGAACTATTCTGTATCGGACCACACTGCCTGAAGCAACCCCCGCTGGAACCGTTTTGAAGATTACGGAAGTGCACGACTGGGCGCAAATCTATGCCGACGGCAAACTTCTGGCGCGTTTGGACCGTCGCAAAGGAGAATTTACTACGATTTTACCCGCACTGAAAAAAGGTACGCAACTGGATATTCTGGTGGAAGCAATGGGACGTGTCAACTTTGACAAATCCATCCACGACCGCAAAGGTATTACAGAAAAGGTGGAACTAGTTTCGGGTAACCAGGCTAAGGAATTGAAAAACTGGGCTGTGTACAACTTCCCGGTAGATTATTCTTTTATTAAAGACAAGAAATATAACGATACAAAAATACTACCGTCTATGCCTGCTTACTACAAGAGCACTTTTAAACTGGATAAAGTAGGAGATACATTCCTGGATATGAGCACATGGGGTAAAGGTATGGTTTGGGTGAACGGCCATGCAATGGGGCGTTTCTGGGAAATTGGTCCGCAACAGACCCTCTTTATGCCGGGTTGCTGGCTCAAAGAAGGAGAGAATGAAATTCTCATATTGGATTTGAAAGGTCCTGCCAAGGCTTCTATTAAAGGCTTGAGGAAACCTATTCTTGATGTGCTTCGTGAAAAAGCTCCCGAAACACACCGCAAGGATGGAGAAAAACTGAAACTGACAGGTGAGAAAGTAACACACGAAGGAGCTTTCACTCCGGGCAACGGCTGGCAGGAAGTACGATTTGCTGCTCCAGTGTAAGGACGTTATTTCTGTTTGGAAGCGCTTTCTCCGCAAGCAAATGATAACATCGCGGCAGTAGCAGAGTTCGATGTCCTGGGAGCTGATGGCAAACCGGTATCTCGTGAGCATTGGAAGATTCGTTATGCCGATAGTGAAGAAACACGCAGCGGCAACCGTACAGCCGATAAAATATTCGATTTGCAGGAATCTACTTTCTGGATGACTGTGGATAATGTCCCTTATCCTCATCAATTGGTGATTGACTTGAGTAAAGTGGAAACAGTGACTGGCTTCCGCTATCTGCCCCGTGCCGAGAAAGAATATCCGGGCATGATTAAAGAATATCGGGTGTATGTGAAATCTGCTGACTTTAATTACTAAACTATTGATGTACAAGCATTGAAATGATAATAGATATGAAAAAAAATATAATCCTTTTCGCACTCCTCTTTGTAGGAGTGTTGACTGGATATTGCCAACAATCTGCCTACCTGTTTGTTTATTTCACCGGCAATCGCATGAGTGAAGAAGCCGTCAGGATGGCTGTTAGTCTCGACGGATACAATTATAAAGCCTTGAATGGAAATCAACCGGTACTCGATTCCCGTGTGATTAGTTCAACAGGCGGAGTGCGCGATCCTCATATTTTACGTTGTGAAGACGGGAAGACATTTTATATGGTAGTTACAGACATGGTATCTGCCAATGGATGGAGTTCTAATCGCGCCATGGTATTGCTGAAATCGAAAGACCTTGTACACTGGACTTCCAATATCGTGAATATCCAGAAGAAATATCCCGATCAGGAAAACCTGAAACGTGTGTGGGCGCCACAAACGATTTATGACAAGCAGGCCGGAAAATACATGATCTATTGGTCCATGCAACATGGCAATGGTCCGGACATCATTTATTATGCATACGCTAACAAGGATTTTACCGATATAGAAGGAGAACCGAAACCGCTGTTTCTCCCGAAAAACGAAAAGTCATGTATTGACGGCGACATCATTTATAAAGACGGGCTTTATCACCTGTTCTATAAAACGGAAGGGAATGGAAATGGCATTAAGAAGGCTACTACTTCCTCTCTGACCTCCGGACAGTGGACGGAATCAGATGACTATAAGCAGCAGACGAAGGATGCAGTAGAGGGTGCGGGCATCTTTCCATTGATTGGCTCGGATAAGTATATCTTGATGTACGATGTGTATATGAAAGGCAAATACCAGTTTACGGAAAGTGCTGATCTGGAACACTTCAAAGTGATTGACCATGCCGTTAGTATGGATTTCCATCCACGCCACGGTACTGTTATTCCGATTACTCAAAAAGAATTGCAACGCCTTTTCAAGGCGTATGGTAAACCGGAAGGTTCTGATCCAAAGGAGGAAGGTCAAAACCCATCTAAATTAGAAATCATCCTCGCCACAGCTCCTTGTCGCGAAGATGATTTCGTTGAAAGGAAATTTGGGCACCTCTCATCTACAAATTCAATGAATTTCAAGCGGGTAATCTTCATTTCCAGATAAATACATTCACCCTTTCGTCTTTTTTTGAGTTATTAAGATAAGGTGGATTCACTATTGTAATCCAGGAAAATAGTATACGATATTGGAAAAAGTGTATATTTTACCCTTGTTTACTTGTTTCTTATATATTTTTAAGTGTAAAACAACCAATTATAGCTTGAAATATATCAGTTAGAATAATGAAAATCTTAACTTTGCGATTGATAATCTTAATGCAATAGATACCATGAGAAAATTATTCCTGTTTTTAGTTGTCTTGTTTTTGTCGTTTCAGCAAGTCACTTTAGCTGCAATCAAAGAAATGACGAGTACCCCCGATTCGGTTTATCTCTTTTCCTTCGCTACTTCCGGAGACGACGGACGTAGCGGGCTTCGTTTTGCCTGGAGCATGGATAAGGAAAACTGGTTTGAAGTCGGCCGGAACTACGGATATCTCCGGTGTGATTACAGCCGTTGGGGATCACAGAAGAAAATGCTCGACCCTTATTTGAAACAGTCGCCCGCTGGCGAATGGATATGTACCTGGAAATTGAATGATCGTGATGGATACGGTCAGGCCACTTCTAAGGACTTGATAAACTGGACCAGCCAGAAATATCCCCGTACTACTTCCGATTTTAACGGAACAAGAGTGAAAGCCGTAGTTGCCGGAGAGGAGCAGAAAGGAACTATCAACCGGGTAGCGTGGACTTTGGTAGATGGATTAAATAAGAATTATGGCTGGAATCAATATCGGAACTCATTGCATGGAGAACGTCCGGTACAGGATGGAGAACGTTTTGCCGGTTTGAAGCCTGTAAAAGCAACGGTCACCGTACAACCCGAACGTGCCAAGGCCATCAGCGATGTCTTGTTGGGTGCTTTCTTTGAAGATATTAATTATTCGGCAGACGGAGGACTCTATGCAGAGCTGATCCAGAACCGTGATTTCGAATACGACCCTTCAGACAGGGAAGGGGATAAGAACTGGAATAGTACTCATTCCTGGACATTGAAAGGAGATAAAACCACTTTCACCATTAACACTAGCGATCCTATTCATGCCAATAATCCGCACTATGCCGTATTGAATGTAGAACGACCGGGAGCCGCGTTAGAAAATACAGGCTTTGATGGTATCGCGCTGAATGTTGGAGAGAAATATGATTTTTCCATATTCGCGAGAGTTCCGCAGGGGCAATCAAATAAATTACAGGTTCGTTTGGTAGATGGAGAAGGAAATATATGTGGAGAAACTTCTCTGACTGTATCTTCCCGCCAATGGAAAACGTATAAAACAGTGATTACTGCCAAAGCAACCGCAGATACTCGCCTCGAAATCATTCCCCAATCTGCTGGAGAATTGAATCTGGATATGATTTCTTTGTTTCCGCAGCATACATTTAAAGGACGCAAGAACGGACTCCGCAAGGATCTGGCTCAAGTGTTAGCTGACATTCATCCCCGTTTCATCCGTTTTCCCGGTGGCTGTGTGGCTCATGGTGATGGTCTGAAGAATATCTATCAATGGAAAAATACAGTCGGTCCGTTAGAAGCAAGAAAGGCGCAACGTAACCTTTGGGGATATCATCAAAGCATGGGACTGGGATATTTTGAATATTTCCAATTCTGCGAAGATATTGGCGCAGAACCGCTTCCGGTATTGGCTGCTGGTGTTCCTTGCCAGAACTCTGCCTGTCACGGTGACTTGAGAGGCGGACAGCAAGGCGGTATCCCTATGAGCGAAATGGGGGCTTATATTCAGGATATTCTTGATCTGATAGAATGGGCAAACGGCGACGCTAAGAAGACAAAGTGGGGAAAGGTACGTGCCGAAGCAGGCCATCCGAAACCTTTCAACCTGAAATACATCGGTATCGGAAATGAAGATCTCATCACCGATATCTTCGAAGAACGTTTTACAATGATATTTAATGCCATCAAAGAAAAATATCCGGAAATGATCGTTGTAGGTACAGTAGGACCGTTCAATGAAGGTACAGACTACGTAGAAGGATGGAAACTGGCCGACAAACTGGGTGTGCCGATGGTGGACGAACATTATTATCAGACTCCGGGATGGTTCCTGAACAATCAGGACTTCTACGATAAATACGACCGTTCGAAAAAGACAAAAGTATATCTGGGCGAATATGCGACTCATATCCCGGGACGAAAAGCGAATATCGAAACTGCACTGACGGAAGCTCTTTATCTTGCTGCCTTGGAACGCAATGGAGACGTTGTACACATGACTTCCTATGCTCCTCTTCTCGCCAAAGAAGGACATACCCAATGGAATCCGGATTTGATTTACTTCAATAACCGGGAAGTGAAACCTACCACCGGATATTATGTGCAGAAACTCTACGGACAGAATGCCGGAAACGAATATCTGCCGGCGAAGATCACTTTGGATAATAAAGACGATAAAGTGCAGAAACGTTTTGCTTCTTCCATTGTCCGCGATTCGGCAAGTGGAGATGTAATAGTGAAGTTGGTCAACTTACTTCCTGTAGAGGTGAATACTCATGTCGACCTTTCCGGAATCGGTGTGATACAGCCTTCTGCAAAGAGAACCGTACTGACCGGCAAACCGGCAGATACTCCGCTACCTGTTGAAGATACGGTGGAAGTGGCAGAAAAGTTTGATTGCCAATTGTCTGCCTACTCTTTTACGGTGATCCGGATAAAAAAGGCAAATGAGAAATAACAGGAAATAAATGAAGAACATAATAACATGAATAATATGAAGAAGATAATAAGCACTCTACTGGTGGCTGGTTGCTGTCTGACTTCGCTGATGGCACAAGACGTGGTCGTGAAAGGACCGGATGAAAAACTGCAATTGGTTGTCTTTACTTCCCCTACCGAAAAGCCAAGTTATTCCATTACCTATAATGGGAAAACCATGCTGGAGAAATCACCTTTGGGTATGAACACGAATATTGGTGACTTTGCTAAAGGAATGAAACTGACAGGGCATACGGTCACCCCGATTGATACCGTCTATCGTCAGGATCGTATTAAAACCTCACAAGTGCATTATCAGGCAAACGAGCTGAACTGTCAATTTGAGAATCCGAAAGGACAGAAAATAGATGTTGTCTTTCGTGTCAGCAACAATGATGTAGCTTTCCGTTATACCCTGCCGCGTCAGGATGGAAAAGGAAGTGTAACGGTGACTGCCGAAGAAACCGGTTTCCGTTTCCCGCAACAGACTACTACTTTCTTGTGTCCGCAAAGCGATGCCATGATAGGATGGAAGCGTACAAAACCCAGTTATGAGGAAGAATACAAGGCAGATGCTCCGATGAGTGACCGTTCCCAGTACGGGCATGGTTACACCTTCCCTTGCCTGTTCCGTATTGGTGACGATGGTTGGGTGCTGGTTAGCGAGACAGGAGTGGACAGTCGATATTGCGGCTCACGTTTAAGCGATGTGAGCGAAGGTAATCTGTATACGATTGCTTTCCCGATGGCAGAAGAAAATAATGGCAACGGAACGGTTGCTCCGGCATTTGCCTTGCCGGGAGCTACTCCCTGGCGTACCATAACAGTTGGCGAAACTTTGAAACCGATTGTGGAAACAACTGTTGCGTGGGATGTCGTGCGTCCTCTTTATGAAACAAAATATGACTACCGTTTCGGACGCGGCACATGGAGCTGGATTCTTTGGCAGGATGGTAGTATCAACTATGACGATCAGGTGCGATATATTGATTTTGCTGCGGCAATGGGATATGAGTATGCGTTGATTGATAACTGGTGGGATACGAACATCGGTCGCGACCGCATGAAGTCTTTGGTAGAATACGCACGTAGTAAAGGCGTGGAACTCTTCTTATGGTATAGCTCTTCCGGTTATTGGAATGATATTGAGCAAGGACCGGTTAATCACATGGACAACGCCATTATTCGCAAACGGGAGATGAAATGGTTACAGAGTCTTGGAGTAAAAGGCATTAAAGTCGATTTCTTTGGTGGTGACAAGCAAGAGACGATGCGCTTGTATGAAGATATCTTGAGTGATGCTGACGATCACGGCCTGATGGTGATCTTCCACGGTTGTACAATCCCTCGCGGATGGGAACGCATGTATCCGAATTATGTAGGTAGTGAAGCCGTACTGGCATCCGAGAATATGGTATTCAACCAACATTTCTGCGATGAAGAAGCCTTCAATGCTTGCCTGCATCCGTTTATCCGCAATGCAGTGGGTAGCATGGAATTCGGCGGTTGTTTCCTGAACAAACGGCTGAACCGCAACAATGACGGAGGAACTACGCGTCGCACTACTGATATATTCCAACTGGCCACTACCGTATTATTCCAAAATCCGGTACAAAACTTTGCGCTTGCTCCCAACAACCTGGAAGATGTTTCTCCTGTTTGTATGGACTATATGAAAGCGGTTCCTACCACTTGGAACGAGACACGCTTCATTGACGGATATCCTGGAAAATATGTCGTGTTGGCACGTCGTCACAATGATACTTGGTATCTGGCTGCTGTGAATGCAGGAAAAGAAACATTGAAGTTGAAACTGGATTTAGAGATGTTTGCCGGAAAAACGGTTACCCTGTATAAGGATGATAAGAAAGGAGAGCCACAGCTTGTGCCGTTGAAAGTGAAAGAGAACGGTAAAGTGCAGCTGGAGATTCTTCCGCAGGGAGGTGCTGTATTGGTAAACAAATAGATGATAGTTCTACCGTTTGTTGTGGGATCATGTGGCAATGATTGTTCGGTAAAAGTTTGATAGAATCAATATTTATAGCATAATTTATGTAGCATTTTTTATGCTACACAAATTGTGCTATGAATAATTGCTTGAATATAAACAATATAGACTGCTTTCTTTATTCTTTGAATGAAATCATATTTGAGAAATGTTTCGTGGATATAATTCATTCAGTTGTGGTTGCAGACATTGCCTTACGCTGGTATACTAAAATAATCATATTCAAGAAAAGACCCTTCACCTTTCACAATGCCCTGTTCATCGGCATTAGCGGGTGAAGGGCTGGCTTTCACCTTCCTTTCACCTTTCTACCCTGGCTTTTACAGCTGTCTAGTCTGCTAAATCTTTTATCTATAGCTGGCAGGAGAAGTATTAATAGATGGTTTCCAGACTATTATAAGAAAACTTCTTTTCTATAAGGGACAAACTTCCTTTGTATAGGACCTAAACTTCTTTTGCATTATAAGAAAACTATAAATGCAAGCTTTGATTATATAAATGCAAGTTCCATTTATATAATTGCAAGTTCTGTTTTTATAAACGCAACTTTCATTTATAGATTGCATTTAATGAAAAGTAAGTTTGCATATTGGTAATAGGAAGTTTACCTATAATCAAAAGAAAGTTTGTTATTAATGAAAGAGAGGGCAGTTAGTAATGAATAAGGAAGCAGGTAAGGTATGTCTTCAGAAGCATAGATAGAGAAGTGCCATATAGGATTAGGAAACCGGATTATCAGAAAAGCATTTTATGTGTATATATAAATGACCTGCTCGACCAGAAAATCACTTTGTGTTGAAATCGGGTAGGTTCTTTTTATTGAGTGAACTGATAGGTGAAATCCCTATCCCTATCGTATTATATGGTAAACGCGGGCTAAAATCGAAGTGCAAATGCTCTGTAATATCGTGCATTTAGCGGAGAATGATTGTTTTTTAGTCCTTTTTTGACACATAAGTGTACCTTTATATTTAATGTATCATCTATCTTTGTAAACAAGAAATCTTATTTAATATCATGAATATGAATAGACATTGCAGAATAATCAAGTGTATATTATCAGGAGTCGTTTGCGCGTTGTTATTGCCTGTATCAATGCAGGCACAAAAGAACACAGCATTTATCCCCGGACAAGTGTGGAATGATACGGATGGAAATCCGATCAATGCCCATGGTGGCGGACTTCTTTATCACAATGGTACTTACTATTGGTATGGTGAATACAAGAAAGGAAAAACGATTTTGCCGGACTGGGCTACGTGGGAGTGTTATCGTACAGACGTGACCGGAGTAGGTTGTTACTCTTCTAAAGACTTGCTGAATTGGAAATTTGAAGGAATTGTGCTTCCGGCAGTCAAAGACGATCCGAATCATGACCTGCATCCCTCCAAAGTGTTGGAACGTCCGAAAGTTATCTTTAATAAGAAGACCGGTAAGTTTGTAATGTGGGCACATGTGGAAAGTGCCGATTACAGTAAGGCTTGTGCCGGCGTGGCGGTTGCCGATTCTCCTGTCGGACCGTTCGTTTATCAGGAAAGTTTCCGTCCGAACAATGCGATGAGCCGCGATCAGACAGTTTTTGTGGATGATGACGGACGTGCTTATCAGTTCTATTCTTCGGAAAATAATGAAACCATGTATATTAGTCTTTTGACTGATGATTATCTGAAACCTAGCGGACGGTTTACTCGTAATTTCGTCAGAGAGTCTCGTGAAGCTCCGGCTGTGTTTAAATATAATGGTAAATACTATATGTTAAGCTCCGGTTGCACAGGCTGGGATCCGAATGTGGCCGAAATAGCAGTGGCCGATTCTATTATGGGAACGTGGAAAACGATTGGTAATCCTTGTACGGGACCGGATGCGGATAAAACGTTTTACGCACAGAGCACTTATGTTCAGCCTGTTATCGGAAAGAAGGACGCATACATCGCTATGTTCGACCGCTGGAAAAAGAAAGACTTGGAAGACTCACGCTATGTATGGCTGCCTGTACTTGTAAAAGACGGAAAGATAACAATTCCCTGGCATGAAAAATGGACTCTTTCCATCTTTGACAAATAAAAAAGAAGATAAGCATGAAACGGATATTACTACTACTTTGCGGAATAATACTTGTTCCTACTCTTGCTTGTTCCCAGCGTTTGGTGGAAGTAGGAAAGGGATATAGCTGTACTTCGGTCAATACGACGGTCTTTCGGAATAACTCGCTGGTGACGCACGGTGAGGAACAATATATCAGTTATTACGATAACGACGGCTATCTGATACTTGGAAAACGGAAACTGGATTCGAAACAATGGACTTTACACCGTACCCAATATCAGGGAAATGTAAAGGATGCTCATAATGTAATCAGTATGATGGTGGATGGAGAAGGTTACATACACGTGTCTTTCGATCATCATGGACATAAACTGAATTATTGCCGGAGCATTGCTCCTGGTTCTCTGGAACTGGGAGATAAAATACCGATGACCGGAATTGATGAAGGAAATGTAACCTATCCGGAGTTTTATTCTTTATCCGGAGGAGATTTACTGTTTGTTTATCGTTCCGGTTCTTCCGGTCGTGGTAACTTGGTGATGAACCGTTATTCGCTGAAAGAACATAAATGGACTCGTATTCAGGATATACTGATTGACGGAGAAAATAAACGGAATGCTTATTGGCAAATGTATGTCGATGAGAAAGGAACCATCCATCTTTCGTGGGTGTGGCGCGAAAGCTGGCATGTGGAAACAAACCATGATATATGTTATGCCCGTTCGTTTGATAATGGAGTGACTTGGTATAAATCAAGTGGAGAGCAATATGAACTTCCTATCAAATTGTCTAATGCAGAGTATGCCTGTCGTTTGCCTCAAAACTGTGAGTTGATTAATCAAACAAGTATGAGTGCCGATGCAGAAGGAAATCCGTATATAGCCACTTATTGGCGGGATCCCGACAGTAACGTGCCCCAATATCGTATCGTCTGGAACGATGGGAAAGTATGGCATCAACGGCAGATCACAGATCGCAAAACACCTTTTACCTTGAAGGGTGGCGGTACGAAAATGATACCTATTGCCCGTCCGCGTATTGTGGTAGAGGGTGGGGAAGTCTTTTATATTTTCCGCGACGAAGAACGGGGAAGCCGTGTCTCAATGGCACATGCGTCCGACGTCGGCATTAGTAAATGGACGATAACGGATTTGACCGACTTTTCCGTGGATGCCTGGGAACCGTCCCATGATACGGAGCTCTGGAAGAAACAGCGGAAACTTCACCTTTTTGTGCAACACACCCGTCAGGGAGATGGTGAACGTACAGCGGAAATTGACCCTCAAATGGTATATGTATTAGAAACAGATATGAATATAAATAAGTAAAGATATGAAGGAATTATCTGCAACTCTTTTTTCGTACTCTTCCTAGGTGGTGTAATTCGTGTCTTAATTCATCATCAAGCTCATATATGGCTTTAACGGCTGGAGTATTTTATCTGTTAGTTCGCTAATATTCATCTGTATATGTGTACCGGGCAGTCGCTCGGTACTATACATGCACTTCCCTTTACACAGATAATAATAACCGTTATTTACCGACAGTTGTTTATCCGATAATTCCAACTGCATTTCATCTTCGGGGAAAGCCGCGGCATAGATTTGCAGCACTTCTTTGGCATTGATGATACGTGCCATGCCCAACGGATGTTGAGGCTGTTGATCTTCGGGAGGTAAGAGTTGAACCATGCACTTATATCCGGTGTGTTGCCTGATAGCATACAATAGGCTATATTCCACATCTTTATCTTCAGCGCAAAGCTCATTGATAATGATATGTTTGTCTCCTTTATATATAATAGTCATCCCCTTGATATCGTTTTCTTGTCTGGCTACAAATAAGTATCCTCCGCTGATGGCAAGATCAGTCATAATAACCTGAAAGTCTTCCAGCGTGTGCTGAATACAGCAAGCCCGTTCGGAAAGCTTCTTATTCAAATAAGAATAAATCTCTTCCTGAAATACCGGAACCACACTGACCGCTATCTCTTTAGAAGGAATAAACTCCGGCAAAACGATCTCTCTAGTTGAATACTTGAATACGGAAGCATATCCCATGCGGGCATAATAGTCGAACAACCAGGGCTCTGCCGGTATCAATGTACTGAAATATACTCCATTCCGCAGCATCCGGGCGAAAGACTGTGATAAAAGCTCTCTCATAACCCCTTTGCTTCGGAAATCGGGATGCGTACAGGCTCCTGAAATATAGGAAGTCTGCACTGTTTCTCCGCCGAAAGTCATCGGATAAGGAAGCATCTGAAGCGCAGAGATTACCTCATCGCCACTTTGGATGGCGACATTCACCTCTGTTTTATAGCGCAGTCTGAAGTACATTTCAACGAATTCTTCACTATCGTCAAAACAGATTTTCCACAATGCTTTTACTTGCTCCTTTAACATCATATTTATAATGGACTTACCATTTAACCATATTCATGGGATGCTCTTTGAGGCAAGCCATATATTTTTCCAGAATCGTCGCCGGCTGGTAAGACAGTTTGGCTTTGCGTAAGCCCTCAATACCTAAATCCTCTTCCCGGTTGATATAGATATATTGTTCGGGAATCCGGTTGGCAAATTCATAATTAATCATGGCATACGCACCTTCAATACTGGTATCCGCTTTTTCTACATGTACGCCGAATGTTTCATGATTGATAGGCATACCGAATGTGAATGCGACGATTTTACCGTTCACATGCAAGATACCTCCCGTCAGTCCGAGTGCCTCGAAGTTGTGGAGAGCATAAATCAGGGCGCGACGTTCGTTGCCTGTCCCCTCCTGTTGGTCACAATTATTCACTTTACACCACTCTGCTTCCAGATCCAGACATTCCTGAATACGGTCCGGGGTAATCGGTGTGTATTCGTAATCCGGATAAGTGTTGCGGAACCGGTTGATATGATTTCTTTTCGCCTGGAATTTCTTCCCTTTCAGCGTAGAAAGATCACTTCTCAAATAAATATAATCCGCATAGTCGCGGTCTTCTGTGAAAGTGAACTGTTCCGGAAGGATGGTTTCGAGATCAGCGCGCATATTGCTGCACACTCCCAGCATACAAAAATGCTGGTTCTCTTTGCGGGCATCTTCTATCAGTTCCCACAATACTGCTTTCAAATCTCCTGTACCTACGGGCATCATATAAGCAAGTTGTTCTCCCGCCCAGAACTTGAATACCAGAAAGTTGTCGACCACTGCGAATTGAGTGTCGTATAAGAATCTCCAGCTGCAAAGATTGGAGAATGAAAGATCGCAATTGCGGCGATCACTTTTCATCGTGAATGAGGTGATTGTGTCTTTGTCTGCTAATGTGATATCTTTAAATGGAATCATAAAATTGCTTTTTGCGTTTAACTCTTTATATAACGGAAAATCAAGAGATTTTGTTTTTACAAGACACCTAATAATCGAAGGAGCGTAGGTGTGAGTAGTGCAGTGAAGATTCCATTCAGTGTCAGTCCCAGACTGGCGTATGCTCCATATTTACTGCTGATATCCATTGCGGTGGAAGTTCCGACAGCATGAGCGGCTGTCCCCATCGAAAGCCCTTGGGCGATCGGACTGCCTACACGCATGATTTTCATGGTCTTAAAACCACAGATTGCTCCTAATAAACCTACTGCCACAACAACTGCCGCCGTCAGTGACGGAATACCGCCAATGGCTTTGGTTACTTCCATCGCAATCGGAGTCGTAACCGATTTGGGAGCCAGAGACAGGATTACTTCTTGGGAAGCTCCCATAAACTTCGCAATCAGCACTACTGAAATAACTCCGACAATGCAGCCTGCCAGTTGAGACAGAAGGATTGGCAATAACTGCTTTTTTATCATCTCCAATTGAAGATATAAAGGTACGCCTAAAGCAACAACAGCCGGGCGGAGCCAGAACTCGATCAGATGTCCTCCTTTATTATAGGTCTCGTATGAGATATTTGTCATTTTAAGGAAGATGATTAATAGGGCGATGGTCAGCAATATAGGATTTAATAATACCAGTCCTGTTTTCTTCTGAAGCAATTTGGCAAAGAAGAAAATCCCGAAGGTGATAGCCAGCAGGAAGAAATTATTCTCTAAGAACTCATTTGTCTTTATTCGTTAAGTTGATTTTATCTTTAAGGTGCAGTTTCTCCGACAGATGGAAATCCGTCAGATGAAGTTTGCGCGCCAGCTTAATCTGACGTGCCAGCCTGAACTTGCGGACGATTTGATGTACCCATCCCGTAACGACAAGTACAAGCGCGGTGCTGACAATGGTCGCTGTTACTATCGGCCAGAACTCTGCCGCAATAACATCAAAGTATAGCATAAGAGCCACACCGGGCGGAACGAAAAAGAATCCTAAGTTGGCAACCAGAAAGTCGGACAATCCCTGTACCCAGTGTAGTTTAATCCAACCTAATTTTAAAAAGAGGGTGAGCAGCAGCATACCGATGATGCTGGAGGGGAGCTTGATACCCGTAAGATAAACTATTAATTCACCCAAAGCCAAACAGCCAAATAAAATGGCGCACTGACGTATCATATACTAATAACCTATTGATTTTGTTTGAAAACACTGCAAAGGTATGAAAAATAGGAGTACAGTGTTAAATATTATAATATTTTAGACTTGGGAGAGAAAAATAGCCGAAATTGTAATGTGGATATTGCAAAATTGAGTACTTTTGCACCGCAAATTACAAATTGTAAGGACGTTTTATAATAATATTCAATATATCTATGCTCAATTTAATCAACCAAATCGTGGCGCGTGCGAAAGCAAATCGCCAACGTATTGTTCTTCCGGAAGGAACTGAAGAACGCACATTGAAAGCTGCCAATATGATTTTGACAGACGAAGTAGCCGATCTAATTTTACTGGGTAAACCGGCAGAAATTAATGAACTTGCTACAAAATGGGGATTGGGAAACATCGGTAAAGCTACTATCATTGATCCTGAAACTTCTCCGAAACACGAAGAATATGCGCAGTTGTTGTGTGAACTTCGTAAAAAGAAGGGGATGACTATCGAAGAAGCCCGCAAATTGACGAGCGATCCTTTGTTCTATGGTTGTTTAATGATTAAGAGCGGTGATGCTGACGGTCAGTTGGCTGGTGCCCGCAACACTACTGGTAATGTATTGCGTCCTGCTTTGCAGATTATCAAGACTGCTCCGGGAATCACTTGCGTATCCGGTGCTATGTTGCTTCTGACTCATGCTCCTGAATACGGAAAGAATGGCATTTTGGTCATGGGTGACGTTGCCGTAACTCCGGTTCCGGACGCTAATCAGCTGGCACAGATTGCTATTTGTACTGCTCAAACTGCGAAAGCCGTTGCCGGTATTGAAAATCCGAAAGTGGCTCTGTTGAGCTTCTCTACCAAGGGTTCTGCAAAACACGAAGTAGTTGATAAAGTGGTAGAAGCTACTAAGATTGCAAAGGAGATGGCTCCTACGCTTGATCTGGATGGTGAAATGCAGGCTGATGCTGCTCTTGTTCCGGAAGTCGGTGCAAGCAAGGCTCCGGGTTCTCCTGTGGCTGGCGAAGCAAACGTATTGATTGTTCCGAGTCTGGAAGTTGGTAATATCTCTTATAAGTTAGTTCAACGTCTGGGACATGCTGACGCTGTCGGCCCGATCCTTCAGGGTATCGCTTGTCCGGTAAACGACTTGTCTCGTGGTTGTCTATCGAAGATGTATATCGCATGATTGCTATCACGGCTAACCAGGCTATTGCTGCAAAGGCAAATAAATAAGTATTAGATATAAGGTAGTAAGTATTAAATTGACAACGACATGAAAATTCTGGTATTGAACTGCGGAAGTTCATCTATTAAATATAAATTGTTCGATATGACCAGCAAAGAAGTGATTGCGCAAGGTGGTATCGAAAAAATCGGTCTGAAAGGATCTTTCTTGAAACTGACTTTACCGAATGGTGAAAAGAAAATTCTGGAAAAAGATATTCCTGAACATACAGTAGGAGTTGAGTTTATCCTGAATACGTTGATTCACCCCGAATATGGCGCTATCAAATCTTTGGATGAAATCAATGCCGTAGGTCACCGTATGGTACACGGAGGCGAGCGTTTCAGCGAATCTGTATTGCTGAACAAGGAGGTATTGGAAGCCTTTACAGCTTGCAATGATCTGGCTCCGTTGCACAATCCGGCTAACTTGAAAGGTGTGAATGCAGTTTCTGCTATTCTTCCTAACATTCCGCAGGTAGGTGTATTCGATACGGCTTTTCATCAGACCATGCCGGATTATGCCTACATGTATGCTATTCCTTATGAATTGTATGAAAAGTATGGTGTGCGTCGTTATGGCTTCCACGGAACATCTCATCGTTACGTGTCCAAACGTGTATGTGAATTTTTGGGCGTGAATCCGGTAGGACAGAAAATTATCACTTGCCACATTGGTAACGGTGGTTCTATCGCTGCTATCAAAGATGGTAAATGTATGGATACTACTATGGGCTTGACTCCATTGGAAGGCTTGATGATGGGTACTCGTAGCGGTGATATTGATGCCGGTGCAGTAACATTTATCATGGAAAAAGAAGGCTTGAACACAACCGGTGTTTCCAATCTGTTGAACAAGAAGAGCGGTGTACTGGGCATTTCGGGTGTATCAAGCGATATGCGTGAACTCTTGGCTGCTTGTGCGGCTGGCAATGAGAAAGCTATCCTTGCAGAGAAGATGTACTATTACCGTATTAAGAAATATATCGGTGCTTATGCTGCTGCATTGGGCGGTGTGGATATTATCCTGTTTACTGGTGGTGTAGGTGAGAACCAGATGGAATGTCGTCGTGAAGTTTGTAAGGATATGGAATTCATGGGTATTGAGCTTGACAACGATGTGAATGCTAAAGTTCGTGGTGAGGAAGCAATTATTTCTACTCCTGCTTCTAAAGTGAAAGTAGTAGTGATTCCGACAGACGAAGAATTGTTGATTGCATCCGATACAATGGATATTCTGAAGAAATAATAACAGAATTGATTTATATTGTACGGGGATGTGCCAAGATTGGGACATCCCCGTCTTTTTTTGTCTTAGTTTTACCTCATCGCTCCTTTCATTTACTTCCAAGAAACAACATTGTTATTATTATTGTTATTTGTAACTTACAGGTTTGCTTGTTCTTAAAAATACCTGTATGTTTATTGTGTAATTAAATTAAGTAATAATAATATGTTAAAAGTAGTAGCATTTATGAGGCAAGTGGCTAACGGGCTACAAATGGGGGGAAACTTTGGGACGGCTCACGTATATCGTAGCAGTCTCAATGCCATTATTGTTTATTGTGGGAAAGGAGATTTCACTTTTGATAAAGTAACTCCGGGATGGTTGAAAGGTTTCGAAATACATCTTCGTAGCCGTGGTTGTAGTTGGAATACAGTTTCAACTTATTTGCGTACATTTCGTGCAGTATATAACCGTGCAGTCGATCTTCGAAAAGCACCTTATGTGCCGAACTTATTTCATTCGGTTTATACCGGTACTCGCGCTGATCGTAAGCGAGCTTTATGTGAGGAAGACATAAAAAAGGTATTTGCAAAATTACATTCATCGGTTGCAACTCCGGCTTTGCGATGTACACAAGAGCTATTTACTCTGATGTTTTTACTTCGTGGTTTACCTTTTGTCGATCTCGCATATTTGCGTAAGAGTGATTTGCATGATAATGTGATTACTTATCGTAGGCGTAAGACGGGGCGTACATTGTCGGTGACATTGACTCCGGAGGCAATGCTTTTGGTGAAGAAGCACATGAATTGTGACCCTTCTTCTCCATACCTTTTCTCATTGTTGAAAAGTCGTGAAGGAACAAAAGAGGCATATCGAGAGTATCAGTTAGCATTGCGCACATTTAACCGACAATTAATGTTGTTGGGTGAATTGTTGGGACTGGGTGATGAATTGAGTTCATACACCGCCCGTCATACATGGGCTACAACAGCGTATTATTGTGAAATTCATCCGGGCATCATTTCCGAAGCGATGGGGCACTCGTCCATTACGGTGACGGAGACTTATCTGAAACCTTTTCAGAATAAGAAAATAGATGAAGCAAATAAACGGGTTATTGATTTTATCCGGTATTCGGTTCGGAATGCAATTTGCTGAAAGTAAGCCTGTTACTTTGTAGGTAACGGGAATAAATACCGGTGCAAATATGAGCATATTTCTTAAAACAACCAAACGAAATCGCACATTTTTTCCATTAAAGCACTCAAAAGAAGAACATAAATAGATAAAACACGTGGATTCTTTGTACTAGGGTATGTTAACCTCTAAATTTTGCATAAGATTTCCCTCCCCTCTACCTCTTTCTCGAAGTAGGGGTTAAAAAGTTTCATTGTATATTATATCATTTTCTAGTATTGACTACTCAAAAAGAGCAGGGACAAAGGTTTTCCCGTTACCTACAAAGTAACAGGTATGCTATTATTGAAACTTAGTGTTTAATAATATATTATTAATGTAATTTTTAAGTAGTTATGAAGAAAAAGTTTGTAAAAGTGATGCTCTTCGGGGCGCTGGCGCTTTCTGCTATCAGCTACGTAGGATGCAAAGACTACGATGATGATATAGATGGTTTGCAACAGCAGGTCGACGCCAATAAGAGTAAAATTGAAGAGGTGGAAGCTGCAATGAAAGCCGGTAAATTTATTGTCAGCTATACTCCTGTAGCAAATGGTTATGAATTGTCTCTTTCTGATGGTTCTAAATTGACTATCACCAATGGTAAAGATGGAGAGAACGGACAGCCGGGATTAAATGGTGAAACGGTCATTCCTAAATTTAAAGTATCAAGTGACAACTATTGGCAGGTAAGTACTGATGATGGTAAAACCTATGAGTATGTTTTAGATGCAGATGGAAATAAGGTTAATGCTACTGGGAAGAAGGGAGAACAAGGTGAACCTGGTCAGCCTGGCGAACCAGGGCAGGATGCATCAGCTAACGTGTCCATTAATAAAGATGGGTATATCGTTATCGGTGATGTGGTAACAAGCTTGAAAACTGATACTAAAGTTCCTTCTATCGTTATAAATGAAGTGGATGGTTTGTATGTCATCACTCTTGACGGTAAAGAATATAAAATGTTGGCAGAAGGTTCTGCTTATAATGGTTTGCAAAGCATTATTTACAGAAGACAAGCTGCTGATGATCGGGAGGATTTTGTAAGATCAATTGGTTTGATGTCGTCCAATGATCCTGAAGCGGAATTATTGGCAACCAGTGCTTCAGTTGCTACTTTCAAAGTATGGCCTACTACACTGGATCTGGGTAAAGCTGTATTTGCATTTACCGATACATACAAAACCAGAGCACTTGTTCCTGCACTGAAATATGTAGAAGGTAGTGCAAAATGGGTGGATAACCGACAAGGTATCTTGAGTGTAAATATGATTTCCGAAAACATTGAAGTTGATAAACCTTACGCTTCTTCTTTGGATGTAACAATTAACGGTTATACAACAGCCTCTGATTATTTCAACTTCAAAGCTGAAAAATGGACTCCGGCTGATTTGAGTTTTGTGCATACAAAAGATGCAGTTGAAGTTCCTACTGATGTTTTGGCTGATGCAACTACCGAATCCGATTTTTCATCTTATGTTGAATATACATTTGTTTATAACAAATCTTATAATTTGAATGATTCTGTAGCATTGGGACATGATGTGGAAGAGGATTTCATTTCAATGGCTGATTTAGGATTTAGTGGTATCACTGTTGAATTCAAACAAACAGCTGATAAGGCAAAAGGTATCTTTGAAATTAAAGACGGTGTTATTACAGCTAAATCTAGTGAGCAAGCTTCGGCTATCAATGAATTATGCTATGTGACAGCAACTTATAAGAATGAAAAAGGTACGGAAATCATTTCTTATGACTTTGCAGTGAAAGCTGTTCGCGAGCAGCAAGTGGCTCCGGCATTGGTTGATATTGATGTAGAAACGAAAGATGCAGCTGCAGCTGATAAGTTAGCTAAATTGCAGTATAGCACAAGTGAACAAACTATTGACTTGAATGTTCGTGCATTCTTGAATTCACTGGGTGGACGTGACTATATGTCTGACAATGAAAACGTAACTCCTGTTAAATATGGTTTGTATTACTTGACTAATGAAGATGGTAAAACTTATGCTAACAAGGTTGATGCATATATTGAATTCACACCGGGTACAAGCACAGATTTGGATAATCTTAAATTGATATTCCCTGCCGAAACTGTTATCAATGGAGATCAGCAATTGTATTCATTCGAAACATGGCCAGGTGGTGGAAACTCAAAATATGAAATTACAAATTCTGAAGAATATGCATGGCGTAAATCCACAACAACTCATCGTGTTAACGGTTCTAACAAACAGTATACTTTGAAATTGAAGGATCTTGTTAAGTGCGAACGTAAAGTGAACATCAAGCAAAATAGTGCATTTGTTGTGAATGGTAAGACAACTATTACCGGTGCATGGACTGAAGCTGATAAGTCATTCAGTATGACGGCTGATTTGACAGTTCTTTATGCTGCATATAATACAGATAACAGTACTTCTAGTGAAGTTATTGAATATTATCTGGCTCCGCAAGCAAAACAGTCTGATGCTGTTAAAGCTGTTTATAGTCAGATAAGCATTGCTGGTAATGTTATTACTGTAACTCCGGATGTAGATGTGAAGACTTTAGGTGCTATCAAGATCGGAGCTAAAATACAAGGAACTGATATTGAAGCTACTATTCTTGATATAAATGGAAAAGAAGTGACTTATTGTGAACCTGTATTGCGTTCTCCGCTTGATGTCTTGTCTTACAAGTCTTCTATTGATTGGAATATAGATGGTGATCAGAATAAGACTATCAATGTAGGAACGAAAGCAGAAATCAAGATGTCTGACAAAGATATCAATGTAACCAAGAAGAATGTAGTTATTGAAAATGGAGTAGCAAAAGCTCCTTGGGCTGCAGCTTATGGCATTGATGCTGCTGGCGCCATTACTTATGCAATTGATGGATATAGTGCTACTGTAAATGAGGGTACCTATACTATTAATCCGTCAACAGGTGTGATTACATGTAACAATACAGCGATTGTTCAGTCATTGGACATCTATGTGAAAGTAACTGTAAATCATAACTGGGGTACAGAAACTATTAATAAGATCACTGTGAAAGCTTCTTTGAAATAGTCCTATTTTAAATAAGAAAGAAAGGGTAACTCTTTTCCTTTGTGTAGAGTTACCCTTTTATTGATAATATAATTGTCCGATATGGTGGTATCGGATATTATTTGTCGAATTATTCATCTTTGTGAAAAGATGAATATGTTATTTCCCACTAAGGATTTTTGACATCCTTAATTTGTTAGATGAAAAAAGGTAAAGACTGCACTTGTGAAAGACCAGTCTAATAATAAACCTTTATTTCGAAGGGCGTTCCAATTTTCCCTTATTTCCCAGGAACGCCCTTTTTTATTCTGTAAGATTTATCAAACTAATATAGTTGGAGAAACTCAATCTCTTTTTATAATGATTCTAACGGAGAATAGAAAACTTTTTGAGGGAATCTTGATAAAAAGTAGATAGGAAATATAGTTAGTTCTTTTGTTTTTCTGGAGATTTGGGAGTAGTTTCCCCTTTTTTGTCTTAATTTGCATCTCAAATTCATTCTTAAAACGAATTTACTATGCGTTACTCCGTCATAATCCCCGTTTATAATCGTCCCGATGAAGTGGATGAATTATTGCAAAGTCTTACCATGCAACACTTTAAAGATTTCGAAGTCGTTGTTGTAGAAGATGGTTCCTTCATTCCCTGTAAAGAAGTAGTAGAACGGTATGCAGACCGGTTGAATATAAAATACTTCTCTAAACCTAACTCCGGTCCGGGACAGACCCGCAATTACGGGGCAGAACGTAGCGAAGGAGAATACCTTATTATATTAGATTCTGATGTCATTCTTCCCGAGGATACTTCGATGCGGTAGAGAAGGAACTTCTCGCTTCTCCTGCCGATGCTTTCGGCGGTCCCGACCGTGCGCACGATTCTTTCACGGATATCCAAAAGGCGATAAACTATTCCATGACTTCTTTCTTTACGACCGGAGGAATCCGTGGCGGGAAAAAGAAGATGGACAAATTCTATCCCCGCAGTTTTAATATGGGAGTTCGCCGGGCAGTGTATGAGGCTTTGGGCGGATTCTCAAAGATGCGTTTTGGAGAGGATATTGACTTTAGTATCCGTATCTTTAAGAACGGCTATACTTGCCGGCTTTTTCCGGATGCCTGGGTGTATCACAAACGCCGCACTGATTTGAAGAAGTTCTTCAAGCAAGTGCATAACTCCGGCATTGCCCGTATTAATCTTTATAAGAAATACCCGGACTCTCTGAAACTGGTGCATTTACTTCCTGCTGTATTTACGCTGGGAGTGGCACTCTTATTATTAGGAACCCCATTCTGTCTTTTCAGTTTTACGCCGATCATTCTTTATGCATTGCTGGTATGCATGGATTCTACTATTCAGAATAAGAGTCTGACTATTGGCATATATTCCATAGCCGCTGCATTTATACAACTTATCGGCTATGGTACAGGCTTTTGGCGTGCATGGTGGCAGCGTTGTGTCAGAGGAAAAGATGAGTTTGAGGCTTTCCAAAAGAATTTTTATAAGTAACCTACTTTTAATTTGTTTACTACCATTCCTATTTTTACTTAAAAGGAATGTTGCATGACACCCGGGTCTCAATACGTCTGACACCCGGGTCTCATGCTACTCAACACCCGGGTGTCAGGTATGCTGAGACCCGGGTGTCGTACAACTTGTCTCTGCATAGAAAAAAGAAGAAGCCTGCAACCAATTTTTTTCCCATTGCCTCTATCATTAAATTAAATAAACCTACCTTTACACCTTCAAAACATAGCAAATGGAAAGTAAGCATAAACTATCCATCAACCAATGGGCACTGGAGGACCGCCCACGGGAGAAAATGATGGAAAAGGGAGCAGCAGCATTGAGTGATGCCGAACTACTCGCTATATTAATCGGCTCCGGAAATACGGAAGAAAGCGCTGTTGAACTGATGCGACGCCTGCTCCTGTCTTGTGATAACAATCTCAATTCTCTGGCAAAATGGGAAGTCTGCGATTATTCCCGTTTTAAAGGTATGGGACCGGCGAAAAGTATTACAGTGATGGCAGCATTGGAACTTGGAAAGCGTCGGAAACTGCAAAACACAAAAGAAAGGCCTCAAATCACCTGTTCAAAAGATATTTATGATATTTTTCAACCTTTGATGTGCGACCTCGAACAAGAAGAATTCTGGGTTCTTTTATTGAATCAGGCAACGAAACTGATTGATAAGGTGCGTATCAGTACCGGTGGAATAGATGGAACATACACCGATGTACGCACCATCCTTCGGGAAGCATTGCTGCAAAGAGCCACCCAAATAGCTGTGGTCCATAATCATCCTTCAGGGAATATCCGTCCTAGTCAGCCTGACAAAACACTGACAGAACATATTCGTAAAGCGGCAGATACAATGAATATCCACCTGATAGATCATGTCGTCGTTTGTGAAGACGGGTTCTTTAGCTTTGCGGATGAAGGATTGCTTTAATTTTCTCTACATCTTTATTCCCTTTTGCAACAATTTACCATCTGGGTACGTTTTTCATATTAGTGAAGATGGAGAATAGATGTAATATTCTTTAGGTACACGATGCTCATTCCGTACCTAATTTTTTATGTTTCATTTTTTATCTCTATCTTTGCGATACATAACAAAATGAGAAGACGTATGGAAAAGATTGAAATAGAAGAAAAGATTGTAGCCATGCTAAAAACGGTGTACGATCCGGAAATTCCGGTGAATGTATACGATCTTGGACTGATTTATAAGATAGATGTCTCCGATACTGGAGAAGTGGTACTTGATATGACATTGACAGCCCCTAACTGTCCGGCTGCTGATTTTATCATGGAAGATATTCGTCAGAAAGTGGAATCGGTGGAGGGTGTGACTGCGGCTACCATTAATCTGGTGTTTGAACCGGAATGGGACAAAGATATGATGAGTGAGGAGGCGAAACTCGAACTCGGTTTTCTCTAGTTACGAGTGATAACCTCATAATCAATCTCTTATAACTAACAACTCAAAACTCATGAAGAACGTTTATTTCCTTTCCGATGCGCATCTTGGGTCCCGTGCTATTGAGCATGGACGCACGCAGGAACGGCGTTTGGTGAACTTCCTTGATAGTATAAAGCACAAGGCTTCTGCTGTTTATCTGTTGGGAGATATGTTTGATTTCTGGTATGAATTCCGGCTGGTCGTCCCCAAAGGATATACCCGTTTCTTGGGAAAAATCTCCGAACTGACGGATATGGGAGTGGAAGTGCATTTCTTTATTGGCAACCATGATATATGGTGTGGGGATTATCTCACCAAAGAATGTGGTGTCATTATGCACCGTGAACCGCTGACTACCGAAATATACGGAAAAGAGTTCTATCTTGCTCATGGTGACGGACTGGGCGACCCGGACAAGAAGTTCAAACTGCTTCGTTCCATGTTTCACAGCAAAACATTACAAACATTGTTTTCCGCTATTCATCCCCGATGGAGCGTGGAACTTGGTTTATCATGGGCGAAACGCAGCAGGCAGAAACGGACTGACGGAAAGGAACCGGATTATATGGGGGAAAATCAGGAGCATCTGGTACTATATACAAAAGAGTATTTGAAAAGTCATCCCAATATAAACTTCTTTATTTACGGACATCGCCACATTGAACTTGATTTGATGCTAAGTGTCACTTCACGTGTGCTGATACTTGGAGACTGGATTAATTTCTTTTCTTATGCCGTATTCGACGGCGAGAACCTTTTTCTTGAAGAATATATAGAAGGAGAGACGCAGGTTTGAGGCGGATAGTTTCATCCCGGTGTGAAACAAAAAGTTTCCCGGTGTGAAACGAATGGTTTCCCGGTGTGAAACACTTCGTTTCTCGGTGAGAAACAAACAGTTTCAAGGCATGAAACAACTAGCTCGCTTAAAAGGATTGAAAAAAAGCTCATGCTTGAAGAGAAAAATTTCTACCGATAAGAAATAATTAAAGCAATAAATCCTGCTCCAACATTGTGGAACAGGGATTTATTACATTATTATGGGTTGTTTTCTATGATAACTCTGATTACAACCGTTCAATCAATTGTTTACTGGAAAGTTGGTGTATAACTTGAAGCTATTAGCAGGTATAACAACAGGCTGTTCAGAACTGTTAGTCACATTCAATGTTTCACCATTCAATTCATACCAATCTCCCGTGTTACCAAAGTACACACCTGTATTAATCTGTTCATTCTTGAAATTGCCTACTACAACCAGTTTCTTTGTAGTGGATTCCAATCTTAGATAACGACCTTTATCCCAATCGGAAACACTTACTTTCCAGTCTTTGAATGCGTTGTCGCTGAATAAGTCCGGATTATCATTGCGTAATTTCAGCAAAGTGCTATAAGTGTCGTATAATCCTTTCCGATATTGGTCAGTAAGATAATCCCATTTCACAGGCTTGGCATCAGTATTCTTTTCAGTTCCCATTGTTCCATCGTACTTATACATTATGGAATAATCATATCCTAGTTCGCCAAACTGCCAAATCATTTTCGGTCCTGGAACGGTCAGGAAGAAGGCTGCATTTGTTCCCAGTTGTTTCATGCGGATATCAAGACTTGCATTTTGAAGATTGCCAAAAGCAGTTTGCTTGTATGCAACTCTTTCTTCATCATGGCTTTCCATGAAATTAACCCATCCTTCGGCAGGCATTCCGCTATTTCGCATGTATGAAAAATCAGAATTGCTTGATTCTCCCATTCCGGATTGGCAATAGCTTTCATTCATATTATGCCATAGTTTCATCCCTGCTTTAGCCAATTCTGACTCTTCATCCAAATTGCAGAAGTGTTCGAGAATCATCACTGCATTAGGATTGGTCGTATTCACTGTTTTATAGTAATCTTTCAAGATAACAACACGGGAGTCATCTTTGTTGCTTGCCGTTGATTCATTGCTCTTGTTTTGAGTAAATCCTTTGGTTAAGTCAAAACGGAAACCGTCAAACTTATACTCTTCCAACAAGAACTTCAAGTTACGTTTTACAAATTCACGTACAAGCGGCGATTCGTGATTGAAGTCATGGAATACGCTGAATGGATGCGGAGCATCGACATTGAACCACGGATTATTCTTGGCTGTCTTGCTTTCTTTCGAATTCCAATAAAGTTTAGCAAATGGATGACTGCCAGTAGCATGGTTGTAGACTACATCCAGTAATACTGCAATGCCTTGTTTATGACATTCATCAATGAATTGCTTATATTCCTCTTTCGTTCCATATGCTTTGTCCATTGCAAAATAATAACATGGATTGTATCCCCAGCTATTATTCCCGTCGAATTCTTGTATAGGCATCAGTTCAATCGCATTCACTCCCAGACTCTTGATGTAGTCCAAATGTTTAGTAGCCTCTTTGATTGTACCCGTAGCAAGTTCGGAACCTACTTGTGTGAAGTCACGGAATAGTAACTCATAGATTACCATATTGTCAGGATTATCAATCTTGAAGTCGGATACTTGCCAATTGTAGGATGCCGGTTTTGTTTGGAATACGGAGACAATGCCTGTTGTCTTTCCATTCGGATACTGTATGGCACTAGCCGGATAAACTCCTTGTTCTACAAGATATTTATCGTTCGAGCCATCCAGCACTTTTTCACAATAGGGGTCGCCAATACGAACATTGCCGTCTTTTTCACTACCCATGTAATATTGGAAACCATACTCTTTGGCGGGGTCGATGCCCGTAACGGTGTACCACCAGAAGTGTTTGTCGTTATCACGCTTCATCTGATATTCAGTACTAAGTTCCCAATCATTGAAGTCGCCAATGAGACAAGCATAATCCTTGTAATTGTTATCCGTATCCAAATCGTATAGTGCGAAAGTCACAGACGTTCCGTCAGCCGATGGATGGATACCCGCTTCTTCTACCGGGCAGGCAGCTATCTCTACCGGAGCCGGTGTGAAAGTCTTGTCTCCTGTTACTGTGATAAAAAAGTCGCTGGTTTTCTTTTCGTCAGTCAACGCTTCATCATTGCGGAAGAGGATGCAGACATTTTGAATGTTTGCTGCATTTTCCGCGCCAAACCATTCGCGTACTGTCGGGGCAAGTGTAAAGCACCAAATATTATCCGCCACTTTCTCTGCCTTGTATTTATCTTCATTTACCCCCCATTCCGTAGGAACATACATCCAGTCATTGATACCGATGTGAACATATACATCACCTTCATAGCCGTACAAGTCGTCGCCGGCTGCTGCTTTATACCAGATTTTACCTTGCTTGTCGCCCTTGAATTTAGTGGGGTAATTATTGATTCCTTCTACCAATCTTCGATAGACGGCTCGTGATCCAGTTCGGGGATTTCCGGACCGGTGATTAACATCTCATGGTTTTCGTCGGAACATGCTACTATCGTGAATAGACAGAGCAGCATCCAGAATATATGTTTTATATCTTTTTTCATAATGTATTTTCCATTTATTATTCTTTGATGAGGACTAGTCTACCGTTCAGATAGAATTTGATGGTATAGTTACCGGTTGCGTCCATTGAAATATTATCTCCAGCAAAAGGACTGGGTGTATCTAATGTTCCCCCGAAACTAACACCGGAGTCCCAACTGGAATTGACGCGGAGTTTAAATTCACCCACTGCCATTTCAGTCTTTGCAGTCCAGCATTTTTCTGTTGCATCATAAGTTAATTCTTTGCCGTTTTCCCATCCTCCTGTGGCTGTACCTATAATATCCATAGATGTTATTTCTGTTGCAGAGACGTACTTGTCGTCCAAATTGACTACAATGTAATAAATACCCTGTGGTAAAGATAAGTTTCCACCATCATTTGTCATACCTTCTTTCGAGGTAAAATAGTCATATCCATAATCAAGTCCGCCATTCGAACCATCCGGCCAATAGGGCTGTGCGGTAAACTTAAAGCCACCGTTCAATTCCGACATTCCCCAATAAGCATTGTTTCCTTCTGGCTTATATAAAGTCGGTGCTTGTGAAGGCTTCCATTCCTGATGATTTCCTGGTATCCATAAATGAGGTGCATCCATTGTTTTCTCAATCTTGTAAGTGCCTTCCATCATGTTGATGGAGATTCTAACTGATTTATAATCGCCACCGGATATTTTGATAGGATTTGCTGTTTCTGATAAAATGAGATTGCCTTCTGGAGCATCGTTGTCTGCATCAACCGCGCCAAGTGATTTGCCTGAGTTGGATTTAATCAGGAAATAGGCATCTTTTGCACCGGTGTTATCTGTAACCAGAGCAGGAACTGTTGTTGTAAAGACTGAATTGGTATAAGGATCACCACTTGTATTAACAAATGCTACATTCTGTTCCCAAGTCAGAGAGCCATTAATATAATAAGCGCTTTCAATAACCGGTGCTTCCGGAGTAACTTTCAACTCATAGCTTTCAGCCGGTGCCGCATATACTGTCTTTCCGACAGCCACGTATGACGTTAATACTGCATTCATGGTACGTTCTACCGGACGGATACCATATATTTGCGCCACTGCATTCTGCAAATCTTCCGTTGCTACGTATCCTTTGTCGTCTACAATTAAAGTCACTTTATTATCTAACTTCATTTTATAAGATAAAGTGGCTTCTTCTTTAACGGCAGGAGTTGTAAATACGGCAACCGCTACGGATTCTTCCTCGACATTTCCAAGATTAATCGGGGCTACACCTGTAGCTGTAAAAGTTATTTTGTCAGCAGCTTCTTCCTGTCCGTAAGACTGTGGGGAAGCTACCCCTTCATTAAAATCTTCGTTGCAGGCTGTTAGTGCGGCAGCCAGTAACACGGTTATATATATTGATAATTTTTTCATATCTATCTGCATTTAAGATTAATCTATTTAGCTTTGAAGTAATAGCACTCGTCCAGTTCGTTGAACAGTACGGTATAATCACCCGGTTTGCAACTGATGGTAGCTCCATCAACAAATGAGCCAAACGGGAATACCTCTCCACCCCAAGTCTTGTCGCCGGAAGTAAATTTGGCTTTGCAGCTTGCCGCGATTGTTATGTCGGCATACCATACATGTGAATGCTCCATGGTAACTTTGGTCATGTTTACAGATTCCGAACCATAAATCAATGTGACGGCATCATATTCTGTCGGTTGAGTTTCAAAAGTAGTAGCTTTCATTGTCAGTTTATTTTCAAGCGTATTGAGATGAAGTGTGTACCAGCCGGCCGCATTCACTTTAATATTCTGAGAGTTCTTGTCATTTACCAAATTGGTGAATCCTTCGCTGTCAGCATTTCCCCATTGGTCGTCCCATGCACCGGGAGTAGCCACTACCTTAAATCCTTTATCTGCTGGGATATATCCTGTGTAGGTAAATTCTCCTTTACCAGTATTGGCATCATACGCATATCCTTTTACCAGTGACATCGGGAAATAAGCGGTACCTGCTGCCATTGTCGGATTTCCCCAGGGAACTTCACCGATGAAATCGCCCAGTAAATAATAAGTGGCAGGAACGGCATCAGATATATCCATATAATAAGGTATAACTTTCAATTCTATCGAATTGGAATGTATAGGATACCCTTTATCTCCGATATGTGCGTACAAACGTACAAATACACTCATCGGTTCGCCGTCATAATCATTCTCCGATGTCCAGCCGGCAAGTTTTACGATTGCCTTATTCAATTCCTGTGTGTTGGCATCCACTTTGGCTGATGTAGATATGGAAGGTAGTGTCAGATAAGAGGCGTCTGCCGTTTCCGTTTCATCAGTCCATTTGTCTGTTAAATCCGCTTGCACGGTGTAAGTCACTACGGCAGGATAGCCGTAGTCCGGTTGCGTACAAGTCAACTCGATATTCTTGGATTGATTTAGGTCATAGACGTTGTACGTTGCATTGGCAGGGGTGTTCAATACAAAAGTTGTAGGTTCCTGTATGGTAGGATTTGAGTCCCTGTCATCCTCGCAGGCGGTCAGCAGGGCTGTCGCTACTAGTATGGACGTCAGTATATTTATTTTTTTCATATTACTCTGTTTTTATAAAAGTATAACTTCGGTCTGGTTTAATATTCCGGGTTTTGCTCCAGATTCGTATTCGCATTGATATCATTGGCAGGAATAGGATAAATGTTGCGGAACTCTTTTATTTCAGTACCTTGTTTTTCTCCACCTTTCCAATCCCAGTTATAGTCGGTGTGTCCGCCGAAATCGCCGAAACGAATCAAGTCAATGCGGCGGCGACCTTCAAACCAGAACTCACGCGCCCATTCGTCACGGATGTCCGTCAATGTATATGAAGCAGATTCGGCGGCGTTCGCACGCTTACGGATTTCATGCATAGCGTCTATGGTCTCCTGAGTAGAAACACCATTGTTGGCACGGATACTGGCTTCTGCTACAATCAGATAAGCTTCTGCCATACGAAGAAGAGGTATATCCATATCAGGATTATCCGTATCGCTTGTCAGTCCGTTGTCTGCACGGATGTTCGAGAATTTGGCACATGCGAATCCGTCCGTAAAGCTCATATTGTCTCCTGTCGACGTACTTCTCTGCACTCCGCACATCAAGGCACGGTCATCTTTTGCTGCCACTACCATCTGGTCTTCCAATACGGAAGGAGCATCATTTACGTTCGGGAAGAATTTGGCTACCATTGCCTGACGACAATGCGGGCCGCCCCATCCTTGCTTGCTTCCCCAGGGATTCATGCCTGTGTCACTTTTGTGCGTACCTGCAATCAAGAACAGCGAACCACCCCAACTCTTGGTTCTCACACCATCCTGCAAAATGGGAAGTATCACTTCCTGTCTTGCCTTGTTGACATTGCTGCCATCATTATCTGCCATGAACAGGTGTTTGTAGACAGGAGCCAGCTTATAGCCGGAGCCAATCACCTTCTGGGCATATTCCTTGGCTTTTCCCCATTGAGGCGTGCCGGTATAGACTTCTGCGTTGAGATACATACGTGCCAGCAATAACCAGGCGGCAACACGGTCTACACGGCCGTAAGTCGTTTGAAGCGGCTGTGCTAGTGTGGCGGTAGCGTCGTCACCGATTTCTTTCAACTCTTCTTCAATCTTCGCGAAAAGATCCGCACGTTGTATTTGCTGAGGCTTTTCTGTCGATACTTTATCGCAATAAGGCGGATTGCCGAACATATCCATCAGGTAGTAGTTGTTCAAAGCACGGATAAAACGTACTTCTGCACGTTGGCGTGTCGTTTCATCATCTGTCAGTCCTTCCGTTTGTTCCAGGAAGTAGTTGCACAAAGTGATGTCGAATGTCAGACGGTAATAGAGTCCTGTCACGATTTCATTGGAAGAACTCCAACTGCAATCGGCAATAGTAGCGACACCGGCATCGTTCCATGAATTGACAATCGCTTCATCTGTCATCAATTGGTTGGCACACCAAGTCATACGGTAGAAAGAGGAAGTACCTTCGTCGATGTCGTCCAAGTCACCGCTTCCGTCGGGGCCTTTCTGACCTGTCAGTCCGAGGGTTCCATATATCTTGTTAAAAACGCTCGCCTGGTCAAATGTCATCACTATATTCGGGTCGATAGGAGTCGCATCCAGGTCACCGATACATGAAGTCACGCTGACTGCCAGTAATAGTGAGGCAGCCGATAGGATTGATTTTATATATCTGAATTTCATAATTGGTATTTTTAGTAGGTTTAGAAATTAAGGCTTAAACCGATTAATGTAGTCAGAGGACGCGGATAAATATTGTTATCCAATCCCTTTTCTACTTCAGGGTCAAGTCCTTTGTATTTGGTGATAGTGAATACGTTCTGTACGGCTGCATATACGCGTCCGCCAATCGGAGCGCCAAACAGCTTTTTGAACGAATATCCCAAAGTGATATTGTCACATTTCATGAAGGAGGCATTCTGTACGAAGTAATCGGACAGTAAGGTGTTGTCGTTCTTGCTTTGGATATTGTTTGCCACTCCCATCAACGGGCGGTTGTTGAGTGCGCCGAATGAATAGACAGAGGTCGGGTTGCAGTCGGAACCGCCTGCTTCGACAGAGTTATACACATAGTTGTTCAGGCTGGCGCGCAGTGAGAAACTGAAATCCCATGACTTGTATGAAAGACGGGAAGTAAGTCCCATAAGTACGTCGGCTGTCGGCTTTTTGTAGAAGTAGCGGTCGTCACCGTTAATCGTTCCGTCTCCGTTGCGGTCTACAAATTCGTTCTCTATAGGCTTTCCATTCTCGTCATACACTTGCTGGTAAACATAGAAGGAAGAAGCCGGATGTCCTACGGCGTGCGCCATTGCTTTCATATCACGTCCGCCACCGATATTGTCTCCGGCAGCAACATAATAATTTTCGCTATCTCCGGTAGTTAATTTGGTGATTTCGTTTTTGTTGTAAGTGATATTGAAGCCAAGATCCCATGTCCAGTCGGTAGTTACAACCGGTTTTGAATTAATGGAGAATTCGATACCTGAATTTTCTAATGAACCGACGTTGGACAATACCTTGTTTTTGAAGTTCGTTCCGGCAGAAACGAATACGCTGTTCAGCAAATCGGTGGTCTTACGATAGTAATAATCCACAGCACCGTTGATGCGGTTGTTCAGGAATCCGAAGTCCAGACCTACATTATAAGTGGTCGTCTTTTCCCATTTCAAGTCCGGGTTGTATGCATTCGGGCGGTAAGTGATTCCCTCTCCCAGGATAGGATAGTAAGCCCCGTCTTTGTTTGTCTCATAAACAGCCAGGTACGGATAGTCGCCCGAATTGATATTCTGCTGACCGGTAATACCATAGCCAAGACGAAGTTTTAAATCCGAAAGTACATCAACATCTTTCAGGAAAGCTTCTTCTTTCAACTTCCATCCCAAGGCAAAAGACGGGAACAATCCCCAACGGTTGTTTTTGTGGAAACGGGAAGAACCATCCTGGCGTACGGTTGCCGTAAACAGGTAACGGTCCAGCAGTGTGTAATTGACACGACCGAAGAAAGATACAAGATAACTTTCCGTAGCCGAACCACTTGAGGTATTGTTGTAACGCTGACCTCTGTTCTCTACCACGTTGTTCGACAGCGGATAGAGTCCCCAATATTCCTGGTCGGACGTATCATGGAAGTGCTGCCATTCATAGCCTGCCATTACATCGAAACGATGTTTGTCAGTAAAATCTTTGCTGTATTGCAGGTAAGCATTCAAAGAGAGGTTGTACTTGTCTTTCTGTTCCCAGCCATAGCTGCCATAATAGTTGTTGGTCGAAGAATAGGGAGAGACATCCGTATATTGCTTACCCGTAGAGAGGTCCATGCCACCGTTCACGTGTGCGTGCAAGTCCGGCAAGAAATGAAACTTATAATCCAGTTCCAGATTACCGATTAAAGATTTGGAGATGGCACGGTCGTCCTTTTCTTCCAACAAGGCAACCGGATTACCCGGAGCATTGCCGTTGAAAGTACGTTTCCATGTGTCGTCATTCAAAGAAGAAGCGTCCGTATTCCATTGGAAATATCCGTCGAAATAATATTGATGGTAAGGATCGTCGGAGCGGACGGACTGTGTGGGGTCAAAGCTGACCGCAGAACCTACCGCACCACCGTCAGCGTAGCGGTTCTTGGCAATCATACCTTTCAGGTTGGCGTTTATTTTCAGATGGTCTTCAAAGAAAGAAGGAGCCAAGCTGACAGAAGCCGTATAACGTTCGAACTTGGATGTTTTCACAATACCGTTCTGGTTGGTATAACCGAACGATACACGGTAAGGCATATTCTTCAATCCACCGGAAATGGTGAGGTTATGGTCTGTACTTACGGCTGGGCGGAATATTTCTTTTTGCCAGTCGGTGTTGGCATTTCCTAATTTGCTATAAGCTTCGCTGTCTTCTCCCCAGATGTCTTTGATGAAAGAACGGAACTGGTCTCCGTCCATTACGTCGACGGTAGATTTCACAGTGCTGACAGATACATTGCCGTCATAAGAAATGGTAGGACGTGCGCCTGCCTGACCTTTCTTCGTTGTGATGATGATAACGCCATTGGAAGCACGCGAACCGTAGATGGCGGTAGCCGAAGCATCTTTCAATACGGTAAAGCTTTCAATATCATTCGGATTGACCATAGACAGAGGATTAGCCAAACCTTTCACCCCCTTATTATCCATTGCCAGACCGTCGATTACAATCAGCGGGTCGTTTTCCGCAGTCAGTGAAGAACCGCCACGAATACGAATCGTTGCTCCCTCGCCCGGAGCTCCGCCTTTGCTGATAACGCTTACACCGGCAATCTTACCAGTCATCATGTCCTGTGCGTTGGTAATCAAACCTTTATTTAGTTTGTCCGGTTTGATGGCCGTAACCGAACCGGTCATATCGTTCTTTTTTACCGAGCCGTAGCCGATAACGACTACTGCGTCCAGTACTTGAGAATCATCTTCCAATGTAACCATTACAGTAGAAGCTGCTTTCACTTCTGCTGATTTATAGCCGACGAATGAAACGGAAAGAATAGCATCTTTCGGTACATTCAACATAAAGTTACCATCGAAATCAGTTATTGTTCCATTGGTTGTACCTTTCACCAGTACGTTAGCACCGATGACAGGCTCACCCGTTGTGTCTTTCACATGCCCCTTGACAGCTATTTGCTGAGCAAATGCTCCAATGGAAAGGAAGAGTCCCACCAATAATGTGAGCAGGGCTTTTAGTCTTAAGCTCTTTTTCATGTCTCTAATTTAAAGTTATTTTATCAAAATCAAATATATCTCTCTAAAAAATACCTACTGAAAACTATATTCTCTTCAATCTTATTCCCTAAAATTTCTTTAGTCCTTTTACTTCCGCTTTATCCTTTACTTCCTTGATACTGATGGCATAACCGCCACCGTTGGCAGCGCGCAAGTTCAGTTTGCTTTTGTTTGTCAGGATACCTTTTTTGATGGTATAAGCTTGCGGATTTTCTTTCCAGTCGGCATCTTTAGCATCCGCATAAACAGTGGCAATGTATTGTTTTCCCGGTGTGAGGAAGTCGAATACCAGTTTGGAAGTATGACCGTTCTCACCGGCTGTACAACCTACATACCAGTCGCCTGTACCTTTTGCCTTACGGGCGATAGTGATATATTCTCCCGGTTCTGCTTCCAGATAGTTTGTTTCGTCCCAGTCGATTGCCACGTCTTTGATGAATTGGAAAGCATCCATGAAACGTTCGTAGTTTTCAGGAATATCGGCAGCCATTTGCAGCGGGCTGTACATGGTCACGTACAAGGCTAACTGGCGGGCGATGGTAGAACGTACCTGTGAATTGTTTGCAGGATTCATCTTGTTACAATGAGTTTCGAAGATACCCGGAGTGTAATCCATCGGGCCGCCGACCAAACGGGTGAAAGGAAGTATAGTTGTGTGATATACTTTGTTTCCGCCGAATGATTCGTATTCGGTTCCGCGTGCGGATTCGTTGCCGATTAAGTTAGGATACGTGCGGCAGATACCTGTCGGGCGGGTTGCTTCGTGAGCATTTACCATGATTTTGTAGTCGGCTGCTTTCGTCACTGCATACAGGTAGTGGTTGTTCATCCATTGTCCGTAGTGGTGTTCGCCGCGCGGAATGATATTGCCTACATAACCGCTCTTTACAGAATTGTAACCGTTGTCTACCATAAACTGGTAAGCCTTGTCCATATGGCGTTCGTAGTTGCGGACAGATGCGGAAGTTTCGTGGTGCATCATCATCTTGATACCTTTGCTCGCTGCGTAACGATGTACTTCTTTTACATCGAAATCCGGATACGGAGTGACGAAGTCGAATACATAGTCCTTGCTATTGCCGAACCAGTCTTCCCAACCTTCATTCCAGCCTTCTACCAATACAGCGTCGAACCCGTTTGCTGCGGCGAAGTCAATATAGCGTTTCACGTTGGCAGTGTTGGCAGAATGTTTGCCGTTCGGTTTGGTTTTAGAGTAATCTGTTTCTCCCAGTTTTACGCTGGTCAGTTCGTCGGTATAAGCCCATGAACCTTTTCCGGTAATCATATCCCACCATACGCCGATATATTTCACAGGCTTCACCCATGAAGCGGCATCTGCGATTTTGCATGGCTCATTCAGGTTCAGAGTGATGCGGGATGCAAGAATATTGCGGGCATCATCGCTGACGATAACGGTACGCCACGGAGTATTACAGGGAGTTTGCAGATAACCTTTGTCTCCTTTAGCATCCGGAGTCAGCCAGGATTCGAATACCATATTTTTGTCGTCCAGATTCAGGTGCATACATGAGTAATCGATGAGAGCAGCTTCGTGAAGATTGATATATAAACCGTCATCCGTTTTCATCATCAGTGCAGTCTGTACGCCTGTCTGTGAGAAAGGAGTCTGAGAAGAGTTCGGAGTAATGGCTTCTTTCATCAAACCTCTGATTTCTGACAGGCGGGAGATAGTGTAATCATATTCCTGAGTGTCATAGTCGCCCGGTATCCAGTAAGCGATGTGGTCGCCTGCCATTGCAAACTGGGAATGTTCTTCTTTGATGATGAAGTAGTTCAGAGATTTCTGCTGCGGGAATTCGTAGCGGAATCCTAAACCATCGTTGAACAACCGGAAACGGATAAGGATAGAACGGTCGTTCATGGGCTGATACAGCGTGGCTGCCAGTTCGTTATAATGATTGTGGATTTCTTTTTCTTCTCCCCATACCGGTTGCCAAGTTTCGTTGAATGTGGAAGTCTTGACGTCTTTCACTTCGAATCCGTTATAAAGATTAGTCTTTGAATCAAGTTTTGTCAGATCCCGGCGGTCTACCCAGTCGAAATCTGTGCGGGTATTATCTTCTTTCTTTAATTCCAGTCCCAGGGTACTTGGTTTGATAACCGTTTTGCCTTTATAAATCAAGTCGTACGTTGGAGCACCTTCTTTGTTAACCTGGAAGGTCATTACTAGATTTCCATCCGGCGAAGTGAGTTTCTGTTGTGCATTCGCTATAAACGAGATACAGAGAAATGCGATAAGCAAAAGATTCTTTTTCATTTTATTTTTATGGTATTAAATTGTGAGCTAACCTATGTTTTTATTCCTTTTGTTTCGGATATTGCAAATGTAGCGACCGTCTGAACTGAGTTTTCCAATTAGAATAAAAATACAAGTTAGTATAAACTTTATTATTTTGATTTATAGCTAAATAACTGCTTGGGTACTTCGGATAAATATAAGTCGTAGTGAACTTCTTTAAAAGGATAAAAGGTATATCCCACGGCTCGGAAGTGTTAAATCCTTTCCTAATTCTACTTTTTTATCTTCCAATACATTGTATGCAGAAGTATCAGGCAGTATTTCCCGGTAAGTATCCAAACTGATAGTCTGTTCCCGGTCTGTTCCATTCAGGAGAACAACGACTGATTTATCACCCTGTTTCCTTTCGTACGCATAGATGCCTTTACTCGGTGCGAAGTGTTTCAGTTTTCCTTTGGCTATGACTTCGTTTCCTTTTCTCCATTGGAGCAGTTTCTTCAGATAAGAGAAAGCTTCATTTTGTAGCGGAGTGCGGTTTGCCGCATCGAAGTAATTATGAGTATCATTTTGCCAGCCGCCCGGGAAGTCACAGCGAAGTGCTCCGTCACCGTTGGCTTTATCGGCAGCCATCAGGATCTCTGTCCCGTAATATATTTGTGGAATTCCGCGTGTTGTCAGAAGGAACACTAATGCTTGTTTGTATCGGTTTAGGTTTTTAGTATCCGCTTCCGAACGATAAAAACGGGAAGTGTCGTGATTATCCAGGAAAGTCAATAGATTCATCGGGTCAGCAAAGACGATATCTTGCGACAGGTATTCGTAAAGCCGGCACAGTCCGCCGTTCCAGTCGGTTGTTTCTTCATCAAAAGCCCTGTTCATATGTTCCATCAATGGGAAGTCCATGACAGTGGGCAGGTAGGTGTTTTTAGGATAGGTCAGTTTGCTGTCTTTTTGCCAATAAGAGATAAGTACATTGCTGCCTAACCAGGTTTCGCCTACAATATTGAATTTGGGATATTCTTCGTTCACTGCCTTGCACCAATGAGCCATCATGTCAAAGTCTGCATAAGGGTGCGTATCTTGGCGGATTCCGTTAATACCGGCATACTCTATCCACCAGATACTGCTCTGAATCAGATAAGTAGCTACATGGCGGTTCCGTTGGTTGAAATCCGGCATAACCTGGCTGAACCAACCGTCAACTGCTATTTTCTTTTCGTAATCAGAAGCATACGGGTCTAGTTGGGTGGCAGTCTAAAACTTGTCTGCACATAGTTGCCTTTGAAGTTGAACCAGTCTTTGGATGGCATATCCTTATATAGATAGTTTTCACTACCGCAGTGGTTGAAAATCATATCCATGACTACTTTCATCCCTTTGGCATGTGCCTGGTCTACAAGGTTCCGGAATTCTTCATTATTCCCAAAGCGGCGGTCTGCCTGATAATAATCAGTGATGGCATAACCGTGGTAAGAGCCTTCCTTCATGTCATTCTCCTGAATCGGATTCAGCCATATGCTCGTCACACCTAAGTCCGCGATATAATCCAGATGCTTTTCTATCCCTTTGAAATCACCGCCATGGCGGGCGAAGGAGTCGTTACGGTCTACTCTGGCTTCCAACATTCCGGAAATTATATCATTAGAAGAATCACCGTTAGCAAAACGATCCGGCATAATGAGATAAAGCACATCGCTAGAGTTGAAACCTTCTATCTGAGAAGAATCCGGCTTTCTTTCTTTGAGTTCATAAGGAATTACAGTCTGTTTTTTACCTTGTTTCAGAATCATGTTGAATGTCTGCGGGGCTGCTTCCGAGATATTCAGATAGACAATCAGATAATTTGGATTTTCTAGCTTGACAACCTCTTGCAAGGTGATGTCTTCGGAAGAGATACTGACTTCTGCAAATGCTATATGTTCTCCATATAGCAAAACCTGCAACTCCGGATTTTTCATACCTGCCCACCAAAAAGCAGGGACTACTTTTTTTATGACAGTTGCGGCATATACCGGGCTGCAACCAAATAGTAGTACAAGTAAGATTACAAATAGAAAATTCTTTTTCATGGTAACATAGATTTTAAATGTTTGCTCGGCGAACCGATGTTGCAAATGTAGGGGGATAGGGGAAAGCATTTGGGGACTAGAATATAAATATAAATACTTGTGATGCTCATTTTGTTGAAAATGAATGCATTGCTTGTGAAAAGACTATGAGAAAATACAAGTAGGAATTAAAATTATTTTGACCGTCTGTTTCATAATCATTACTATATTCATTATATTTGTGACATCTTTAAAAAGTAACCTATGAGAAATATAGCCTATATCTTAGCTTTTCTTTTAGTTTGTCCGACTTTACTGTTTGCGACACAGACGGATGATAATGCGGCAGTCCTTAAAAGACTGGATGATATTATAAATAAGAAAGAGACTTTTCAGGTTCAGAAAGAGAAAGCTATTGATGCGCTGAAAATGCAGCTCGCTCATTCGGTTGCTCCTGCTGATAAATATCGCTTGTATGGTTCTTTGTTCGATGCTTATCTTCATTATCAGGCAGATTCTGCACTTTATTATATAAACAGGAGACAACAGCTTCTCCCCCAACTGACCCGTCCGGAATTGGCAGATGAGATAATAATTGACCGTGCAACAGTATTGGGAGTGATGGGAATGTATATTGAAGCCATGAAAGAACTGGAGAGCATAAATTCGGAGAAGCTGGACAAACAAACATTACTATCCTATTATCAGACTTATCGTGCCTGTTATGGTTGGCTTGCAGACTATACCACTAATAAAGAGGAAAAGAAGAAATACCTGACAAAGACAGATTTATACAGGGACTCTATCATTGGTATAATGCCGCCCGAAATAAACCGTACGATTGTACTGGCTGAGAAATGTATCGTTACAGGTAAGGCTGATACAGCTTTGGTGATGCTCAGCGACGCGTTGAAGGATGCGGTTGACGAACGTCAGAAAGTCTATATCTACTATACGCTGTCCGAAGCATATGGCATGAAAGGCGATATGGAAAAAGAAGTATATTATCTGATATTGACAGCTATTGCCGATTTGGAATCTTCGGTCAGGGAATATGCTTCATTGCAGAAACTGGCACACTTGATGTATGAACTGGGCGATGTAGACCGCGCTTACAAATATCTGAGCTGTTCGATGGAAGACGCCGTAGCTTGCAATGCCCGCCTGCGTTTTATTGAGGTGACGGAGTTCTTTCCTATTATCGACAAGGCTTATAAACTGAAGGAAGAAAAAGAACGTGTGGTTTCACAGGCAATGCTTGTCAGCGTCAGTCTGTTGTCTTTCTTTCTCCTTATTGCTGTTTTCTATTTGTATCGTTGGATGAAGAAACTGTCTGCCATGCGGCGTGACTTAAGCTTGGCGAACAAACAAATGCAGGCAGTAAACAAAGAACTGGAACAGACGGGGAAAATTAAAGAGGTGTATATCGCCCGCTATCTGGACAGATGCGTCAACTATCTGGATAAGCTGGAAACTTACCGTCGTTCACTGGCGAAGCTGGCTATGGCGTCACGTATTGAAGACTTGTTCAAAGCCATCAAGTCCGAGCAGTTTATCCGTGACGAGCGGAATGAATTCTATAATGAGTTTGATAAGTCTTTCCTGAAACTGTTCCCGAACTTTATTACCGCCTTTAATGAACTGCTGGTAGAAGAAGGGCGCATATACCCGAAATCCGATGAACTGCTGACAACGGAACTCCGCATTTTTGCCCTTATTCGCCTGGGAGTGATAGATAGTAACAAGATAGCCCATTTTCTGGGCTACTCTTTGGCGACTATCTATAATTATCGTAGCCGGATGCGTAACAAGGCTGCCGGTGATAAGGACAGGTTTGAGCAATATGTGATGAATTTGTAATATGGCATCCGGATAATTTCTTCTTTTTTTTCTACCTTTGTAGACAAATAATCTAAAAATAAATATACTAGAGAATGAAAAAGTTAATCTACACATTGTTCTTTGTCTTTATCTCCGTTGTAGCCAACGGGCAGGCAAAGTACGTATTCTATTTCATCGGGGATGGAATGGGAGTCAATCAGGTAAATGGTACGGAGATGTATCAGGCGGAAATTCAAAATGGACGCATTGGCGTCGAGCCTTTGTTGTTTACTCAATTCCCGGTTGCTACTATGGCAACTACTTTCTCTGCTAAAAATTCAGTAACCGACTCTGCTGCTGCAGGTACTGCATTAGCAACAGGCAAGAAGACCTATAATCATGCAATTTCTGTGGGAGAGGACAAGAATGCTATTCAGACTGTAGCTGAAAAGGCAAAGAAAGCTGGTAAGAAAGTTGGTGTAACTACTTCTGTTAGTGTAGATCATGCTACTCCTGCCGCATTCTATGCACATCAACCCGATCGTAATAGATATTATGAAATAGCTTTGGATTTGCCAAAAGCAAATTTCGATTTCTATGCAGGCGGTGGTTTTCTTAAACCGACTACATCTTTTGACAAGAAAGAAGCTCCAAGTATTTTCCCTATTTTTGAAGAAGCCGGATATACAGTAGCACGTGGCTACAATGACTATAAGGCAAAAGCTGCAAAAGCAGAAAAGATGATCCTGATTCAGGAAGAAGGTGCTAATCCATCTTGTTTACCCTATGCTATCGATCGTAAAGAAGGTGATTTGACTTTAGCGCAGATTACAGAAAGTGCCATTGATTTTCTTACTAAAGATAATAAGAAAGGGTTTTTCTTGATGGTAGAAGGTGGCAAAATAGACTGGGCGTGTCATGCGAATGATGCTGCTACAGTGTTCAACGAAGTAAAGGATATGGATAATGCTATCAAGGTAGCTTATGAGTTTTATAAAAAGCATCCGAAAGAAACCCTTATTGTCGTTACTGCCGACCATGAAACAGGTGGTATCGTGCTGGGTACAGGAAAATATGAATTGAACCTGAAAGCATTGCAGCATCAGAAACATTCTGCTGACGGACTTTCACAACGTATCAGCGAATTGAGAAAATCAAAAGGCAATAAAGTGACTTGGGAAGATATGAAAACATTCCTAGGCGAAGAAATGGGTTTCTGGAAACAATTCCCTATTTCTTGGGAACAGGAAAAGAAATTACGTGATGAGTTTGAAAAATCATTCGTGAAGAATAAAGTCGTATTTGCTGAAAGTATGTATTCTAAGAGTGAACCGATGGCTGCACGTGCTAAGGAAGTGATGGATGAGATTGCTATGGTAGGTTGGGTAAGTGGCGGTCACTCTGCCGGTTATGTACCTGTATTCGCTATCGGCGCAGGTTCTCAACTGTTTGGAGAAAAGATTGATAACACGGAGATTCCTAAAAGAATTGCGAAAGCAGCCGGATACAAATAAATATCGGTAAAGACATAAAAAAACCGGGAGTCCAAAAACTTCCGGTTTTTTTATATATGTTCTTGTCAATTATGCTTTTACACGTCCTACGTAAGAACCATCGCGAGTGTCGATTTCAATTGTTTCACCTTCGTTGATGAACAATGGAACACGTACGGTTGCTCCTGATTCTACAGTGGCAGGTTTCAGCGTGTTGGTAGCTGTATCACCTTTCACGCCCGGTTCTGTATAAGTCACTTTCATTTGAACCTTGATCGGCATATCTGCATAAAGAACAGTTTCTGTAGAAGCGTCAGAAACAACTTCCAATACTGCACCTTCGAGCAGGAAGTCAACACCGTTAATCAAATCGTGAGCGATAGGGTGTTGGTCGAATGTTTCTTGGTTCATGAAGATATAATCTTCTCCTTCTTTATACAAAAATTGGTACGGACGACGTTCTACGCGTACATCTTCCAACTTTTCACCGATGTTGAAACGGCGTTCGAGAACGTAACCGCTGACTACATCTTTCAGTTTAGTACGCATGAAAGTATTACCTTTACCTGGTTTTACATGCAGGAATTCGATACAGAAATAGAGCTTTCCGTCCATACGGATACAAGTTCCGTTTTTGATGTCTTGAGCATTAATCATACTGCTATTTTTCTTAATATATTATTGTTATTTAATTGTTTTCGCAGGAATTCGACTGCAAAAGTAATCTAAATCAGTAAAAAACACAAAAACTTTTGAGCAAAAATGAGTTATCTCTTGGTTAATTTAAAAAAAGTGCCTATTTTTGCAGCCCGATTACGTAGAATAATAACATAAAAACAAGATACAGTAATGAAAAGAACATTTCAACCCTCTAACAGAAAGAGAAAGAACAAACACGGTTTCCGTGAGAGAATGGCATCGGCTAATGGTCGTAGAGTATTAGCTGCTCGTCGTGCGAAAGGCAGAAAGAAACTGACTGTTTCTGATGAGTACAACGGACAAAAGTGATAATCACTTGTCATCAGGAAACAAAAAAGGCGGGGAATTTAATCTTCGCCTTTTTTGTTTCCTGATTTTCAGGAGAATAGTATGTTAAAAAGCGCTATTGTTTGCTCTTGTTTATGACTTTTTGCTTTTCTTTGTGGAATAGAACAAGACTCATAAACAAACATACGTAATAGAAGAGCAGATTCGGGGGATTTGAAACCCCGCATAAATATAATAAGGTTGTTGAAATCTATAGGAGTGGGGATTATAGTTGCAGCAATTCTGGCGATGATAAGCGTTCTTGCATAATAGATGAGGACATTTTTCATCGCCTACTTTTTAAAAGTTCAACTATTTTGTCGTATCTTTGGCGCATATTAACAGCAATGCGTATGACTATTAAAGAATTCTTTTCTTTTAAAACAAATAAATTCTTCTGGGTGAACATTATCGCCATGATTGTTGTGGTGGTAGTGATGATATTCGGTGTATTGAAATGGCTTGATATACATACTCATCATGGTGAAACTGTTGCCGTTCCCGATGTGAAAGGGATGACGGTGGACGAAGCAGCGAAAATGTTCCGGAATCACGGTTTGGTATATGTGATTTCCGATACCAAATATGTAAAGGATAAAGCAGCAGGTATCATTCTCGAACTGAAGCCGGGAGTCGGCGAGAAAGTGAAAGAAGGACGTACGGTATATCTGACTGTCAATACGTTGGATGTCCCTTTGCGTGCTATTCCTGATGTGGCGGACAACAGCTCGCTCCGCCAGGCGCAGGCTAAATTGCTAAATGCCGGTTTCAAACTGAATCAGGTTCAATTGGTAAATGGTGAGAAAGACTGGGTATACGGCGTGAAGTACCAGGGACGCCAGTTGGCTGCGGGTGAGAAAATACCTGTGGGATCTTCGTTAACATTGATGGTCGGAAACGGCTCCGGTGATACGTCGGAAGAAGATTCAGCCGATGTTTCCGTAGATACGGACCAGCCGATTACGTCGGAATCATCATCTGCTCAAGATGATAGTTGGTTTTAATAGATAAATAACAGAAACGGACTCGCATGATAGAGGAAGAACTTCCGGATGAACTGGAGAATGATTTGGATGATATAGAACCTGTCGGTGACGAATTCCAGCTTTACGAACACTTCCGCGTGGTTGTAGATAAGGGACAGGCGATGGTCAGAGTCGACAAATATCTGTTCGAACGTATTGTCAATGCTTCGCGCAACCGTATTCAGAAGGCTGCCGAAGGCGGATTCGTTATGGCCAATGGCAAGCCGGTGAAGAGTAGCTACAAAGTGAAACCGCTGGATGTCATAACGGTGATGATGGATCGCCCCCGTTATGAAAACGAAATTATTCCTGAAGATATTCCCCTTACTATTGTTTATGAAGATCCATACGTAATGGTGGTGAATAAACCGGCAGGGTTGGTAGTGCATCCGGGACACGGAAACTATCACGGCACGCTGGTCAATGCGCTGGCTTGGCACATGAAGGATATACCGGATTACGATGCCAATGACCCGCACGTGGGACTTGTTCATCGCATCGACAAAGATACTTCGGGCTTGCTGGTGATTGCCAAGACACCGGATGCCAAAACAAATCTGGGACTCCAATTTTTTAATAAGACTACCAAACGCAGATATCGTGCTCTGGTGTGGGGCGTTGTGGAACAGGATGAAGGAACGATTGTCGGTAATATCGCCCGCAATCCGAAAGACCGGATGCAGATGGCGGTGATGTCCGACCCGACGGTGGGCAAGCATGCCGTTACGCACTACCGTGTATTGGAAAGACTGGGCTACGTAACCCTTGTGGAATGTATACTTGAAACAGGACGTACCCATCAGATTCGTGTCCACATGAAGCATATCGGCCATGTATTATTCAATGACGAACGCTATGGCGGGCATGAGATACTGAAAGGAACTCATTTTAGTAAATACAAACAGTTTGTAAATAATTGCTTTGACACTTGTCCCCGACAGGCTTTGCATGCTATGACGTTGGGGTTTGTGCATCCCGTCACAGGTGAGGAGATGTACTTTACTTCCGAACTTCCGGATGACATGACCCGGCTTATCGAGAAGTGGAGAGGCTATATAAGTAATAGAGAATTAGAATGAAACGCAACATCGCTATCGTAGCAGGAGGGGATACCTCTGAAATCGTAGTTTCCCTGCGTAGTGCACAGGGCATTTATTCCTTTATTGATAAGGAAAAGTATAATTTGTATATCGTGGAGATGGAAGGCCGTCGCTGGGAAGTACAATTGCCGGACGGAAATAAAGTGCCGGTAGATAGAAATGACTTTAGTTTTACGAACGGAACGGAAAAGGTTGTGTTCGACTTTGCTTATATCACCATCCATGGTACGCCCGGTGAGGATGGTCGCCTGCAAGGCTATTTTGATATGATGCGTATACCGTATTCCTGTTGTGGAGTATTGGCGGCTGCCATTACATACGACAAGTTTACCTGCAATCAATATCTGAAAGCTTTTGGAGTACGCATTGCCGAATCATTGTTGCTGCGCCAGGGACAATCGATTTCTGACGAGGAAGTAGTGGAAAAGATCGGTCTGCCTTGTTTTATCAAGCCTAGTCTGGGAGGTTCGAGCTTCGGAGTTACGAAAGTAAAGACAAAAGAACAAATACAGCCGGCCATTGTTAAAGCTTTCGGAGAGGCGCAAGAAGTACTTGTAGAAGCGTTTATGGATGGAACGGAACTGACTTGCGGCTGTTATAAGACAAAAGAGAAGACAGTTATCTTCCCGCCTACGGAAGTGGTGACGCACAATGAGTTCTTTGATTACGATGCTAAATATAATGGACAGGTAGATGAAATCACTCCTGCGCGTATCTCGGACGAACTGACCAAGCGTGTGCAGATGTTGACTTCGGCTATCTATGATATATTAGGTTGCTCCGGCATTATCCGTGTAGATATATTGTGACTGCCGGTGAAAAACTGAATCTTCTCGAAGTAAACACTACTCCGGGAATGACTACTACCAGCTTTATTCCCCAGCAGGTGCGTGCAGCCGGACTGGATATAAAGGATGTGATGACCGATATTATTGAAAATAAATTTTAATCACGTGATGGATCTGACAGAGTTTAATGAAATTCGTCCTTACAATGATGAGGAACTTCCTCAAGTCTTTGAGGAACTGATTGCCGACCCGGCTTTTCAGAAAGCTGCTACCGGGGCTATACCGAACGTTCCATTTGAACTTCTGGCGCAGAAAATGCGTGCCTGTAAGACTAAACTTGATTTTCAGGAGGCATTTTGCTATGGCATTTTGTGGAAGATAGCGGCAGATCATACCGCCGGACTGACACTGGATCATACCGCCATACCGGATAAAAGTAAAGCTTATACGTATATATCGAATCATAGAGACATTATTCTCGATTCGGGCTTTCTCTCTATTTTGTTGATTGACCAGGGAATGGATACGGTAGAAATAGCGATTGGAGATAATTTGCTGATTTATCCCTGGATTAAGAAACTGGTGCGTGTCAATAAATCATTTATTGTGCAGCGGGCATTGACAATGCGGCAGATGTTAGAATCTTCGGCACGTATGTCCCGTTATATGCATTACACCATTTCGGAAAAAAATCAGTCTATTTGGATTGCGCAGCGTGAAGGACGCGCAAAAGATTCGAATGACCGTACGCAAGACAGTGTGTTGAAAATGCTGGCAATGGGTGGTGAAGGTGATTTGATAGACCGTTTGGTGGAAATGAATATTGCTCCGCTTGCTATTTCATACGAATATGACCCGTGTGATTTTCTGAAAGCGCAGGAGTTTCAGTTGAAGAGAGACATCGAAGGGTATAAGAAGACGACGCAGGACGATTTGATTAATATGCAAACCGGCCTTTTCGGATATAAAGGCAGAGTACATTTTCAGGTTGCCCCTTGTCTGAATGATGATCTGAAAGAGTTGGACCGTTCGTTGCCGAAACCGGATTTGTTTGCCCGTATCTCTGCCTGTCTTGACCGCCGTATTCATCGTAACTACCGGATATATCCGGGAAATTATGTGGCGTACGATTGGTTGAATGGCACGACGGAATTCGGGGCCAATTACACGGAAGAAGAGAAACAACAGTTTATGAACTATATTGAACAACAATTGGCAAAGATCAAGATTCCGAATAAGGATGAAGACTTTTTGCGTGAGAAGTTGTTATTAATGTATTCCAATCCGTTAGTTAATTATTTAGCAGCTTGCCGATGAAAAGAAGAAAATTACATGTTATTTGGTTGTGGGGATTGCTTTTCCTGATGACTGCCTGTGGAGATGATGATTATTATTATCCTTCGGTGAAACTGGAATTTGTGACTGTAGAGGCCGGGGAAGACGGTCGTATACAAACGCTTATTCCTGATAAGGGAGAGGCTTTGCCTGTGGCGGAAGACCGTACGGGTTCTACTATTGCCGCAAATACCTCCAGACGTGTAATGAGTAACTATGAAGTGCTTCCGGATGGAAGTGCGGCTACTATATATTCTTTGCAATCGCTCATTGTGCCGGTGCCTAAGCCGGAAGATGATCCGGTGTATAAAGACGGTATAAAGCAAGATCCGGTAGAGGTGGTCAGTATCTGGCTGGGGCGGGATTATCTGAATATGATTCTGAATCTAAAAGTCAGTACAGGCAAAGGACATACCTTCGGCATAGTGGAAGATGTGTCTGAACTTAAAACAAATGGTATTGTGAATATGTTATTATACCATGATGCGAACAGTGATGAAGAATACTATAATCGGCGTGCTTATATCTCTGTTCCTTTGGCGCAATATATTGATGAGGAGCATCCTGGCCGGACCATAAATATTAAGTTTAAATATTGTACGTACGATAAGGATGGCTCTGCGGTAGTATCTGAAAAGTATTGTGATCCCGGGTTTAACTATATTCCTGGGCAGAATTGAATAATAGAGTATATATGTTTAAATTGAATCAATTAATCGTGGGGATATTTTTATTTCTCTCTTCCCTTTTCTCTTGTCAGCAGAAAGGAGATTTTCAATCTATGAATGTAGAGGAGTTTGATTCTCTTATTCAGAATGAGGATATACAACGTCTGGATGTCCGTACACTTGCGGAATATTCGGAGGGGCACATCACGAAGACAATCAACATCAATGTGATGGATGATTCTTTTGCTTCAATGGCTGATTCATTATTACAGAAGGATAAACCGGTGGCTGTGTATTGTCGTAGTGGTAATCGGAGCAAGAAGGCTGCGGCAATTTTGAGTGAGAAGGGCTATAAGGTCTTTGAACTTGATAAAGGATTTAATTCCTGGCAGGAGGCTGGCAAAGAAATAGAGAAATAGGGTAAAGTAAAGAGCGGGCGGTAAGTAATAGCCTGCTTTTATTTTAAATACAATAAGAACAAAAGAACATCTCAATTTTCAAATCCTGTTTTTATATTTATAAGTAGGATTTTAAGGAGATGTTCTTTTGTTCTTATGCGTTGATGGAAAAGGCTTTTCGGCCTCTTTATTTTTCGGTTATTTTAGTCCTTCCAATAGTCTCTTCAGAACGACAGTTGCCGAGATTTCACGATTAGCAGCTTCCGGAATAACGATTGATTGCGGGCTTTCGATCACATCGTCTGTCACAATCATATTTCTGCGAACCGGAAGACAATGCATGAAATAAGCGTTGTTGGTAACTGCCATTTGACGGTCGCTGACTGTCCAATCACGATCTTTACTTAATATCTGTCCGTAATTGTCGCCAGAATAAGCTGCCCAGTTCTTGGCATATATAAAGTCGGCTCCTTCGAAAGCCTTCATCTGGTCGTATTCTACTTTTGCGTTGCCTACAAATTGCGGGGCGAGTTCATAACCTCGGGGTGGGTGATGACAAATTCGTAATCCGTTGCGTTCATCCATTCGGCAAAAGAATTGGGAACAGCTTGTGGCAATGGACGTGGATGTGGAGCCCAGGTCATGACCACTTTAGGACGTGCTGTTTTCTTGTATTCTTCAATGGTAATCAAGTCGGCAAAGCTCTGCAATGGGTGGCGTGTTGCCGCTTCCATCGAAAAGACGGGACGTCCGGAGTATTGGATAAATTGATTGATAATCGTTTCCTGATAGTCAAAGTCGCGGTTTTCGAAACGGGCGAAAGAACGTACTCCGATGAGATCACAATAACAGCCCATCACCGGAATGGCTTCTAAGATATGTTCCGGTTTATCGCCATCCATAATTACGCCACGTTCGGTTTCCAATTTCCATGCACCTTGATTGATATCTAGTACCATTACATTCATTCCCAAGTTGATTGCAGCTTTCTGTGTGCTAAGGCGGGTGCGCAGACTGGAGTTGAAGAAGATCATCATCAAAGTCTTGTTTCGTCCCAGTTCTACATATTTGAAACGATCTTTTTTAATTTCGAATGCTTCTGCAAGGCTGATTTTAAATCGCCGATGTCCTGTACGCAAGTAAATTTCTTCATATCATTTATCTTTTAATTCTTAATTTTCAATTAGTTTCGTTCAATACCTTGTTTGATTTTTAACGATAACGGTATCGTCTCAATTTCTTCTCGTTTGCCCGTCTCCTTCGATGACCCATTTGTAAGAGGTGATCTCTTCCAGTCCCATCGGACCGCGCGCATGTAGTTTTTGCGTACTGATTCCGATTTCTGCTCCTAATCCGAATTGCGCTCCGTCAGTGAAGGCAGTAGATACATTGGTGTATACGCAAGCTGCATCCACAATCTTTGTGAATAAGGCTGCACGTTCCTTGTTTTCGGTAACAATACACTCGCTATGTTTGGAGCTGTTTTCCTGAATATGGCCTAAGGCATCTTCGAAGCTTTTTACGGTCTTGACAGCCATTTTATAATCCAGAAACTCTGTGCCGAAACTTTCTGCTTTGGCGTGTTCCAGAAGTTCGGCAGGATAGCGGCCTTCTAATGCTTGATAAGCCTGTGCGTCAGCATAGATAATGACATGGCTGTCTTTTAGTTTCTCGCAAAGCATAGGGAGATCGGTCAGTCTTTTCTCATGTATAATGGTGCAGTCCAGCGCATTACATACGCTAACCCTGCGTGTCTTCGCATTGTGAATAATAGCTGCCCCCTTGTTTACATCTCCAAATTCATCAAAGTAAGTGTGACAGATACCTGCCCCTGTTTCAATAACGGGAATTTTTGCATTCTCGCGTACGAAATGAATCAGGCTGCTGCTGCCTCTGGGGATAATCAGGTCTACGTAACCCACAGCATTCAGCAATGCTGCCGTAGCTTCTCTATCAGCCGGAAGTAGTTCTACAATGTGTGGATTGATATTGAATTTCTTCAATACTTCGTGAATCACACTGATGATAGCCCGGTTGGAACAATCGGCATCACTTCCTCCTTTCAATATGCAGGCATTTCCACTCTTTAGACAAAGGGAGAAAACATCAAAACTGACATTCGGACGGGCTTCATAAATAATTCCTATCACTCCGAAAGGAACGCTGACTTTTGTCAATCTCATCCCATTGGGGCGAACACTTTCTTTCAACACTTTACCCAAAGGAGAGGGGAGTGTCGCTACATTGCGTGTGTCGGCAGCAATGCCTTTTAAACGTTCTTCCGTCAATTTCAACCGGTCGTACTTCGGATCATTTTTGTCCATCCGTGCGAGGTCTTTTTCATTCTCTGCAAGAATGAAAGGTGTTTCTGCAATTGCTGCGTCAGCTACTGCATTTAAAATCTGATTGATGATGTCATCATTCAGCAAGGCTAATTCCCGACTTGCCACCTGTACGGCAGCAAAGGTCTCGTTTAAATTTGTAGTCATTTGCTCCTTTTTTGCATTAAATGGAAAGATAAACTATGCAAATATAGTGAATGATGTGAATAAAACTTGTTGAAAACAGAAATAAATGTTGCTTTTGTGATGGTATATAGATTGTAGAGACATATAGTTCTAATTTCGTATCTCTTTTTCTGATTAGTTGAAAATTCATTTCGGTATAGAAATGAGGTAAACTCATACAATTATAATTCAAAAAAACTTCCGTAAACATTCTCAAGTATACTTATCCCTATGAGAAAAAATACTCATAGATATGAGAAGAAATACTCATTATAATGAGAACTTTTTCTCATTGCAGTGAGAATATACCCTTGTTAGAATAGGCTGAAACAGTTCATTGCTGTTTCAGAAACAAGCTAATTTTAGTCTAAAATCGGATAAAACAGAAATTCTTATTATTAATTATTCAATGTATAGATAGTCATAATGTACTACCGGTTTCTTTCCATGCTTACCGATTGCTTCTTGCACCTGTTTGGAATCGCAGTTCACCTTTCCAACGCCCACTTGATTTCCTTGAAAGTCCATGATACGCACAATGTCATCTTTTTCAAATTCACCTTCAACGTGAGTAATTCCGATGGGGAGGATGCTGACAGCCTTTTCAGAGTTTAGAACTTCTGTCGCACATTCGTTGATGTGAATTTCTCCTTTAGCAAACCCCTCGCTATGAGCAATCCATTTTTTTACACTGGATACCGGTTCGTTTGAAGGGATAAAACGTGTACAAAGCGTTTCTTTCGGATGCTGAAGCAAATCTACCAGAATATTATCCCGTTTCCCGTTGGCAATAATCACTGTAATTCCTTCATCAGCTACTTTGCGGGCAATATTTGTTTTCGTCAACATTCCTCCCCGTCCGAAACTGGACTTCGTTGCCTGAATATAATTGGATAAATCTTTTCCGTGATCGATCTCCCGGATAACAGAAGAACCCGGATCGGCAGGAGAACCATTATAGATTCCGTCGATATTACTTAAGATAATGAGAGCCTGTGCATCCATCATGGAAGCGATGAGTCCGGACAATTCATCATTATCAGTGAACATAAGCTCGCTGACGGAAATTGTATCATTCTCGTTGACAATAGGAATAACATTGTTTTCAAGCATTACCGTCATACAGTTTTTCTGATTCAGATAATGGCGGCGGGTACCAAAACTTTCTTTCGTGGTTAACACCTGACCAACAGGAATACTATGCTCGCGGAAAAGTTCGTAGTAACGGTTGATGAGCTTAGCCTGACCTACGGCAGAAAACAACTGGCGTTGGTCTACACTATCGAGTTTTTTCTGTGGATGCACTTCACTGCGCCCGGAAGCAACAGCTCCCGAAGAAATCAGAATGATTTCCACCCCGGATTTATGTAATTCTGCTATCTGGTCAACAAGTGCCGACATACGGGTAACGTCCAGCGTTCCGTCGCGGCGTGTCAATACATTGCTTCCTACTTTTACTGCGATTCGTGTAAATTCCTGTTTCATTCCTACTAACGATTTGAAAGCACAAATATAGAGCTTTTTACCGATATGTTACCAAAACAGGCTAAAAAGAATTATCTTTGCAGTCAGATAGAGAAAAGAAAAACAATGAAACATACAAACCCACAAGTAGAACAGATGACCTCTTTCATCGTAATGGATGTGTTGGAGAGGGCGAACGAATTGCAAAAACAAGGCATTGATATTATTCATCTGGAAGTTGGCGAACCCGATTTTGATGTGCCGGCCTGTGTGGCGGAAGCGGCAAAAGCGGCTTATGATCGTCATCTGACTCATTATACACATTCTTTAGGTGATCCGGAACTGCGACGGGAAATTGCCGCTTTTTATCTGCGCGAATATGGGGTAACGGTAGATCCGGATTGTATTGTCGTGACTTCCGGGTCTTCTCCTTCTATTCTTCTTGCATTGATGTTGCTCTGCAATCCGGATAGTGAAGTGATTCTTTCCAATCCGGGGTACGCTTGCTATCGCAATTTTGTGTTGGCTACGCAAGCCAAACCTGTTTTGGTTCCTTTGTCTAAAGAATATCTGCAATACGATATAGAGGCTATCCGTAAGTGTGTGAATCCGCATACTGCAGCTATCTTTATCAATTCTCCGATGAATCCGACCGGAATGTTGTTGGATGAAAAATTCTTGAGGACGTAGCTGCATTAGGAGTTCCTGTCATTTCAGATGAAATTTATCACGGCCTTGTGTATGAGGACGTGCGCACAGCATCCTTGAATATACCGATCAGGCTTTTGTCCTGAACGGATTCTCTAAACGCTTTGCGATGACGGGGCTTCGGTTGGGTTATTTGATCGCACCTAAATCTTGTATGCGATCTTTGCAAAAGTTACAGCAAAATCTGTTTATCTGTGCGTCCAGTGTTGCCCAGCAGGCAGGGATTGTCGCATTGCGGCAGGCTGAACCGGACGTGGAACGGATGAAGCTGGTTTATGATGAGCGTCGCCGATATATGATTGCCCGTCTCCGGGAAATGGGTTTTGAAATAAAAGTAGAACCTCAAGGGGCATTTTACATTTTTGCTGACGCACGCAAATTTACTACCGACTCTTATCGTTTTGCATTCGATGTACTCGAACATGCACACGTCGGTATTACTCCCGGGGTAGATTTTGGTACGGGAGGCGAAGGATATGTACGTTTCTCCTATGCAAACTCATTGGAGAATATCCGTGAAGGACTCGACCGTATCAGTCGTTATCTTTCTCGGCCCGGCTCCTGATAAGTGCGGTGGCCGCTTCGTATTGATCCTCGGTGACAAGAACGGATACGGAAGGAGCGATATAGGGTGCCAGTGTACCCATAATCCCATCTTTGATTACGCAACGGATGTCATTGCTTTCTAATAGCCCTTTGATGATCTCGGCTTCCCATGGGGATCCGGAGAATACTTCTATTGCTTTGCTATAATCTTCTTCTTTCATGATCTTGCTTATTAGGGGTTATCTACAAATATAACAAAAAAGAGAGAGAAACGGTTACTTTTTTTCTTAAATTTTATTCGAGCGTGATGTGTTTTACACTAATCTGCTGTTTCAGGAAAGTAGAGGCCGATTCTGAAAACTTTTCTTCCGCTTCGGTCGTGTAAAACTGACAGTTCCCATTCTTCGTGCATTTTGCATCCATTTCGGGATGTCTTTTCAGATAGTCTTTCAGACTTTCCGCAACATACTCGCCTTGCGCAATTACACTGATATGCTCCGGAATATATTGCCGGATTTTGGGTAGAAGTATGGGGAAATGAGTACATCCGAGAATGACAGTATCTATTTGAGGATCCTTCGATAGCAATTGGTTGATGTACTTCCGGATAAAATAGTCTGCTCCTTCGTCCTGTGATTCATTGTTTTCAACTAGTGATACCCACATCGGACAGGCTGTGCCGCTGACCTGGATTTCAGGAAACAACTTGTGTATTTCCAACGGATACGATTCGGATTTGATGGTGCCTGCTGTTGCCAGTACACCGATATGCTGGTTTTTGCTTATCTCTCCGACACACTCTACGGTAGGGCGGATGACTCCGAGCACACGGCGAGCCGGATCGATGCCTGGTAAATCATTCATCTGAATACTGCGCAAAGCTTTTGCGGAAGCTGTATTGCAAGCTAATATAACCAGGTGGCAGCCATATCAAATAGTTTGTTGACTGCTTGCCGGGTAAATTCGTATACGACCTCAAAAGAACGTGTTCCGTAAGGAGCACGTGCATTATCTCCCAAATAGATATAATCATATTCCGGTAATACTTCTCTTATTTTGTCTAAGATGGTCAGACCTCCGTAACCGGAGTCAAATACTCCGATCGGTCCGGGCGTATTGGATAGATGTTGCTTCATGACACACTTGATTTATATACGCAAATGTACGCCAAAAAAAGGGAAAGAGAAAGAAGGATCAACTTCTTTCTCTTTCCCTTTTGGTATTTCTTTATTCTTGGTCAGTTCTTATTTGATACCAAGATTTGCTTTTACCTTGCTAGTCAAGTTGATGCTCTGTGATTCGTTTACGTATGGATCGAAGTTCTTGCCAAGTCGAAGATGTAGATTACACCTTCAGCAGCACCTACGGCTTTGATAGCATTGTCCAACTTCTGATAGATAGGAGCCATGGCATCATTTTGTGCTTTCGCCATTTGCTGTTGAGCATCTTGTTGGAATTGCTCTTGTCTTTGCATCATATCTTGCAATTCTTTTTGTCTTCTTTCAGCGATGTTGGGAGGAAGAGAATCCTTAGCGATAGCTTGTTGGAATTCCTGATATTTCTTGTTGAATTCTTCTTGCGTTCTCTGAAGTTCAGCAGTAAGTTGTTTTTCTAAAGTCTGAATGTCATTTTGAGCTTTGGTGAATTCCGGCATCACAGTGATGATTTCCTGTGCATTAATGTGGCCGAATTTCAGGTTCTGTGCAAATACACCCATTGGGAGTGCAAGCAACATTACAAGTGCAATTTTTTTTAGCATAGTTCTATAATTTATTTGAATGATTTTTAGTTATTTCCAGTTGCAAATGTATGAAATTAATTTGAATATCCTAATCTTCTTAGTATTTCATCACTAATATCTATGCGTGGATTTGCAAATATTATACCTGTAGCAGAGGCTCTGTCGATAATCAAATCATATCCATGTTGCTGTGATATAGCTTTCACGGCTTCATAAATATCGTCCTGAATCGGAGTAATCAACTTATCTCTCATCTTGGCTAATTCGCCTTCCGGACCGAAGTAGTTACGCTTCAACTCGGCTGCCGCTTTTTCTTTAGCTACGATTGCATCTTCTGTCTTTGTCTTTTGTGCGGCAGAAAGAGTGGAAGATTTTGCCTGGTAATCCTGAAACATCTTCTGTGCTTCTTTTGCCAGGGCTTCTACTTCGCTCTGGTATTTCTTCGTAGCTTCTTGCATTTGCTCATTAGCGCTTTGAGCTGCCGGAATATTCTTCATGATATATTCCGTATCGATCAGTGCAAACTTCTGTGCATTTGCCGCCATGCTGACAGCAAACAGCATCATGATTAATAGAACAGACTTTCTCATAACGTTTAGTTTTTGATGATACATTAGAATTCTTGTCCTAAGATAAAGTGGAATTGACTTCCTCCGTATTGTTTAGAACCAAATACTTTATCGAAACCGTAACCCCAGTCAATACCCATCATACCAATCATCGGCAGGAAGATACGAACACCGACACCGGCAGAACGTTTCAATTCGAATGGATTGAATTTCTTGATATCGTGCCATGCGTTACCAGCTTCTAGGAAACCTAACACATAAATGTTAGTACTTGTTTCCAGCATCAACGGATATCTTAATTCAATGCCGAGGCGTGCGTAAGCATAACCCTCAGATCCGTATGGAGTTAATGAGCTGTTTTCGTAACCGCGCAAAGCGATACTTTCAGTTGCATAAGTTGAATAACCGGTCATACCGTCACCACCCACGTCGAATGTTCCGAACGGAGATTTTTTGTATTGGTTGTAGTGACCTAACAAACCGAATTCAGTACGTGTCATTAACACCAGACATTTCGGATGTGCAATCGGGTCCATCAACGGAGTATACGTTTTGCCTTTGAATTTCCATTTGTGATATTCTATCCATTTATGAAGTTTATTCATGTTGTCCTGGGTAATGCTACCTGTTTCAGGGTTACTATAATATCCCTTATAGTCTTTACCGTCCATCAATGAGTAAGGCGGTGTAAGCTGAACTGACAATGAGAAATCTGAACCTGAACGGGGGAAGATCGGGTTGTCAATAGAGTTACGTGCCAAAGTCAATGAAATGCTAAGGTCATTACATTTACCATTGGTTACCGGGAAGTATTGCCAGTCGCTCAAGTTGTAGCGTTGGTAAGCTAATTCGGCAGAAAGAGTGAAATAGTCATCCGGCCATTTCAGACGTTTACCCCAACCTACGGAAAGTCCCCACATCTTGATAGACTTGTCCGGGTCATAATAGTTTTCGTAGTTGTTATAGTTACCGTAATTGTACATACCATAACCACCGTAACCACTATACATGCTGTTGTAGTAGTTGTTGAAATAGCTGGAATTGTAGTAACGGCTACTGATGTCTGTCTGTACAGAGAAGAAGGCCGATACAGAGAATGAGTTCGGACGTTTACCGCCAAACCATGGATCGAAGAATGAAATACTGTATGATTGGTAGTATTTAGCATTCGTCTGTCCGCTGATGGTCAATGTCTGTCCGTCACCTTGCGGCAGGATACCACGGTAGTTTTCACCCGGGTGTAACAGGTTGGCTACGGAGAAGTTGGTAAACTTCAAACTCAACTTACCAATGATACCCGTTTGTCCCCAACCGGCAGAGAACTCTACCTGGTCGTTGGCTTTGGAAGTCAAAGGCAAGCCTATGTCAACAGTTCCGTTCATCGGATCCGGTTGAATATCCGGTTGCAGTTTTTCCGGGTCAAAGTGGCCCATTTGCTGGATTTCACGCAAAGAACGCATCAAGTCTTCTTTGCTGAACAGCTGTCCCGGGCGGATACGAAGTTCACGGCGAACAACGTTTTCATACAAACGGTCGTTACCACTGATCTTAATCTTATTGATAGTAGCCTGACGGCCTTCATAGATTCTCATTTCGAGGTCGATAGAGTCGCCTACGATATTTACTTCTACCGGATCAAGGTTGTAGAAGAGGTAACCGTTATTGTAATATAAGTTACCGATAGCATCGTCGTCTGTAGAAACACGCTCATTCAACAACTTCTGGTTGTATACATCGCCTTTCTTCATACGAAGCAGGAAGTTCAACTGTTCCGACGGATAAAGAGTATTACCTACCCATGTCACGTTACGAAGATAGTATTTCTGACCTTCGTCTATATCCAAATATACATCTACCGTCTTTTCATCATACTGTGAAACGCTGTCTTTAACGATCATTGCATCACGATATCCCAGCTCATTATACTTGTCGATGATAAGTTGTTTATCTGCTTCAAAGTTTTCCGGCACGAATTTCTTGGTGCGGAACAAGTTTAGAAGTTTACCTTTCTCATTGGTTTTCTTCATTACTTTTTTCAGCTTGGAAGCCTTGATTGCAGTGTTTCCTGCAATGGTGATTTTGTGTACTTTGATTTTCTCCTTTTTGTCTATATCAATATCCACAATCACCTGATTCTCGCTGGAAGGATCGTCTTTCTGTGCGATGATTACTTCGGCATTTTTGAATCCCTTGTCATCAAAATAACGTTTGATCAATGTTTTGGCACGGTCTACGGTATTCGGAGTAATCTGCATACCTTTTACCATTCCTAGCTTGGCCTCAAGATCCGTTCGTTCAGACTTCTTTACACCATGATAGCGTACGTCTGCAATACGCGGACGTTGTGTCAGGCTGATTTTTAACCAGATTTTGTTGCCTTCTATTTTCTCGGCTGTGATTTGTACATTTGAGAACAAACCATGACGCCAATAACGTTTGATTGCTCCAGTGATTTCGTCACCCGGCACAGTAATTGTTTGTCCTACCGATAGTCCGGATAGTCCAATCAATACATAGTCTTCATAATTCTTTACGCCTTCAACTTTAATATCTGCTATCTCATACTTTTTGGGTGTTCCGGAGTATAAGATGACAGGTTTTGAGTCTTCATCAGTATTAGCATTTTGCGCAACGCCTGTTGTCGCAAAGCAGCACAGGCAGACAAACGTTATGAATATAAAGGAAATACGATAATGCATTTATGTTATAATTTGATGTTTCGAGTTATATTAGCTGATCTGTTCACTGGTTTTGCCGAATCGGCGTTCCCTTTGTTGGTATTCCCAAATGGCTTTGTAGAGTTCTTCTTTATCGAAGTCCGGCCAGAAGGTATCACAGAAATAAAGCTCCGAATAAGCACATTGCCATAAGAGATAATTGCTTAACCGGATTTCTCCTCCCGTGCGGATCAGTAAATCCGGGTCGGGCATAAAATTAGTATCCAGATGAGATGAGATACACTCATCGGTTATTTGCTCGAGAGATATCTCTCCCGTTTTTACCTGCGTTGCTATTTGCCGTACTGCTTCGGTTATTTCCCAACGGGATGAGTAACTAAGAGCTAGTACCATATACATTCCACTATTTTTGGACGTGCGTTCTATACATGACGTCAAACTTTTCTGAACTTCAACCGGTAGCTTCTTGAAATCACCGATTACGTTGAAGCGAATATTGTTCTTCATCAGTGTCTCTTCTTCAATAGATTCTAGCAATAGATTCATCAAAGCCGCTATCTCGTCTTGCGGCCGATTCCAGTTCTCGGTTGAGAAGGTATAAAGTGTCAGGTACTTAATCCCCAGTCTGGCAGCATCTTCAGTAATATTCTGTACCGTTTCTGCGCCAGCACGGTGACCGTAAGTACGTTCTTCCCCTCGTTGTTTTGCCCATCGTCCGTTTCCATCCATAATGATGGCTACGTGTTGTGGTATCCGAGTTTTGTCTATTTGTTCTATATAGGACATCTTTTTATTTTAAACGTATACGTTTTTATTTCTTGGCATTTGCCAAATCAAACCATAGCTGATTAAGACGACCACGCCATACCTCTGAATCATGCTCATATGTGCGTGTTTCAGTTGTGGTTGCCTTCGTACTTTCTTCTTTTTCTACCTCTTCTTTGAAACTAGCACTTCCTTTACTAAAGATAATCCATAGATTTTGAGTATCAGGATCTAGTACCATTGAATAGTTGGTTTTGCCTCTGAATTCAGGATCTACATCGGGATCTGGAGTTCCTCCTTTGCTCCAATCTCTATGGGGGAAAGAGAACTTAGGATTCGCCTTTTTCCAGAATAATCCTTGATTGGAAACATAAATAGAACTGAAGTCTTGACCAAATATGTATACTAAGTCATTATAATATATAATAGATGGTTGAGTGTATTTAGGGCAGTATGCAACAGAGGAAGTAGTTGAGAACTCAACCCATTTGTTTCCGTCATACGCCCATACAATGGTCGTTTCTAATTTACTGTCATCAGCCAAAGTCGCAGTTTCTGTATCTCCTACTAAAAGGACTGAATTAATATTTGTTGCAGTCGTATGTATTGTGTAGGATATGTTTTTAGTCGGAAACGTTTCTGGTACTTTTCCTCCTTCATAAGTTTCAATAGTCTCTTGTTGTTTATCATTTGTTTGATAATAGAAATAGCGTTGTTCATCTGCTCCTTTCTTTATATAACAAATTCTGCTGATATCTTTATTTGTTAGTGTGGCTACAAGTAACTCCACTTTATCCCCGAACTTTTCAGAGATTTCCCAATTTATTCCATCTTCAGATTCATACACTTTATAATTATCGGAGGTGGCATATAACATGGCGTTGTTTCTGTCGTTGAATTTGAAGGTTATGATAGAAGTCGGAAGTTTACCTTCCGGTAATCCTACCGTTGCTTGTGGAGCCCCATTGCCGAAGTTAGTTAAAGAATTCTTATATACATATAACTCGCTATTAACTACAGAGTATGTGAGAACTTCACTTCCAAAAATAATAGATTTTTGTTCTCCTGTAATTTGAATTTGGTTATTAATTTTATCCATATACTTCCATCTCAACGAATCCGGATCATAGTCATGCACATTTACTTTGATCTTGTATTCCTTAGTCTGATTAGGAGATATACCCGCTAATGCTTCTGTTGACCATACTTTTATAGTAAGTTCTTTCCGAAGATCGATCGAATCATTGATGTTTAAAACGGAATCGTTTCCGCTTTTGTCCTTCATCGTAACGACACCTGATGCCGTTGTTAATGTTTTGATTAAAATCTTGTCAATGATGGTATCGGCATGAACAGGAAGAGAGTCTTCGTTATAGATTTCACATGATAATTGGTCAATTGTGAATTTATAACTCCCAAGGCCTGCTGTGTCAAGTGCAAACGCATGTATAGTTGCATCCGGGCTATATTCGATGTTATTATCGTCATCAAGACATGACGTTATAACAAATGACACCATGAAAAAACTCGCAATGAATGATAAAAACTTTATTTTCATTTGAAAGATTGTGTTTATTTACAAGTTGCAAAAATAGAAACATTTTTTCCGATAATGAACATTACAGGTAAGTTTTATATAAAATTATAGATAATAACACTGTTTTTATCGACGTAAAACCCCCTGAATAGAACTATCTTAGCTATATTCGACGAACATAATGCCAAATTTGTCTTTCGAAGTGTTCTTCTATCGAATAACTAAAATTATCGTCCATTTGAGGTGCTTTAACACCGGAGTGTAACCGGCCGGGGCACTTTTCGATATAGGCTTCATCCCATAGCTCATTATCAATGAATGATTGCAGCAATTGCCTGCCTCCTTCCACCAATAATGATTGTATTTTTCGTTGATACAATGCTTCCATGATCTGTTTCAATGGGTTATGGCTAAAGTTGATGGTGATATATGTGATGTTCTTTTTTTCTGGCTGTTGCTTTTCGGTAAAGATTAATGTAGCACGTTGCCATCGAATATTTGTAAATCATTAGGGAGGGATAGCGTGCGATCTAATACAACGCGTATCGGGTTGTGCCCATACCAGTTGCGTACCGTAAGTGCCGGATTATCCAATAAAGCAGTTCGCCTGCCTACCATAATCGCATCCGCCTCCGCTCTTTTTTTATGCACTAGCATGGAAGTAAGAGGAGAGGAGAGGACTACCGGTTTTCCGTCTGTACGTTCTATATCAATAAAGTGATCGGCTGATTCTGCCCATTTCAGTGTAATGAAAGGACGGTGAAGCATATTAAAAGTGATAAAACGGCGAATCAGCGATTTACATTCTTCCTCTAATACACCAACTGTCACTTCTCGTCCGGCATCCCGTAATTTCTGAATTCCCCGTCCGGCCACTTCTGAAAAAGGGTCTTGGCAACCGATAACAATGCGTGGAATTTGCTTCTCTATAATAAGATCGGCACAAGGAGGCGTTTTCCCATAGTGGGAACAAGGCTCCAGACTGACATAAATCGTGGAACGTTTCAACAATGACTCATCTTTGACAGAACGGATCGCATTAACCTCCGCATGCGCCTCGCCACAGCGAATGTGGTACCTTCACCGATAATTCGCCCGTTACATACGATAACGGCCCCTACCATCGGGTTTGGAGATACGTTGCATAACCCATTCTTTGCAAGCTCAATGCAACGTCTCATGTATTTTTCTTCTTCCATTTTGGTGCTCTTCGCCATATTATTCTTACTTTTGCACTCCGAAATTGTGAAAATATGAATCGTATCACCGCTTACATTCGCCAATCTTTGCAGGAAATCTATCCACCGGAGGAGGTAAAAGCCCTTTCGATGCTGATTTGTTGCGACATGTTAGGTTTAGATGCGCTCGATATTTACATGGGCAAAGATATAATTTTATCCGAATGCAAACAGCGTGAATTAGAAAACATTATATTCCGTTTACAGAAAAATGAACCTATACAGTACATTCATGGTATTGCGGAGTTTTGTGGAAGGAATTTTAAGGTTGCTTCCGGCGTACTGATTCCCCGGCCGGAGACCGCGGAGCTTGTGGAACTAATAGTAGAGGAGAATCCAAATGCTCGTCGTCTATTAGATATAGGTACGGGAAGCGGATGTATTGCAATCTCTTTGGATAAAAAACTTCCGGATGCAAAAGTAGAAGCTTGGGATATTTCCGAAGAAGCATTAGCTATTGCTCGTAAAAACAATGACGCCTTGGAAGCTCGGGTGAGATTTCTACAAAGAGATGTTCTAGCCGATGACTGGGAAAAGATACCGTCTTTCGATGTTATTGTCAGCAATCCGCCTTATGTGACCGAAACGGAAAAGAACGAAATGGACGCTAATGTCCTTGAATGGGAACCGGGGCTGGCTCTGTTTGTTCCTGACGAGGACCCTTTACGGTTTTATAATCGTATAGCCCGTCTGGGAAGTGAATTACTCTTGCCGGGTGGGAAACTTTATTTTGAAATCAACCAGGCCTATGGCCGGGAAACAGCACACATACTTGAAATGAACCAATATCGTGATGTTCGTGTTATAAGAGACATATTTGGAAAAGATAGAATAGTTACAGCTAACCGATGAGTGCACAATTAACTGATGAAGAGGCTTTAAATCGCGTAGCCTCTTACTGCTCCACTGCCGAGCATTGTCGGGCAGAAATAAATGAGAAGTTACAACGTTGGGGAATTGCCTATGATACCATTGCGCGTATTCTTGACCGACTGGAATCAGAGAAGTTTATCGATGATGAACGTTTCTGCAGAGCTTTTGTGAATGACAAGTTCCGCTTTGCCAAGTGGGGGAAAATGAAAATAGCCCAAGGGCTTTATATGAAGAAGATCCCATCTGATGTGGCATGGCGTTATTTGAACGAGATTGATGAAGAAGAATACCTTTCTATTCTGCGTGACCTGTTGGCTTCCAAACGGAAAAGTATCCATGCAGCAGACGATTATGAATTGAATGGAAAGTTGATGCGATTCGCTATGAGTCGTGGTTTTGAACTGAAAGATATTAAGCGTTGTATCGACATTCCCGATGAAGAGGAACAAATTGACTGAAAAAATAAACGGATTCTTCTTTTTATTCTCGTTCAATTTCTGTACTTTTGCGGCAAATAATTAATAGTTAGTTTAGTTATGAAAAACTTAGAGAGACTATTTGCGGAGAAACTGTTGAAGATTAAAGCTATTAAACTTCAACCCGCTAACCCTTTTACATGGGCTTCTGGATGGAAATCCCCCTTTTACTGTGACAACCGTAAAACTCTGTCCTATCCTTCTCTTCGTAATTTTGTGAAGATTGAAATTACACGTCTGATATTGGAACGATTCGGACAGGTGGATGCGATTGCTGGTGTGGCTACAGGTGCTATCCCGCAGGGAGCTTTAGTGGCTGATGCATTGAATCTACCGTTCGTGTATGTTCGTTCTACCCCCAAAGATCATGGATTGGAGAACCTGATTGAAGGTGAACTTCGTCCGGGTATGAAAGTCGTAGTCGTCGAGGATTTGATTTCTACAGGTGGTAGTAGTTTGAAGGCTGTTGAAGCAATTCGTCGCGATGGTTGCGAAGTGATCGGTATGGTTGCAGCTTATACGTATGGATTCCCGGTAGCAGAAGAGGCATTCAAAAATGCGAAGGTGACTTTGGTAACGTTGACCAATTATGAAGCAGTGCTTGATGTTGCTCTTCGTACAGGTTATATTGAAAAAGAAGACATACAGACATTGAACGAATGGCGTAAAGACCCTGCTCATTGGGATGCTGGAAAATAAGATTCATTTTTTTGATCAAACATATTTGGTAAAAAGAACTGTTCGGACAATATTTGGCCGGATTGTTCTTTTTTTGTTTTATACTAATAGAAGTTTATGAGTAATTTTGAGAGTAGTGTCAAGGTAATACCTTACAGCCAGGAGCGCGTATATAATAAACTTTCGGATTTAAGTAATCTGGAAGCAGTCAAAGACCGTTTGCCAAAAGATAAGGTGCAGGATTTGAGTTTTGATTCGGACACGTTGAGTTTTAGTGTTTCCCCTATTGGACAATTGACTTTGCAAATTGTAGAGCGCGATCCTTGTAAATGTATAAAGTTGGCAACAACTAACTCTCCTCTTCCCTTTAATATGTGGATTCAACTGGTTGAAACTGCAGAAGAAGAGTGTAAAGTGAAGGTTACTATCGGAATGGATCTTAATCCATTTATGAAAGCAATGGTGCAGAAACCTCTCCAGGAAGGTTTGGAGAAGATGGTTGATATGCTGGCAGTTATTGAATATTAAACTTTTTTTTATGGCACAGAAACTTTGGGAGAAGTCCGTACAGGTAAATAAGGATATCGAACGTTTCACGGTAGGTCGTGATCGTGAGATGGATCTTTATTTGGCCAAGCATGATGTACTTGGTTCTATGGCTCATATTACGATGCTTGAAAGCATTGGGTTGTTGACAAAAGAAGAACTGGACCAGTTGCTGGTGGAATTGAAGAGTATATATGCCTCGGCCGAAAAAGGTGAATTTGTGATAGAAGACGGGGTAGAAGATGTACATTCACAGGTAGAACTGATGTTGACCCGTCGTTTGGGTGATATCGGAAAGAAAATACATAGTGGCCGTTCCAGAAATGATCAGGTTCTGTTGGACTTGAAACTTTTTACCCGTACGCAAATAAAAGAGGTTGCCGAAGCGGTAGAACAACTTTTTCATGTCTTGATCCGTCAGAGCGAACGATATAAAACGTTTTGATGCCGGGGTATACACACCTGCAGATTGCAATGCCTTCTTCTTTTGGCTTGTGGTTTGGTGCCTACGCCGAGAGTCTTATGGACGATATGCTGTTTTTGCAGGCAGCATTTAAAATGTGCAATCGTAATCCGTTAGGTTCAGCAGCCGGATATGGTTCGTCTTTTCCTCTGAACCGTACCATGACGACTGACTTATTAGGTTTTGATTCAATGGATTACAATGTTGTATATGCTCAAATGGGGCGTGGAAAGATGGAACGCAATGTTGCTTTTGCATTGGCTACGATTGCCGGAACAATCTCCAAATTAGCTTTTGACGCCTGTATGTTTAACAGTCAAAACTTCGGTTTCGTCAAGTTGCCCGATGACTGCACCACAGGATCCAGCATTATGCCTCATAAGAAGAATCCTGATGTGTTTGAACTGACACGTGCTAAATGCAATAAATTGCAATCGCTTCCCCAACAGATTATGATGATTGCGAACAATCTGCCTTCCGGCTATTTCCGTGATTTGCAGATTATCAAAGAAGTTTTCCTTCCTGCTTTTCAGGAATTGAAAGACTGTTTGCAGATGACAACCTATATCATGAATGAAATAAAGGTAAATGAACGTATTCTTGATGATGACAAATACCTTCTTATTTTTAGTGTGGAAGAGGTAAATCGTTTGGCGCGTGAGGGTATGCCTTTCCGTGATGCATATAAAAAGGTGGGTTTGGATATTGAAGCAGGTAAATTCTCGCATACTAAAGAAGTACACCATACTCATGAAGGTAGTATAGGTAACCTCTGTAATGCAGAAATCTCCGCATTGATGCAGCAAGTGATTGATGGATTCAACTTTTGTGGAATGGAGAAAGCGGAGAAAGCACTGCTTGGAAGATAAAATAAACTTTCGGAGGATAGTTTTTTAAACTTTCCTCCGAAAAGATTTGGCAGAAACAAGTAAACTACTTATCTTTGCACCCGTTGAAAAAACGCGGAAATAGCTCAGTTGGTAGAGCATAACCTTGCCAAGGTTAGGGTCGCGAGTTCGAGTCTCGTTTTCCGCTCTTTCTTTGAAAGGATGCTCGAATGGTGGAATGGTAGACACGAAGGACTTAAAATCCTTTGGCCATTGCGGCTGTGCGGGTTCAAGTCCCGCTTCGAGTACGAGTATTCCTGATTAAAAGCTCTGTAAATCTTTGATTTACGGAGCTTTTTATTTATCCGTTTATCACTGATTCATTCTGTCTCAAATCCTGATTTTAGCCCGTTTTAAGGTTGATTTATGCGACTTATGTAAACCAAGATGTAAACCGGAAATGTGTATGAAAGCAACGGTTAATGTGTTGTGTTACAGGTCTAAAACTCTTAGTAATGGTGAGCATCCATTAATGATTTGTGTGTGCAAAGACGGCAAACGGAAGTATGTCGGTCTTGGAATCTCTGTAAATCCTAAATATTGGGATTTTAAGAAGAATAGTCCTAAGCGTAATTGTCCCAATAGGGAACAGTTAATAAAGGTTATTAATGAGCATGAACAGAAGTATGCTGAATGTGTGCTTGAGTTCTCTGCGGAGAATCGGGAGTATTCATCTGCATCTTTGATTGAAGCAGTTGTGCCTGTACAGAAGGCTAGAACGGTCGGTGAACTGTTTAATGAGTATATAGCTCAACTTAAAGACGAGGGTAGGTTAGGGTATGCGCTTTCTGTACAACAGGTATGTAACTCTCTGTTGAAGTATAGAGGGCATTTAGACATTTACTTCTCCGAAATTGATGTAAATTGGTTAAAAGCGTATGAATCTTGGCTGAGACGCTGTAATTTGGCGGATAATACCATTGGCATACGTTTTAGGACATTGCGGGCTGTTTATAACTTGGCTTTGGCTGAAGGTATAGTGAAGGTGGATTGTTATCCGTTTAAAAAATACAAAGTCTCTAAATTACATAAGGAGACAGCTAAACGTGCTATAACAAAAGAACAGGTGAAGCAGGTTATTGAATATGATGTGTCAAGGGCACGTTTCTATAAGAGATTGGCGGTTGATATGTTTACGTTCTCTTATTTAATGGGTGGCATTAACTTCACGGACATGGCTTTTCTTACAGATAAGAACTTTGACGGTGAACGTTTGGTGTATATTCGTCAGAAGACGAAGAAGTTAATAATGTTACCGTTACAAGAGAAGGCTGTTGAGATAGTGAACCGCTATCGTTCCTCACAGCGTAAATATGTATTTCCAGTACTGGATAATCGTGAGCGGACACCACGGCAAATAAGAAACCGGATATATGATGTGTTGGATAACGTTAATGGATATTTGGCTGATATTGGAAAGGAGTTGGGTATTGAATTAAAGATTTCCAGTTATGTCGCCCGCCATTCCTATGCGACAGTTTTGAAACGTTCCGGAGTATCTACTTCTGTTATCAGCGAATCGTTGGGGCATAGTTCGGAAAGGGTGACACAAATTTATTTGGATAGCTTTGAGAACAGGCAATTAAATGATGCAATGAAGAACTTGTTATAGTACTTTCAATTAATCCCACTTGTAATTATTGCAGGTGGGATTTTATTTATATATTTGAAGCATTTAATTATACAACATTACACATGAAACATAAACTATCCAATTACGGCAATTCTGATGCGCATAATCAAATAAAGAAACTTATGCTTAGAGGTGAGAAGCTTACAATAGGCTTCTTCAATGAGGACATAACCAATTACTCATGCGCATGGATTGAATCAAAAACTGTCAGCGCATTTAAATATGTTATCTTTAAGGAAGATAACGTTTACTGGCTTATGAACTATCTTGTCAATGGTGAGGTTGAGGACATAGATGCGAAACCGTTCGGAATACAGGGAGAGATAGAAGAAGAGGAAGACTTCCAGTTATGTATGTTGAAGAACTTCATTGAAAGCAAAATGACAGTACAGTTCAGTCCTCTGCCTAGAGACGGAAGCGGATTTGTAAGAGCCATATCGGCATTTGATAACGGGAAGGTGATATTTAAATTAAAGAAGACAGACGAGCTGTTGGAATATCTAAAGGCACGTGACTTTATTTTACTTTAATAAATGGAAACCACATATATCGAGATTGATTCACCGGACAAACATCTGTCAGATGTATTGGAAGAAATACCGTCCAATGTCATTCTTTATAAGACCCTGACAGGTATCGGTGCGACTTATAGCGAGATTAAGGCTCAAAGACATTCCATTATCATAGAACCGAACGTTCCTGTAATAATCGGTAAATGTAATTCCGACAAACATAAGAATGACAATTTGCTGGGTGTCTATGAGGGTGTCACTACTGACAGGATTATCAAATATCTAGGAGCAAGCAGGGGGAAATATTATAAGATACTCACTACACCCGAAAGCTTCACGAAGGTTAAAGATGCGTTTCTGATATTTAACGGCAAGATATATAATACCTGTTTCCTACTTATTGATGAAGCTCACAAGACTATAAAGGACGTGGATTATAGAAGTGATATTGTCCTGCCTATGAATGACTTCTTCAAGTTCAAGGGGAAGGCACTGGTATCTGCAACTCCGCTTAAATTCAGTGACCCACGTTTTGAAGAGAACGGTTTCAGTATCATTAAGATTGAACCTACATACGATTACGCTAAGGAGATTGATATAAAGCCTTCAACCAACATATTAAGGGAAGTTTGGGAGGAATTTGGTTGGATGCCATTCATAACAGGACAAGACAAAGACAGACCTTTCTTCATATTCATAAATTCTGTAGGTATTATCTACTCTATAATATCCCAACTTAAACTGTTTGACAAGTCTTCCGTATTCTGCGCCCCCAAGAGCATAGACAAGTTAAAGCAGAATAACTTCAACCGATGTTATGAGAACTGGGATATAGAGAGGATGAGCCAATACAACTTCTTTACCAGTCGCTTCTTTAATGCGGTGGATATTGAACTGGACTTCAAGCCTTATGTCATACTGGTTACTGATGTGTACTTTGCAGAACAGACGATGTTTGACCCATATTCCGATGTAGTCCAGATTATAGGCAGATTCAGGAATGGAATAACGGCTGTCACCCACGTTACCAATAGCAAGTACGAACTGCCACAGAGAACCGAGGAAGAACTGGATGAGTTTGTCAGGACAAGCGAGGAAGTATATAATACACTCAAAACATTTTATGATGCGGCAGCCAGTAAAGGGGCAAGGGTAGCATATAAAGCTGCAATGGACAGTTTGCCATTCAATCAGATGTTGGACATAGACGGTAACAAGAACTGGTTTGCTGTTGACAACTATATAAATGATGCACTGGTAACTGGATATTATCGGGATGTGAAGTCACTTCAACGGGCTTATGAACAGCATAATGATATATTAACGCCTTCCGTATTTGCATTGTCTGACCGTCCCGCCCTTACAGATGAAGACCTACGATTCAAACGGGGGTTGAAGACGCTTAGCACAAAGGATAGGAGAACGCAGATTGTCAAGTTACTGGAATATCTAGGCAATAATGACCTTACAGAACAGGAACGTGAATTTAAAACTGATTTGAGAAGAACGGATTCATTCATAGTTGAAGCATACGAACTGGTAGGCAAGGAAGTGATTGAAGAACTGGATTACTCCTATCCTGAAATCAAGAAGCGGATGATAGTTGCACAATACCTGTTGGGAGCCAAAGGAACGGAGACTATCCAACTGATAAAGACCTCATTCAAGGTAGGAATGAAGTACAGACTAACCTATATTAAAGAAGAACTGATTCGTATATTCGAGTTATTGGGAGTTACTCCGCCTAATAAGATAACAGCCCAAAGTATCAATTCATACTTTGAAACTAAAGAAGTGTGGATTAAGAAGGATAAAGCCCTGTTGCTTGTAAGAGAGAAAGTGTAGTACAGCCATTCAACCTTTTAGGGAAGAATGTTCAATTTATATGCCCCACCTCATAAAAGGTTGAATATGCTATAATCCTGATAGTCCGGTTATCACTAACTTGGATTATCGGGATTTGTTTTATCCTGTAGTCTGTCATTCCCGATTGTGGTATAATGGTTAGGCAATGCCACTGACATTTATTACCTTTGCAGTACCTCAAATGACATAACATTCAGATTATCTGCAACCTACCGAGATTCATTACTACTAACCTATTCTAATCTTATTAATTACTATGAAAGAACTTACCTATCATGAAATCAGAATTAAAGCCTTGAAGAATAATGTACGGGACAATAAACTTCAAATCGGAATGTGGGCGCAATTTAATGGCTACATGAAACGCAGGGTACACAGGAACGGAAGATATTATACTGTATATAT
>NZ_QTMZ01000031.1:0-63565 GCF_003602935.1 Bacteroides sp. AM54-2NS
CGGCGCCGGCGCCGGAGTAACAGCTGCCGGAGTATTTGCCGACATCATGAGCATCGCAAACGTTTAATTAAATGAAGAACTAAAAATGAAGAATGAAGAATTACTATGCAGCGTAATGGTGCAGCCAATTCTTCATTCATCATTCTTCATTCTTAATTTTCAAAAGAAATGAAGCATATCATTATATTGGGAGACGGAATGGCCGATTGGCCAGTGAAGTCATTAGGGGACAAGACGCTCCTGCAATATGCGAAGACGCCATATATGGATCAGTTAGCCCGAATGGGGCGTAACGGCCGCCTGATTACCGTGGCGGAAGGTTTCCATCCGGGTAGTGAAGTAGCCAACATGTCAGTGTTGGGATATATCTTCCGAAAGTGTACGAAGGTCGTGGACCGCTGGAAGCTGCCAGTATCGGCGTGGATTTGAAACCGGGCGAGATGGCAATGCGTTGTAACCTGATTTGTGTGGAAGGAAAAATTCTGAAGAATCACTCCTCCGGACACATATCTACAGAAGAAGCGGACGTATTGATTCAATACCTGCAAGAGAAACTAGGCAATGACCGCGTACGGTTCCACACAGGAGTCCAGTACCGTCATCTATTGGTTATCAAGGGAGGAAATAAAGAACTGGACTGTACTCCTCCGCACGATGTTCCTTTGAAACCTTTCCGCCCATTGATGGTGAAACCATTGACCCCGGAAGCACAAGAAACGGCAGACCTGATTAACGACCTGATTCTAAAATCACAGGAACTGTTGAAGAATCATCCGTTGAATCTGAAACGTATATCTGAAGGTAAAGACCCCGCCAATAGTATTTGGCCCTGGAGCCCCGGTTATCGTCCGCAGATGACTACTTTCTCCGAAACTTTCCCGCAAGTGAAAAAAGGTGCGGTGATTTCGGCAGTCGATCTGATAAACGGAATCGGTTATTATGCCGGATTACGTCGTATTGCGGTAGAAGGGGCAACCGGCCTGTATAATACGAATTATGAAAATAAAGTGGCTGCTGCATTGGAAGCCTTGAAAACCGATGACTTTGTCTATCTTCATATCGAAGCCAGCGATGAGGCCGGACACGAAGGAGACATCGACTTGAAACTTCTCACTATCGAGAATCTGGATAAACGTGCCGTAGGACCTATCTACGAAGCAGTGAAAGATTGGGATGAACCGGTAGCAATAGCCGTATTGCCTGACCATCCTACTCCCTGCGAACTTCGCACGCACACTTCCGATCCTATCCCGTTCCTTATCTGGTATCCGGGAATTGAGCCGGACGAGGTGCAAACTTACGACGAAGTATCTGCCTGCAATGGTAGTTACGGTGTGTTGAAAGAAGACGAGTTTATTAAAGAATTTATGAAATAATGTTCACCACAGATTACACAGATTCGCACAGATTTAAAGTGATAAGAGACTTTTGTATTATGTAATAATAGAGAAAATATCTGTGTAAATCTGTGTAATCTGTGGTGAGCACTAAAAATATCATTCCATGAAATATTATAGTACGAATAAACAAGCGCCGGTGGCTTCTTTACAGGAAGCAGTTGTAAAAGGTCTTGCAGCCGATAAAGGGTTGTTTATGCCTATGTCTATCAAGCCTCTTCCACAAGAGTTTTACGATACAATTGATACGTTGTCTTTTCAGGAAATAGCTTACCGTGTAGCCGATGCTTTCTTCGGTGAGGATATTCCTGCCGACACTCTGAAACAGATTGTATATGATACCTTAAGTTTTGATGTACCTTTGGTGAAAGTAGCGGATAACATCTACTCGCTCGAACTTTTCCACGGACCGACACTAGCCTTCAAAGATGTAGGCGGTCGTTTCATGGCACGTCTGCTGGGATACTTCATTAAGAAGGAAGGACAAAAGAATGTAAATGTACTGGTAGCCACTTCCGGTGATACGGGAAGTGCTGTGGCTAACGGTTTTCTGGGTGTGGACGGTATTCATGTATATGTGCTCTATCCGAAAGGAAAAGTCAGCGAAATACAGGAAAAGCAATTCACTACACTGGGACAGAACATCACTGCGCTCGAAGTGGACGGAACGTTTGATGATTGCCAGGCATTGGTAAAAGCTGCTTTCATGGATAAGGAACTGAATGAACATCTATCATTGACTTCTGCCAATTCCATCAATGTAGCCCGTTTCCTGCCGCAAGCATTTTATTATTTCTATGCATACGCTCAACTGAAGCGTGCCGGAAAAGCGGATAACGCCGTCATCTGCGTACCTAGCGGAAACTTCGGAAATATCACCGCAGGATTATTCGGAAAGAAAATGGGATTGCCTGTGAAGCGTTTTATTGCTGCCAACAACCGCAACGATATTTTCTATCAATATCTGCAAACAGGTAAATACAATCCCCGTCCGTCTATTGCAACAATCGCTAACGCCATGGACGTGGGAGATCCTAGCAACTTTGCCCGTGTACTTGATTTGTATAATGGTTCGCACGCTGCTATCTCTGCCGAAATTTCAGGAACAACTTATACCGATGAACAGATCCGTGAAACGGTGAAAGAAACTTGGAAAGAACATCATTATCTCCTCGATCCTCACGGAGCTTGCGGATACCGTGCATTGGTAGAAGGCTTGAAAGAAGGCGAAACGGGTGTATTTCTTGAAACGGCTCATCCGGCCAAATTCCTTGAAACAGTGGAAAGCATTATCGGTGAATCAGTAGAGATACCTGCCAAATTGCAGGAATTTATGAAAGGCGAAAAGAAGAGTTTGCAAATGACGAAAGAGTTTGCAGATTTCAAGAGCTATTTACTTTCATTGTAATTAGTCTTAATAGACTGTTACACAGTGAACTATGAAGCGTTGTCAGTCTATTGAAATGAAAGAAAGATTCTCACCGCAATGAGAAAAAGTTCTCATTACTATGAGTATTTTTTCTCATCGCAGTGAGAATTTTTTCTCATAGTGATGAGAATGTTTGAGAATTAATATCGGTTTACATAGAAGCTAGAAACACTAAATACTCTCCCGTGCATTGAATGGTAAAACGATTGCTTGTAGCTTCATTAAGAGTTCCTTGCCACCAATTCGTAAAGTCGCTAAGCGGATAAACCAATCCTTCCCCTTTCAATCCTTTCGCTCCGAAATTGATAATGGAAATTTGTTGGCCTGTGTGAGACATAAAAGTCTGCGTGCCATTTGCGGGAATAAATACTCCGTAATCCGTAACGGTTCGTACTTCCATACCGCTTTTCATATAATCCAGCAGCAAACTGATATTTCCTAATGTGTGGTCTTCCCGTTTTCCGGTAGCACCGACGATGGCTATTCTCCGGTAGCCTTTTTCTTGCAGGAAGTGGACAGCTTTGGTTTGGTCATTCGTTTCCTGATCGGCTATATGGTGAATAATGTCCGAAAAGCGTGTTTTGTTTTCCGGCGAAAGAGAATCTCCGTCGCCAATAATAATATCGGGAGTATGTCCACGTAAGATATATTCGTTGGCTGCTCCATCGCAACAAATCACGAATTTAGCCTCTTCCAGTATTTTCAGGGGAAGCACATGCGTAGGATATTCGCCGTTGGCAAGTATGACGGCTTCGGGAGTATAGTGTTCACTTATCATTGTACGCTCATTATTTTTTTCCATTTAAAGTAGCCAAAGATAGCTATAATGGAGTAAAGTCCGTATAAAGCAGAAGTAAAATAAAGGTCTTTGTAGATATAAAGTCCGCAGCAGACAATATCCACAAGAATCCAGGCAAACCATTGCTCGACGTATTTGCGTGCCAGCATCCACATGCCGACAATGCTCAATGCCGTGGTAAAACTATCCAGCCAGGGCACGTTACTGTCCGTATATTCGATCAGTATCCATGCAATGCCGATGAATGCAACAATAAATACCAGAAAAAGAGGTAAGTAACATTTCCATGGAGTATGCACGATAGGAAGGTCTTTGGGTTTGTCACCGGTTGAAGCATCTGCCGACTGTTGACCTTTCTTCTTTCTGTGTCCCCACATCCAGAAGAACCAACCGTAGATGGCAGCTATCAGATAGTAGATATTGATACCGAAATCGGCATACAGTCCTGCTTTGTAATATACGAAGATATAGATGGCAGGCATCACAATGCCTGCTATCCAAAGGTAGATACTTGCCCGGTACTCCAACCAAAGGTAGACTAGCCCGACAATCGTACCGAATATTTCCAGAAAATTCAATTCCATAGCCCTGTGGTATTAAAAGCGGAAAGAAACATGTCCCATAACGTTTGTTCCTGCCTGCGCTGCATATCCGGCATAGTTTCCCCGATTCTCCACCGTATCGGTGTAGTCGCTCGAGGCCCAACCGTTGTTTTCATATTTTTCATTAAACAGATTGTACACAGTGAACCCTACCGTGACTTCTTTCAACACCTTCTTGGGACGGAAGGAGTACGCCAGATTGAGGTTACTGACAAAATATTTATCAAGAGTCAATTCTTCTACTTCCGCATTTGTCATATACTGCTTGCTTACGAACTGCGATTGCAGAGCCGCTTCGAATCCCTTATAATTGAATGAGAAACGGTTATTAAATAGAAAGTCAGGTGAGAAAGCGATGTGAGTGTCTTTATGCTTGATCTGAACAGTCGGGAGGGAAGTAGAACTGCCGTTTTCATTATAATGGTAGCCCGGCAGGCTTTCTACAAAATCCTGGATGCGGTTTTTGCTCCATGTAGCGTTTATATCCCATTGAAACCATTTACACGGTTTGATTCCCAGCATTAGCTCGACTCCCATACGATAACTGTCCGGCACGTTTTCGGTCAGTGCTTCACCGATGTCATTTAAAGCTCCGGTCAGAACCAGTTGGTCGGTATAATCCATGTAGTAGAAGTTTGCACCTGCTGTCAGCCATTGGTTGGCGAAAGTATATCCCGCTTCATAGTCGAGTAATTTTTCTGCTTTGGGATACGAATCCGGATCGCCATCCGTATAATTGTTTCTGGTCGGTTCCTTTTGAGCAACCGAGAAAGAGGCATAAACGCGATGGTTGGACGTGATGTTCCAGTTTAATCCGACTTTCGGGTTAAAGAAATCGAACTTCTTGTCTACTGCCAGTGGACGCAGGGCATTTTTGCTCCAGTCATATTTATCATTGTTGCCGTCAATGGTATAGTCGATGTGTCGATACTGAAGATCGGCATACGCGCTTAATCCTCTGGTAAGATCGTAGTTTGCTTTCAGATAAATATTGCCATCGGTCTTTTTGGATTTATTGCGGTAATATTCATGGTCGGGAGATAGAGTGCCCACATAATTCTTCACCCAAGGAACTCTTCCGAAGTTATTGCCCCGGTATTGATTCAAACCACCTCCTAGAGACGCATTCAGCCTGTTGACTGTATAATTGAGAGAAAAAACGCCGCCGCCGAATTTGTTGTCCATTTTCTTCTGACGGACTAAATCACTTTTGGTTATTTCGGTTCCATCAATTGTGAATGGTTTCAGGCCATATTCTATAAGGGATCTGCCGTCTTTGTACTCTTCGTAATAGCCGTCACCTTTGGTATAATGTAAGGCAACGTTTAGGTTCCAAGCCGTTGAGAAAGTGTGATTGAAGAGAAGTTGATAATTCTTTTGCAGATAATTATCCGTTTGGTCGTCATAAAAATGCTTGTTGCCGTTGGCATCGGTGTACATCTCGCCACAGGGGTTGTAGCGTCTGCCGAAATCCTCCATTTCCTTTTTGGTTGCGTATCCCCAGGCGTGATATGTCTTTTCTTTTCCGGCAAATGCAATCAGCTTCACAGATGTGTTTTCTGCAAAGTAGCCTCCTTGCAGGTAGTAAGAATTCAGGTCTACCGAAGCGCGGTCTATGTATCCGTCCGTACCGATGTTGGAAAGACGGGCGTCAAACGTCCAATGATTATTGAGCAAACCAGTTCCCACTTTCACCGTTTCCTTGTGCGTGTTGAATGAACCGTATGAACCGTTGAATTCGGCATACGGCTTCATGGATGCACCTTCAGTCTGCATATTAACGCTGGCTCCGAAGGCACCTGCCCCATTGGTAGACGTACCTGCGCCGCGTTGCACTTGCATATCTTTTACGGAGGAAGAAAAGTCGGGCATATTTACCCAGAACAGATTATGGCTTTCAGCATCGTTCATCGGTATGCCGTTTACCGTGATGTTGATACGTGTACCGTCGGTTCCGCGCACGCGAAGAGTCGTGTAGCCGATACCTGCTCCTGCATCCGATGTGGTCAGTGTAGAAGGAGTCATGCTTAACAGATAAGGGATGTCCTGTCCGAAGTTAACCTTCTTCAATTCCGCTTTGCCTATATTGGTGAATGCCACGGGAGTTTTGGCGGTGGCACGCGTGGATACTACCTGCACTTCTTGCAGGTTTACTACTCTCATACTATCCTTTACACTCGTCTGTGCATGAACAGTGATGCCTACGCCCGATAAGGCGATGGCCATCCATACAATTTTTTTCATCTTGCTTACTAATTAGTTCTCTACGCCGGCATTACCCGGATCAGATTCTATGGGTATGTTCTCAGCCCGTCATGTTAAGGCACCCCTACCAGTGAATCGGTTACAAAAATACGGTTTTTGCCCGAAGAAAACAAAAAATATATGTTTTATTGGAAAAATAGTATAACTTTGTCCAGCCATAAGATATATTTGGAACTAATTACTATTCCTTCGTTTTATTATAAGCCTATGATTATCCAACCAATTGAGTGGGGAAAAAATAAGAAGAATGAAGAAAACTTCGAACTTCTTTTTGAAAGATACCATCTTTCCCTCTTAGTTGTAGCTAGTCATTTTGTTCCTCGTACAGCTGCTGAAGACATTATTCAAGATGTGTTTCTAAAATTATGGGAGAAGCGGAAGGAGTTGGATAAGATTGAATCAGTGAAAGATTATCTTTATTCAGCAGTAAAGTATGGTTGCTTTAATTATATTCGTTCGCAGGCAATGGAGCAGCGCTGCATTGAGAAAATCACGGATGAGGCTTTTGAAGAAGTCATGCTGGATGAAGAAGTTTTTATTGAGTTGAGTAAAGCGATAACAGAACTCCCGGAATCTTATCGTAAAGTGATCGAACTTAGTCTGGAGGGCAAACATGCAGATGAAATAGCGCAAATAATGGGAGTTACTCGGAATGCGGTAAATGCGTACAAGAAACGAGCTAAGAGTAGCTTGAAAAAGAAACTTTCATGTCGGGCATACAGTCTGGTTGTTCTTATCTAAATCATAACTTTTGGGCCGGGTAACTGACAAAAGAATAATTTCTTGAAAAAAAAGTAACCACGAAGCGACTAATTTCTCCAGCTCGTGTGTCTTTAAGTAAATAACGACAAGATTATGGGATATAATGACATTTATCGCATTGCTGCGCTAATCGTAAAATCTATTAAAGGAAAAGAATCTGAAGAGGAACGCAATGAATTAGATGTATGGCGTAATGCTTCAGACAGAAACCGGAGATTATATCAGAAATATCAGGATGCTGAGTATTTTAGAGCACGGTCTATCGTGAAAGAAAAAGAATATGAAAGCTCGGAAAGAATCTGGAAAAGTATTAAGACTGGCATTGCCAAAAAGAAGAAACGGGCATTATTAGTAAAGGTCGTTTCTTGTGCTGCCGTTTTTGCCTTGCTATTGTCTGCAGGTGCTCTTTGGATTATTCAATCTGATGTTCATCAATTCGAGTATCAAGATGATCTGACCGCTATTAGAGCGGGAGACTCCAAAGCTATACTATCTTTGGTTGATGGGAGCGAATATTATTTGAACTCCCGTATACGTCTGGCATTGGTAGGAGAAAATTATGCTATTAGAGATGAAGCAGGTATTCATATTCTTGACAATAAAAAAGGAACAGATACAAAGAGGAAAAATAAACTGTTTGTTCCAAGAAATGGTAAGTATGACATAACTCTTTGCGATGGAACTAAAGTTTGGGTAAATTCTGATTCGGAGTTATACTATCCATCTGCTTTTGCTTCTGATCAACGAATTGTGAAAGCAAGCGGAGAAATGTATTTTGAGGTGTCGCATCACGATAGTTGGCCGTTTATTATTGAAACCGATTATGGCCGGGTGGAGGTAAAAGGTACTTCTTTTAATCTGAGGAGTTACCGGGAAGAAAAGAAGTTGGTAACCACACTGGTACAGGGAAAAGTGTTGGTTTCATCCCATGAAACAGAGGATATTATAGAGCTTCATCCGGGTGAGACTGCTGTTGTTACAGACAATCAAGAGATAGATGTAGTAACTGCCAATGTACAGGAAGTCGTATCCTGGAAGGATGATATGTTTGTTTTCCGCAGTTCTACTTTGGAACAGATTATGGAAGAAGCAGCACGCTGGTATGACATCCGGATAGTATGGGTTTCAGAAGAAAGAAGGCATACACTGTTCAGCGGAGAGTTGCCGCGTTCTAAAGATTTTGTAGACTTTGTACGTATGATAGAACTTACAGAAAAAGTGAGTTTCTCTGTCAAAGGGCGTACTGTTTATATCGATTAAACTTCATAAATATAAATACTAACTTTAATTTTTAATGATGAAAGAGCTTTCTAAAACAGGCTATAGTCTGGCAGTTATACAGGCGATAGCGTTAAGAATGGCATTTGCATGCTGGTTGCTGTTTACGACCTTTCCAATTTTGGCGCAGGAACACTCTGTTAGTTTACATTTGAATCATGTATCCTTGCTTGAGGCCATTAATGAGATTAAACGGCAATCAAATCTGAATCTCATGTATAGTGATGAAGATGTGAAGTCAGTAACTGATATTACGGTAAACGTGGATAATGTGACACCGGAAGTTGCATTAACTGCTTGTTTAAGTGGTACTAACTTGGTTGCCCAAAAACAAAACGGAGTATTTGTTATCCATCTGAGAAAAAAGGAGAAGAAGATCAAACTTACAGGAAAAGTAATGGATAGTAAAGATGGATCTCCGTTAGCAGGAGCTACCGTTTTTATTATGAAGAATGATAAGCGCACGGTGGGGACAGCGGCTACTTTGGATGGAGATTTCTCATTGGAAGTTCCGGCAGATACAAAGGAGGTTGTTGCATCATATATAGGCTACAAGAACAAATCTGTAAAGGTCGTTGCTAATAAACCTTTACAGATCTTTTTGGAAGAAAACTCGAATAGTTTGAATGAAGTGGTCGTGAATGGTTATTCGAGTGTGAAACGTACAAGTTTTACCGGAAATGCGGTAACCGTCACAAAAGATGACTTATTGAAAGTGTCTACACGTAATATGATTGATGTATTGCAAGTGTACGATCCTTCTTTACGGATAGCGGTTAATAATGAAATGGGGTCAGATCCCAATAGTTTGCCGGAGTTTTATATCCGTGGACGTTCCGGTGTCGGAGTCATGGAATTGGATAAGGATGCAGTTTCCCAATCCGCTCTTTCAAATAATCCGAACACTCCTATTTTTATTATGGATGGTTTTGAGGTATCTGTGTCGAAAGTGTATGACTTTGACCCTAACCGTATAGAACGGATTACGATTTTAAAAGATGCGGCCGCTACTGCCATATATGGTTCACGTGCGGCAAATGGGGTGATTGTGATTGAAACGAAAGCACCGGTTCCCGGCAGATTGCGTGTGAACTATAATTTCTCTGCAGAACTCACAGCTCCGGACATATCTGACTATAATCTGATGAATGCCAGTGAGAAACTTGAGGCTGAACGTCTGGCCGGACTTTATGAAAGCGACTCGCCCAGTACAGCCCTGAACTTACAGAAAGAGTATCTGGCAAAACAGAATAATATATTAAAGGGTATTGATACCGATTGGATTGCACAGCCGTTACGAAACGGTTTTAATCACAAACACAGTCTTTATATAGAGGGAGGCGTTAATGATATCCGTTTCGGTGCTGAGATGAACTATGACATTCAGAATGGAGTAATGAAAGGTTCATATCGAAAGCGTGCGGGAGGAGGATTTTACATCGATTATCGTATTAACAATCTGCAAATCAAGAATTATGTGACATTCAACTCTGTAAAGTCGGAGAATTCTCCGTATGGGACTTTTTCTGATTATACTTCCAGGCAACCCTATGACTCATTTAAAGATGAAGAAGGTAATTACGTGGAATATCTGACTACTTGGCATACGGGAACTTCGAATCTCCGTAATCCTTTGTATGATGCTACCATGTTGAGCAGTTATGATCGTTCGTCTTATACGGACTTGACTAACAACCTAAGCCTAAATTATCATCTGGCGGATGTCTTTCAGTTGAAAGCACAGTTCTCCGTAACAAAACGTGATGATGAATCCAGGCAATTTACAGATCCGGGAAGCGGTAAATATGTCAATTATGCGGATAGTGATCCTAAAGGAGAATTATTGTCCGGCCGTTCGCAAAGTATTTATTGGAATGCTAACTTATTGGCAAATTATGTACAGACAGTAAACCGTAATCACATGAATTTTTCTTTAGGTTTGAATATACGTGAAACCAAGGATGAATCGGAGAGTGCGCTGTATCGTGGATTTCCTTCCGGTAAGCTGGACTCTCCGAATTATGCGGATGAAATCGCTACCAAGCCTTCGTTTTCGGATAATCATACCCGATTAATGGGTACATTCCTTTCTACCAACTATACGTATGATAACATTTATCTGATGGATGCCTCTTTCCGTATGGATGGTTCTTCGGAATTTGGCTCGAAAAAGAAATTCGCTCCTTTCTGGTCGTTTGGAGCCGGATTGAATATTCATAATTATCCGTTTATGAAACAGCAGACATTATTTAGCCAATTCAAGATTCGCGGTTCTTATGGTCAGATTGGTAAAGTCAATTTTCCGGCTTATGCAGCAAAGAACACTTATCAGATCTTATCGGATAAATATGGAACCGGAGCCGGTGTATTACTTTATTACATGGGGAATGAAAACTTGAAATGGGAACGTACTAACACTTTTGATATCGGTACGGATATATCATTGCTCAACGATGCGGTTTTATTCAGATTCTCTTGGTATAACAAGAAAACGGTCGATTTGATTACGGATGTTACTCTTCCTTCATCAACAGGTTTCACCGTATATCGTGATAATCTCGGAGAGGTACAGAATCGTGGTATTGAGTTGGATATCAGAGCCGATGTATTCAAAAATAGAGATTGGACAGTAACTTTGTTTGGTAACCTGGCACATAATAAGAATAAAATATTAAAGATCTCAGAATCATTAAAGGCTTATAATGATCGTGTAGACACATACTTTGCCGATTATGATAAGAATATAGGTACCATGCAGGATTCTAAGTATAGTAAACCTTTTATGAAATATACAGAGGGCGGTTCGTTGACTTCCATTTGGGGAATGCAGTCATTAGGTATTAATCCTTCGGATGGTCAAGAGACTTTTCTGAAGAAAGATGGAACAATTACTTCCGATTGGAATTCATCGGATCAGGTGATCATAGGCGATACGGAACCTACTGCACAAGGAGCTTTTGGTGTAAATCTACGTTATAAGCAATTCACTATGTATGCTACTTTCAAATACGAATGTAGCGGGCAGCTGTATAATAGCACGTTGGTAAACAAGGTCGAAAATGTGAATATTTACGAAGTCAATGCAGATAAACGGGTATTGACTGACAGATGGAAACAGCCGGGAGATGTAACTATGCTGAAATCAATAAAAGACCGTTACCAAACGACACGACCGACTTCTCGTTTCGTGCAGGATAATAATACACTCGAATTTAATTCATTTACTTTGGCCTATGAGTTTAGCAATAAGTTGCTTGCTCCTATCAATCTCAGTATGTTGCGTGTACAATTTAATATGAATAATATTGCTCGTATTTCTTCTATTCATCAAGAAAGAGGTCTCTCTTATCCTTATGCACGTACATTTACTTTCTCTTTAAATTTAGGTTTCTAAAAACAACGGATATGAAAAAATATAATTTTGCTATAATAGGTGTTACCTTGTTGCTGTCATTAAGCGCTTGTAATGATTGGCTGGATATTGATCCTTCTGATCAGGTATCAAGCGAGAAATTGTTTGAAAGTGGAGATGGATTCAGAAATGCGTTAAACGGAATTTATATTGCTATGTCGTCTTCCGAACTGTATGGGCGCGAGTTGTCTTGGGGGCTTGCCAGTGTTCTTTCTCAAACATATGCAGATAACGATATCGCCAAATCTAAAGCATATGGTAGCGCTATGGAATATGAATACGGAGAAACGGAGATCAAAGCGGTGCTGGAATCAGTTTGGTCAAAAGGATATAATGTAATTGCTAATTGCAATAAGTTGATATCAGAAGCAGAAGCAAAAGATTCGACTGCTTTTCGTGAGGGAGCACTTGAAAGGAATCTGATTATCGGGGAGGCTAAAGCATTGCGAGCCATGATGCATTTTGACATTTTACGTTTATTTGCTCCTTCGGTAGAGTCCGGTGATGAAAGCAAGCGGATTCCATACTTTACTGTATATCCATCTAAATATGAACCGAATCTTTCAACAAAGGAAATACTGAAGAAAGTAGAAGAAGATTTACTTGAGGCTCGTCAGCTGGTTGCAAAGCATGATACGATTGTCAATACGTCAACAATGGCAATGCCGGATTACCGGATGGGAGGTACGAATAAGGCTACAGGTGGTGACTTTTTTGGTCAAAGAGGAATTCGTATGAATTATGTGGCTATTAATGCGCTTTTAGCTCGTGTATATTTGTATGATAATGATTGGAACAATGCTGCTAAGTATGCCAAGCATGTAATAGATGATTTCGTAACTCGTCGAAAATGGTTTTATTTTACAGATCCTTACGATTATGCGAAAGCTACGGATAAATATAAATATGTCAAATTGTATGAAGACACATTCCTGGCTTTTTACGACCGGGAGTTATTGGAGCGTATTGATAATTTTAAATCTGCTAATAATAGTTTATTAATGACTCTGAAGAATTACGATGCTTTGTTTGAACTGGATGCGGACGACTATCGTACTTCTTTAGCGACCTCTGACGGTAAAACTGGTAAAACATCAATGAAATGGATAAATACGAATTCAACGAACCAGAGTGTCACCATTCAGTATAAGCTGATACCGATGATTCGGTTAAGTGAAATGTATTATATCTTGAGTGAGGCTAGTTCTAAGACAAGCCTGTCGGAGGCTCTCTCTTATTTGTCGGTAGTTAGAAAAGCACGTGGAGCGAAACGAGATATTTCAGGCACAGCATCGAAAGACTATTATAATGAGTTGGTAGCAGAATACAAGAAAGAATTCTTGGCGGAGGGACAGATGTTTTATTTCTTTAAACGCTGGAATATGCCTGTCACCACGGGAACACAAGTAATACAAATGGATGGCAGATATGTAATGCCGATACCGGAAAGTGAGATAATCTATTAATTTATGGAGATAAACAAAATGAAAAAGATATATTCATTATTGATAGCAACCTTCTTTTTGTTGGTTGCTTGTGAAAAGGACGAAATCCGGATATGGGATTCCGGTAACTATGTGCAGTTTGTGGAAGAGTATAAAGATTCCTTGACTTATTCTTTTTTCTTCTATGGGACACAAGAGGAAATAAAGGTACCTCTCAATATGCGATTGATAGGATTACCGTTGGCAAATGATGCTTATGTTAGTCTGAGGGTTAATAAGGAACTGACAACAGCTGAACCGGATTCGTATGAATTGGAGAATGAGATGGTTTTTCGGAAAGATGTTTTGGAAGAAACTGGGTATTTTTTGTTGAAGAAAACGGCATTGTTGGATACAAAGAAGTCCGGCTTGTGATTGACATTGTGGAGAATGATGTTTTAAAACCCGGACAAAATATATATACTCGTAAAGTCGTTCGTTTTAGCTCTTTAATATCTCAACCTCTTTGGTGGGATGATGTTGTAACAGAAAGCTTATTAGGAAAATATACAGAAACTAAGTTCAGGCTTTTCATGGAAGTTACAGGAGTGGGAGATCTGACGGAGCTGTCAGAATCTGAAAGATGGTCTTTGGCTCGCCAGTTCAAGTACTATCTCATAAAAAAAGAAGATGAGGGAAATCCGGTGCAGGATGAAGATGGATCGTATATGTCTGTTCCGGTAGTAGGATAATTTAAAAACGATATGATTATGAAAGCAAGATATCTTATTTATTTATTGAGTGGGTTGATGACCTTTTACTCTTGTGTAGATGATAAAGGCTCTTATGACTACTTACAAACTCCCACGGTGAAGATAACTTTTAGTGAGTCTATATATGACGGGGTCATTGGAGAAGAAACGCATATTGAACCTAATCTGTCTTTTAGCGAGGGAGATGATGTCTCTAATTATGAATTTGAATGGGAGCTAAATGGTGAGGTTGTGTGTAACGAACAGATACTCTCATTTGTACCCAAAGAAGCTATTACTTATTATGTTTTGTACTCAGTCATCCATAAAGACAGTAAGATTAGAACAATGAAAAATCTGCAACTGGTAGCTAAATCTTCTTATAAAACAGGATGGGCTATTTTGTCAGATTTGAATCATAAGGCTATATTAACACAAGTTCGTGACGATAATGATGAGTATGTGGATTATTTAAATATTTATGAGAAGGTAAATGGCGAGGAACTAGGCAGTCAACCATATAAATTAGTAGAACATTATTCCGGTAAGAAAACTAATCCGGAAATTCTGGTTGTCAATCAGGATGCAAAAGGTCCATTGGAATTGGAGGGGAATTCGATGATGAAAGTTTTATATACTACACAGGAATTTACCGAAGGAGTGCCTGAAGATTTTGTTGTGACAGATGCTGCTTATCTTTATTATACAGATGTTCTGTTGACAGCTAACGGACAAATATATATTCGTTTGTTGAAGAATCCTGATAATGCGGGGTTCCATTCGGCACCTTACAGTAGTATTCCCGTGCATTATAACATGGGAATGAAAATAACACGAATGGTACAAGCCAATTTTTATAAAACACGACATGTATTGATGTATGATGAGAAGAATCATCGTTTCCTCAGTTTGAGTAGCCTTTATAGTTACTATACGGGTGCAATAGATGATGTTCCGATCAATGGATTGGAAGGTAAAAAGTTAATATATGCAGATGCTTATCTTCCAGATCCTTATACGGATTATCTTTGTGGTTATGTATTAGTGTTGCAAGATGCGGATGGAAACTATTCGGTGAAGACATTCGATTTGGAATATGATTGGCAGGGTAAGGTAATAATAAAGAATGAAACAGATTTTAGTTTCTCTGACGGTGGCGACTATTTGACAGATAAATCTAAGTTTTATTGTTCAAAGGATGCTTCAGGAAGTTATTTGTTCTTTTCAGGTGGAGCCATTAATAATGAATTGTATTATTATGAGAAAAGTACTCAGCGTGTAATACCTTATACTATTTGTAATAGTGAAATTACAGATCTTCAATTGAATTATGAAAGTATGACTTTAGGAGTTGGAATGAAGGACGGTTTTGTCGTATACGCTGTAGATGAATCGACTATTATGGGTGGTGAAGCAAAGAAACTTCACGAAGTAAATAATATTGGAGAAGTGGTAGACGTGATTTACCGTTATGGAAGTCCGTCAAAAATGTATCGTTAATAATTTATTCAAATGAAAATACGTTTATTGACTCTAGTGGGTCTTTCGTTGTTAGTTATGTTTTCTAATGAAGGGCATGCTAAGTTTCCTTGGAAAAAGAAAAAGGCAAAATCGGAACAGGTGAAGAAAGCTACTCCTTATGAGAAACTGTTTCGTGGCAAAAAGTGTGAAACAGTAAAAGGTATGATAACACTTCATAAAATGGATGACCGCGTCTATTTTGAATTACCTTTGAATTTGTTGGAAAAGGATATGTTGTTAGGCTCTACTATTAGTGAGACTACAGATAATCGTTTTGGAAGTGTTGGTGAAAAACCGTATGCTCCTTTGCATATTACATTTATAAAAACAGACTCGTTGATTAGCTTATGTGAAGTATCTGATGATTATATGTCACATGATAGCAATCTACAGCAGAGAATATCAGAAAGTACCCGACCGGCAATTCTGAAGAACTTTAATATAAAAGCATATTCACCGGACAGTACAGCTGTGGTTTTTGATATGACAGATTTTTTATTGGCAAATCGGGACAATATGAATCCCTTTTCCCCATTTTCTCCTATTATGGCAGCATACACTGTCAGCAAGGAGTTCAGAAAGGAGGATTCATCTATTATGTCAATCAAATCATTCGATGATAATTTAAGTATTCGTTCTTCTTTGACTTACAATGTTACTGTATCGAGTATGGGAGTGACATATATTAAGCAGATGCCTTTTACAGCGGTGTTGACACGTAGTATTATTTTACTGCCGGAGAAACCGATGCGTCCTCGTTATGCGGATTCTCGTATCAATATCTTTTATACTCCTAAAGTTAAATTCAGCAATGAGAGTCAACGCGTTGAGAATGTTTATTATGCATTAAGATGGCGTTTAGAGCCTGTAGATGCAGAAAAATATGAGAAAGGGGAATTGGTGGAACCTAAGAAGCCGATTATATATTATATAGACAATGCTTTCCCTAATTTTTGGAAAAAATATATTCGTCGTGGAATTTTAAGATGGAATGATGCTTTTGAGAAGATCGGTTTTAAGAATGCAATTTGTGTGAAAGACTTTCCATTAGATGACCCTGAATTTGATCCGGATAATATAAAATATAGTTGTGTGAGATATTCTCCTTCTTTTATAGCCAATGCTATGGGACCTTCTTGGAGTGATCCGCGTACGGGGGAAATTTTGAATGCATCTGTTTATTTGTACCATAATTTAGTAGGGCTGGTACGTAACTGGCGTTTTGTACAGACGGCACAGGCGGACACGGATGTTCGCCGGAAACAACTTCCTACAGATATATTGGGTGATTGTATCAGTTATGTGGTGGCTCACGAAGTAGGACATACGTTTGCTTTTATGCATAACATGGCCGCGTCTTCTTCGATTCCTGTGGATTCATTACGCTCTGCCTCTTTTACCAATAAGTATGGAACTACTTATTCAATTATGGACTATGCACGCAATAATTATGTGGCACAATCGGGAGATAAAGAAAAAGGAGTTCGTTTGACCCCTCCTGATTTGGGGATATATGATTATTTTTCAGTAAAGTGGTTATATTCTCCTATTATGTCAGCCAAATCCAGTGAGGAAGAAATTCCTATTTTGAGGCAATGGATTAGTGAGAAGTTGCCCGACCCGGCCTATCGTTATGGCAGACAACAGATTCGTACTCGTATCGACCCAAGTTCTTTTGAAGAAGATCTGGGGGACGATCCGGTGAAAGCTTCCTCTTACGGAGTCATGAATCTGAAATATATTTTGTCTCAGATGAACGAGTGGATTAAAGACGATGTAGAAGGTGACTTCCGAAAAGAAATTTATAACGAGATTATCGGTCAGTATATACGTTATATTAATAATGTATTATTTAATATTGGCGGTATTTATGTAAATGAACATTATGAAGGCGATCCGTTCCCTTCATACGTTCCTGTGACAAAGGAGAAGCAGAGGGAGTCGTTAAAATTTCTTTGGGAGCAGGCTCTTGATTGTTCATGGATAGATGAACCGGCTCTACAAAAAATATTGCCTCTTCATTCGAATTTGAGCAGTGTGATAGAGAACCTGATTATTGACTATGTGCTAAAACGTTTCCCTTCGGTGGCAATTTGTGGGGATAAGATGGAGCAGAATCCTTATACGCAGCTGGATTATATGGATGATCTATACTATTATATGTTTATGGTCCCGGATAAAAAAAATGTACTTTCGGCTTCTGAGAAAAATATGCAGCTAAAGTTCGTATCCTATTTAATGAATGGAATCAAAACAGTCAAGAAAGGAAGTGCTGCCGGAACATCAGGGAGAATGTTGACGGATGAACGAATACCTTTGCCTGAAGGTATTGTTGCTCCCACTTATTTGTATGATGGACCATTGAATCATTTCAATGATCCTAAAGAAGTTATGGGATTTGAAGATACTGTTTCTGTTACTATCCCTGTAGAGTCGATGGAACATCATTATTATTCTATGTTACGGAAGATTGAGCGGTTGGCTAAAAATCGAATGTCTGCCGGTAGTGATGAGAATCGCACTCATTATCGTCTGTTGGTTTATAAAATATCTCAATCTTTAAAATAGGTGTATGAATAGGAAAATTATATATTTCTCTTTGTTGTCTCTATTGTTGCTCTTTACTGTACAGGATGCTTGTGCACGTAAAAAAAAGGAGAAGTCGGCAAAAACGGAAATCAAAGGATATGAGAATCATTTAAAAGATTGTGTTGCTTCTGATTCGACGGGGTTAATGATCATGCACCGGACTAAAGATAAAGTTCTGGTAGAGTTTCCAGTCAGGTTATTGGAGAAAGAAATGCTTTTAGCCTCTTCGATTATTAATATCAGTGACAATGGAGAAGGAGTAGTCGGGCAGTTCACTTCTCCGGAAGTCATGTTCCGTTTTGTGAGAAATGGCAAAAAGTTGGAAGCAAGAATGATGACTAACCAACCTTTAATGCGTGAGGAAACGGGAAAAGAAGGAGTAGCATCTTCTTTGTTGAAGTCTGCTTCGGGAGGTGTCTATAAATCTTTTAAGATAGAAGCTTTTGCAAAAGACAGTTCTTCGGTTCTGGTTAACCTGGCTCCTTTATTTTTGGAACATTCGGATTACTCGAATCCTTTTTCGTCTTATGCACCTAATTCAATGTATGGAATGGTAACCCGGAAATTCAGATGTGACACTTCACGTTCTTTTTTAAAGGATATTCATAGTTATCCGGATAATATTTCGGTAACCTGTGTATTGGGATATGATGTGGATTATACTGCTTTCGGAACAATTACTATGCAACGAAATGTACCGGTGACGGTTACTGCAGCACGAATGTTGGTATTACTTCCGGAAACGCCGATGGATATCCGATATGCTAATCAAAAAGTGAATACGGCATTTCTAGTCCGTAAGCAGTATGTAGATGAGATGTCTCCTTTGAAAAGCACTCATTTAGTAAAACGTTGGCGTTTGGAGCTTCGGACAAAGCTGCGTTTAAAAGGGGAGAAAAGGTAGAACCTAAAAAGCCGATAGTATTTTATATCGATACGTTAATGCCGGATTCTTGGAAACCTTATATCAAGGAAGGAGTAGAAGAATGGAATAAAAGTTTTGAGAAGATTGGCTATTTAAATGCTGTTCAGGCTAAAGAATGGCCGAAAGGAACAGACTTTTCTTCTTCCAACATCCGTCATTCTTCTATTTGTTATGCACCGGATTGGATGTATATGGCACAGACTTCTATGCACACAGACCCTCGTACCGGCGAAATACTGAATGCTTCAGTTTACATCCATCATAATTTTCTTTCTTTGTTATATAGCGGTCGTTGTACGCAGACTATGGCTTCTGATCCGACGGCCAGAACATTGACACTTTCGGAAAAGCAGATGGGAGAATTGTTAAAAGTCGGTATTGCACAGCAAGTAGGTCGTTGTTTGGGACTTACAGATAATATGGGGGCTTCTTATCATTACCCGGTAGACTCGCTCCGAAGTGCTGAATTTACGCGTCAGCACGGATTGACTGCTTCTGTTATGGATAACATAATGTGTAATTATATTGCCCAGCCGGAGGATGTTGAAAAGGGTGCTGTGTTAGTGCAACCGGGAATTGGTCCGTATGACTATTTCCCAATTCGTTATTTGTATGCTCCTGTTGTTGCTGATAAGCCGGAGAAGGAACTCGTTACTTTAAATAAATGGGTAGAAGATGCTTATACTGCTCATGAGTATCATTATGGGCCAAGACAGGAGTTTTATGCCCTATATGATCCGACTGCATTATATTGGGATCTCGGTGATGATCCGTTTAAAGCAGCAGATTATCAGATTCAAAATTTGAAAATTTCAATTGCAAACTTTATGAAGTGGTATGCAAAAGAGGATTATGATATAAGTCGGCGTGCAGAACTATATGCAAGTTTGATAAAGCTATTTACCAATAGAGCAATGGAATTATCATTCTGGATAGGTGGACTTTATCTGGATGAAGGAAAGGAAGGAATAAGCTTTCCGGTATCTAAGGAAATGCAACAGAAAGCATTGAATTATCTGGTGAAAATGTCGATGGATTTGGACTGGCTGACAAATGCTGAAGTTAAATCCAGTTTGGAATTACAGGATTTGATCGTAGATAAGACACGCAAATACATTTTTCAGTTATTATTCGACAGAATCCGTTATGTGGCATTATGCTCGGAGAAATCCGACGGAGAATACTCTGTAAAAAACTATATGGATGATATTCATTCTATTGTTTGGAAAGGAGTGTTGCAAAACAGAGTACTGACGAATACGGAGATGCTGTATCAAAATGCCTTTATTGATTATTTAGTAAAGAATATATCGAAAAATATGGGTGGAGGTACGGCTAAGAATGCCGGACGTCAGCAAGCTTTACGGGGAGATAGTTTTAAAATGGATATTTTTAATGAGGCTAATTCTTTCGTAATGGGTTGGCAGGCGCAGGATATAGTACCAGTGAACTCACATCAAGACGCCTCAGTTTATTGGGATATGCTATTAAAAATAAGAAATCTTTTGAGTAGCCGTATTTCATCTGCTTCTCCGGACATGAAGGAATATTATGGTTTTTTGATTTACAAAATAAATCAGATCTTAGATGATAACTGATATAAATGAAGTTGTATGCAATAAAGTGTAGGAAATAAAAGGAATAATAATCTCGATTATTAAAAAACTTTTTTATTTACGAGAAACAATATAACTTTGTAAATTGTTGAAATAACAAAACAACAATTTATTCATTTAATATACATTTTAATTATGCTACTATTATTGCAAGCAACACAAGCTGCGGACTCTGTGCAAGTGGCTGCAGATGAATTAATAAAAGAGGCGATTGCCAATGCTGACGGCTTAGATAAACTTTCGCTGATTACTCAACAACTGATAGACTTCGGTATTCGTGCCGGAGAACGTATATTGATTGCGATCCTTGTCTTTGTCGTCGGACGTTTCCTCATCTCGCTGCTCAACAAGTTTATCAGACGCCTGATGGATAAACGAAAAGTGGATGTAAGTATCAAAACTTTCGTTAAAAGTCTGGTCAATATTCTGTTGACGATTCTGTTAATCATTTCTGTCGTTGGCGCTCTAGGGGTTGAAACCACTTCGTTCGCAGCTTTATTGGCTTCTGCCGGTGTTGCTGTCGGTATGGCTTTATCCGGCAATCTGCAGAACTTTGCCGGGGGATTGGTTATTCTTTTGTTCAGACCTTATAAAGTTGGCGATTGGATAGAAACACAGCAAGGTTCAGCTGGCACGGTAAAAGAAATTCAGATATTCCATACCATCCTTACTACCGCGGACAACAAACTGATTTATATTCCCAATGGTTCATTGAGCAGTGGAATAGTGACCAACTACAGTCATCAGGAAACCCGCCGTGTAGAATGGATTATTGGTATAGATTATGGAGAAGATTATGAGAAAGTACAGAAAATCGTTTATGAGATTCTTGCTGCTGATAAACGCATCCTGAATGAGCCGGTTCCCTTTGTGGCTCTTCATGCGTTGGACGCCAGCAGTGTGAATGTAGTGGCACGTGTATGGGTAAATAGCGGAGATTACTGGGGTGTTTATTTCGATATAAATAAAGCGATTTACGAAACCTTCAATGAAAAAGGTATCAACTTCCCTTTCCCACAACTTACAGTACATCAGGGAAATTAATTATTCTACGCTGATTATTACAAAAAACGAGGGAGTCTCACATTAAGTGAAACTCCCTTATTTTTTGGAAAACTTGTCTGGTGTGATTGAATAAATTTCTTTCTTTTATTTTATGCCGAAATCTTCAGCTAGTTCATATCTATCTTCTTTGATTCCCAGTACATGATTAATTTTTCTCCTTTTCTCGAGATCTTTAAAGTAGTTTTCCACAACCTGATAGAGATCGAAGTTAGTAGTTGATCCCGCGGCTAAATCGAGTGATTCCACCATCTTTTCTACGGCTTGATGGATTTTCTCTGCGTCTATCAGATGCAGTTCGTTGCTGTGTATTAAATGTTTTTCCATGACTGCAATGTTTTTAATGTTATTACAGATATAACATTCCGCAGTCATGGAAAGTTCAATGATTGAATGTTAGATTTTGGCAAGTGCCTGATCCAAATCCGCAATCAGGTCATCAATATGTTCTGTTCCGATGGATAGGCGTACGGTGCCCGGATAAATTTCCTGTTCGGCTAGCTCCTGTGCATTGAGTTGTGAATGGGTAGTGCTCGCCGGGTGGATCACCAATGATTTCACGTCAGCCACATTGGCAAGCAGGGAGAAAATCTCCAGGCTGTCGATGAAACGGTGTGCCTCGTCTTGTCCGCCTTTTACCTCGAAAGTGAAGATAGAACCGGCGCCATTCGGGAAATAACGTTGATATAGTGCATGGTCAGGATGGTTGGATAATGACGGGTGATTCACTTTCTTCACTTTCGGGTGATTGTTTAAGAAATTCACTACCTTCAATGCATTTTCTACATGACGCTCTACACGTAAGGAAAGAGTTTCCAGACCTTGTAACAGGATAAAAGCGTTGAATGGACTGATGGTAGCTCCTGTGTCGCGCAGCAAAATGGCACGGATGCGGATTGCATAGGCAGCCGGACCGGCTGCATCGACGAAGCGTACGCCATGATAGCATGGATCGGGTTCGGTCAGTTGTGGGAATTTGCCGGAGGCTACCCAGTCGAATTTACCTGAATCTACAATGACCCCTCCCAATGAGGAACCGTGTCCGCCAATGAACTTTGTTGCGGAATGTACTACGATATCTGCTCCGTGTTCGATGGGGCGGATTAAATACGGAGTTCCGAATGTGTTGTCAATAATCAAAGGTATTTTGTGGCGGTGGGCTATTTCTGCTACTGCTTCTATATCAATGATATTTGAGTTCGGATTTCCGAGGGTTTCGATAAATACAGCTTTCGTATTTTCCTGAATAGCTTTTTCAAAGTTCGACAAATCGCTTGGATCAACGAATGTTGTTGTGATGCCATAGCTGGGCAAGGTATGAGCCAGTAGGTTGTAGCTTCCTCCGTAAATAGTTTTGGATGCTACAATATGATCGCCTGCACGAGTGATATTCTCAAAAGCATAAGTGATGGCAGCGGCACCCGAAGCGACTGCCAGCCCTGCTACTCCTCCTTCAAGGGCGGCAACGCGTTGTTCAAAGACTCCTTGAGTGGAGTTGGTCAGACGGCCGTAGATGTTTCCTGGGTCCTGCAGACCAAAACGTGCGGCTGCATGGGCGGAGTTGTGAAATACATAAGAGGTGGTCTGGTAAATAGGTACTGCGCGGGCATCTGTTGCCGGGTCTGCTTGTTCTTGTCCTACATGAACCTGTAAAGTCTCGAAGTGTAATTTCTTTGTTGCCATAATCGTATATTTTTAAAGTTTATATTCTTTCTTTATTTTCTTGCAAAGTTATGAGATGAAGATATATCGAACAAGATATGGCTGAAATGTAGAAAATAATGCTATTTTTGTGCCGTTATATGGAATAATACAACTGCGTTATTCTTGGAAATTACCTTTTAGAAGAATATTTTTCTTATGGATACTTTTGATAAACTGGATAAAGTAGATTTGCAAATACTCCGTACTTTGCAAGAGAATGCCCGATTGACAACGAAAGAGTTGGCTGCGCGAGTGAGTCTTTCTTCAACTCCTGTTTTTGAACGTCTTAAACGGTTGGAGAATGGAGGTTATATAAAGAAGTATATTGCCGTATTGGATGCGGAAAAACTGAATCAGGGATTTGTCGTGTTTTGCAGTGTGAAGCTTAGACGTCTGAACAGGGATATAGCGGCAGAGTTTACACGGATCATACAGGACATTCCTGAAGTAACCGAATGTTATAACATATCAGGAAGTTATGATTATCTGTTGAAGATTCACGCTCCCAATATGAAATACTATCAGGAGTTTATTCTGAATGTGTTGGGAACGATTGATAGTTTGGGATCACTGGAAAGTACATTTGTGATGGCGGAAGTGAAGCATCAATATGGGATACATATTTAGTCCTTTGTGTGATAGTCTGAAATTTATCTTGTATATTTGCTATGTAATATAAATCCTGTTTTGCTGACACAATGAAATGGCAACTTTGTAAATAGCTTCGCCCATATGGATTGTAACAATAGAGAGTTCTGCTGCTACAACTGTTTGTGATTTAACGTAAGTCACAAGTTATTTTTTTTATTCTATTCAATAAACTATATAAAAGAAGCCATTACAATGAATTCGAACATATATCCTCGTTCTAATGATTTTCAGACTATTTACCTGAATACGGTGATTAAGAATCCTGCTATTATCGTAGGTGATTATACAATATACAATGACTTTGTAAATGATCCGGTGCTTTTTGAGAAGAACAATGTCTTATATCATTATCCGATTAATAAAGACCGCTTGATAATAGGAAAATTCTGCTCCATAGCCTGTGGAGCTAAGTTTCTTTTCAATAGTGCAAACCACACATTGAATTCTTTATCCAATTATACGTTTCCTATCTTTTTTGAGGAATGGAATTTAGATAAGGGAGATGTAACTTCCGCCTGGGATAATAAAGGGGATATAGTAATAGGTAATGATGTATGGATTGGATATGAAGCTGTTATTATGGCAGGAGTACATATCGGGAATGGAGCAGTCATTGCGTCGCGGGCAGTGGTTACTAAAGATGTTCCTCCTTATACAATAGTAGGCGGAACGCCAGCCAGGGAGATTCGGAAACGTTTTGATGAGCAAACGATTGCCCGATTGCAAGAATTGCAATGGTGGGATTGGAGCGTCGAAAAGATCTCCGAATGTATACCTTATATTACAGGTGGAAAGATAGAAGAACTAATGAAAAGATAAACAATGCATATATGAAATTTATAATAGAACCCGGAACTTTTGCTGATATAAATGAATTGGAAAAGCTGTATGATGAACTGAATGATTACCTGGCAGGTACGATTAGTTATCCCGGGTGGATAAAAGGTATCTATTCTATTTATTTTATCCAACGGTTTTAAATCGGGAGCCTGTTTTTCTTATAACTTTGCAACTGATTTTAGAAAAAGAAGTTTGGAATGATAAATAAGTATGAAGCACGGCTAGGTACAGAGCGTATGTTGCCGCTCGTTTTTAAAATGGCGCTTCCCGCAGTAATAGCCCAATTCGTCAATTTGCTGTATAGCATGGTCGACCGTATTTATATCGGACATATTCCGGGTATTGGTACTGATGCGTTGGCTGGGGTAGGAGTGACGACTTCTCTTGTTATACTGATTTCTTCTTTCTCGGCGATTGTAGGAGGAGGGGGCGCGCCATTGGCAGCCATGGCACTGGGACAGGGCGATCGTCTGCGTGCCGGAAAAATTTTGGGGAATGGTTTTGTCTTATTAATACTATTCACCTTGTTCACTTCGTTCATCGCATATACCTTTATGGAACCGATTTTGCTTTTTACGGGTGCTTCGGAAAATACGTTGGAATATGCGGTTGATTATCTTTCCATCTATTTATTAGGAACTGTTTTCGTTGAAATATCTACAGGACTGAATAGCTTTATTAATGCACAGGGACGGCCGGCTATTGCCATGTACTCCGTTTTGATCGGTGCCTTATTGAATATTATTCTTGATCCTATTTTCATTTTCTGGTTTGATATGGGAGTGAAAGGAGCTGCTTTGGCTACCGTATTGTCTCAAGCATGTAGTGCGGCGTGGGTATTGAGTTTTCTCTTTTCCCGTCGTGCTTCCTTACCTTTGGAAAAGCGTAATATGCGGTTGAGCCGGAAGATTGTATTCGCCATGTTAGCTTTGGGAATATCTCCATTTATAATGGCAAGTACGGAGAGCCTGGTTGGTTTTGTATTGAATAGTAGTCTGAAAAATTTTGGAGATATTTATGTCAGCGCATTAACTATCTTGCAAAGTGCGATGCAGTTTGCAAGTGTTCCGTTAACCGGTTTTGCGCTGGGATTTGTTCCGATTATCAGTTATAATTATGGTCATGGTGATAAACAACGTGTGAAAGACTGTTTTCGTATTGTGATGATAACCATGTTTTCATTTAACCTGTTATTAATGCTACTTATGATCTTGTTTCCTACGATTGTAGCATCTGCTTTTACTAGTGATGAAAAATTGATAGAAACAGTCCGCTGGACAATGCCTGTTTTCTTGGGCGGTATGACTATCTTTGGATTACAGCGAGCCTGTCAGAATATGTTTGTAGCCTTGGGACAAGCAAAAATATCTATTTTTATTGCTTTGTTGCGTAAAGCGATTCTACTGATTCCATTAGCATTGATATTACCGCATTATATGGGAGTAACCGGTGTATATGCAGCTGAAGCTATATCTGATGCCACTGCGGCAATTTGCTGTACTTTGTTGTTCTTTTGGCAGTTCCCCAAGATTCTGGGGAAAATACAGGGGAATATTTTGCGTACAGATTAGAAACAGCCAATGTACAAAGCATTGGCTATTTTTTTTAAGTCTGCTTCTTCCTTTCCCGGAGATTGAGCGTAAGGCTGTGTTTTCGATGGTTATTGATAGGAAGAAAGAAATAACTAGATGAAGAAAACATTCATAATAGTGGCATTTCTATTCTCGTCACCTGTTCTTCTTCGGGTACGTTAGGATTGCTGTAATAATATTCAATGGATGTTCCCGAAGGTTTGTAACCGTTGGTTTTTATCCATTCCATCATCTCGTTGTACAGGACAGCCAATTCACTGTAAGTTCCTCTATGCAAACAGGAAACTATTTTTCTTTCCGGTATCGTTATAGATCGTATATCCCATTCACCTTGTAATTCTTTGGATGACTTTAGACCGATAATCATTTTGATATTGTGTTCCGTCAGACTTTCAAAGTTGGGATATTCAACGTAGGGGATGTCGGTAGTGACTTCACCCTGTTCCTTAAATAAAGAGTCTATTTTTACAAAATTCTTCCCGATAGCTTCCGACATTCCGTTCATATCTGTTTGTACTTCAACAGCCAAAGCGGATTGTTCCGGTTGCTTCAATAGCATGATTTCTGAAATTTTTCCCATAATACATTGTTTTTAGAGGGTTGATAATTAATTATTTCTTGATGACCGGAATATAGATGTCGGTAATTAGTTCTGTTTTAAGGGTGGAGGCAGGGCGGTTCATATACATTTCAAAGCTAAAGGTGCTTTGAGGACGATATTTACTTTCCGGGAACCACTCTTCATAAATAGTCCGGTAGAATTTATGCAATAAAGAGTAGTCGCCGATATGCCTGAATACAGCATAACGACCACCGGGAACTTCCATCACTCCCGGCTGGGAATCATTTTCTTTGTTATCGATTATTATCCCGAGATAGAAGCGACATTTATCCATTGGGGTGATGGACGGATCGTCCATACTAAGGCTGACAAACTTATCATTCGACTTTTCTTCATTGTGCTGCCTCGCATAGTTGGTGAGCCTATCCCATATTAACTTGTATCGGAGTTCATCCTTATACTTTTCACCCACCTCGATACAAAATACTTTCATCGGCAGAATCGACCGGATTTCAGGAGTGATAACCGCATGCTGTTCGTCATACATCGGCTTATACTTCTCCCTATATTGAGAAGTTGACACTCCAAAATGTTTTTTGAAGGCTTTTGCCAGACTGAATTTAGTTTGATAGTTTGTCTGCTCCGAAATCTGATTTAATGTAAAGTCGGTGGATACTAACAGATGTGCTATATGTTCGAGACGCAAACGTTGTATGTAGCTTCCAATATTTTCTCCGGCAACGGTTTGAAACACTCTTCTGAAGTGATATTTGGAAAGTCCGCTTATCGTACTAAGTATATCTGCATCTAAACTATCGAATAAATGATTATTGATGTAAACGACTATATCCTGAATCTTTTGGTGATGGATATTACTGGTTTCCAGCTTCTGTTTCCATCGGTTCAGTTTGGGTAACCGTTCGTTGAGTATTCGCCTAAGTTCCTCCGGCGAATAAGCGGTATCTGCATATTCATTGTACTTATCGGTGTATTTTATCCAGATATTAATCATTTCCGACATCGGAATGTCGACGATATATTTTCCATCTTTCAGGCAGTAGTAGCAATATTCGTCACTTCGGGAACCGTCGGAGTTAGTACCCAGATATTTCTCTACATCAAAACGGAGAGGCATCCCGCAACTTTGACAATACCTTTTATTTATATCTGATTCAATCATCGGTTGGGTTTTCGTTTGATGGATAGAAGTCGCTCTATATCATTAAATAAACAAGTGTCCTTCAATTCGAACATGAGCCACTTTCCATCGTGGAAAGTAGTCGTCTCATCGTATACCTTTTGAGTTTCATTGGAAAAGACCTCTCGCAGAGATTCAAATTTGGCACGCTCATCTTTACCTAAAATGACCATGAAGCCAATCGTTTGTTCTTTGGCGTATAGGGCACATAGCGTTTTTCCGCCTTTGCGATATTTATATTCGTATATCCATTTTTTTCCTCCATGGTTCCATAGTTGTTCCATATTGTACTTTTGTTCGATTAGCTGGCAAAGTGAAGTCCATATATCATAAAGTTCCTTACCTGTCAAGGCTTCCAGTGTTTCGGGAGTGGGAATCTGCAAAGTTTCTTTCATGGTATTCTGTATTTACTTTTGATTATCCATATCACAAAGGTAGGCTGATTTTCTAATAGATCGTTGTCCAATATAGGCATTTTGTGTGTAGCTGGTGAACAATCTGCCCGGAAATTAATTTATTTTGTAAAAGCGAAATATTGGCAGTATAACCTTTATCTTTGCATTAATTTAAAAACAAAGCCCCAATTAAAGAAAATGAAAACAATATTATTAGCAGTAGGTACGCTCTGCCTCATGGCAGGTTGCTCGTCAAAAGTGGCAAGCTCAAAAGGAATCGTTAGTGATGCAACCATGAATACGGTAACGATTGTTACTGATAAGAATGATACCCTTTCGTTCAGTACGATAGATGCAAATAAAGATGAAGTCAACGGTTTGCTTCTGAATGATACGCTGGAAGTGTTCTATACCGGAAAATATACACCGGGAATGCCGGCTTCTAAATTAGTTCAGTATCCGCAATCTCCGATTGTGGGAGGTGATCGGGATGGACATGGCTGTATCGGTTCTGCCGGATATGTATGGTGTGAAGTGCAAAAAGACTGTATCCGCTTGTTTGAGAAAGGAATCCGCACGGAATCGGTGGACGATAGCAATGCTTCTGCCTTTATTGTATTTAGTCCTGACTCTACGCAACTGGAACTTTTCTTTTCCAATAATCAACCCAATGAAATATTGGAGAGACGTGGCCTGCCTTCAGGAGGTTATGCATGGAACGTGGAAGATGACGATACGAAAAATGTACGGCTAATAGATGGCTTGTGGACAATCAGCCAAAGAAATAAGTTAATTTATAGCCAAAAGGCCGGAAACTGATTTTAAAAGCTCCGGCTTTCTGACGCTCTGTTTGTAGAGTAATGTTCTAGGTAATTAAATTAATAAGTGGATATCAAAGATGCTGAATATATAAACTTCCATCATAATCTTTGTATTTAGCATCTTTGTATATATCAACCAGTTTGTTACTGTAATCAAGAATGGTATCTTTGGAGATTTGTGATACATTTGTAGCCAAAATACCACTTCCCAAAATGCCCGGATTACATAATATATTGTCTTTTCTTATTGAATTCATGGTAAGCTCTACACCTATGTAATCCTTGATACCTGCCTTTTCCAGACTGGATACAATATAGTTGTCCAAAGATTCTTTATCATCTCCGGTCATGAATCCATACCATAATAAACACTTCATGCTTAATTGAGTAGCCTGTATCAGGATATCGAGATAGGTTACTCCTGAATCTCCTTTCTTGTCTATTTCGTAAGGATCGATATGGATGAAAGAGGATGCGGGAAGTGAAGGCAACAGTTCTATTGTGCCTTTCAGGGAGTCGGTATGATGTATTTCTACGGATGTACTTAATCCGATTTGTTTGGCATAAATGTCTACATTCTCCAGCGCACTCTTTTCTAAATCGAAGAATACGAACCTTTTTGCTTGCTTTCCTAATACATTCATTGCCAGGGCAGGAGAACCCAGATAATTTCCTTTTGCCATTTCTGTACTTTCCAGTTGGTAATAAATGGAATCTTTTAGAGATTTGTCATCATCTGCTTTCTCCAGGAAATGATAGATACCATATTGCTGCTCCGGGGTTTGTGTCATGGAGTAGATGGCACATGCGGAATTGGTTTCTACATATACTTGTGGGGCTTCATTTCTAAGAACTTCACAGAGTATCAGATGTTTCAGTACATCGGGTTGTTTTGCGAAATGAGTGTAAGTTGCCATGTGGGTACATCTTAATATTTATAGAACATAAAAGAACTGCAACCGCTATCCTTTTTAGGCATTCATTAATTCATGGATTTCATGAATATGCAGGTGTAAATGACTTAGATAACCTTCTATCATGTCTTGTAGCGTAACCTTTGTTCCTTCAAAATCACACCAGTAGCTATTCAGTTTTGTCTGGTCTACAGATTTTATAACCTGAATGATATGCAGGTTAAAAAACTTCCATAGTTGAATCAGGTTATTCCAATCTTCATTTTGGTAATCTTGTAATGCTATCCACAGATCATTATCCTGACGGTAATCGGGAAAGAAAAGCAAATCTTTACTGTATTGCAATCTGACCATGCGTTGGTGATTGTTTGATGCCGAATCAATCAAATGTCCGAGAATCTGTTTGATGGTACGATTTTGTTTATTACGTTTCAACGTGATCGTATCATTTTGTAGCCCGGTTAGTATTTTCTCTTCAGTTTCTATCACATGATAGATTCCTTCTGTTATTTTGGAAAAATCGACGTTTGACATACCATTCTTTTCCTTTAGGTGTTTATAGCAAAATTGCTAATGGTACAAATATAGATAAATGTGTCGATATTTATAAATTAAACGGAACTTTTCAATTCTAATTTTATCCCTCTTTCTTAAACCACCTGTAAAACCATTTACCGACCTTTTCGTAATGTCGGGTTTCGGTATCAGTATATAGCTTAGAGAAGAAAGACGTATCCAATGGCTCTCCCGACTGATTGGGATACAGCACGATAAAGCTATTGTTGGAGAAATATTTCACGAGCTGTCTCGGTAACTTCTCAAAAGAACTGTCATACGAAAGAGTTCCTGGTCGTGCACTGATAATAACCAATAAATGATCGTAACTTACCTGTCCTGTCAATACCAGCAGGTCATTCCAGTCTTCTAAGAGAGAGAAATCGGTAAGCGTCTGTTTATGCCTTTTCTTTATCCACGCTTGTAGGCGGATGGTAGTCTTTTCATTGGCAAAGAAGTGTACGCGGCATCCAAGAGTGCTCCCCATGCGACAAAAGTGCTCCATCCAATGAGGAAAACCGGATTCATATTCGGCTTTAGGAGGGACGGCAACGACAATCCGTTTGATTGTATGGACCGGTATCAGAAATTTAGAGATAATTATTTCACAGTTTAATCCGTTCAATAAGTGTTCGGCAAGTATTCCAAAGTATGAATCTGTGATGTTTTTCTTGCGGTGCAGGCCGGTGATAATACTCGTAATCTCATTCTCCTTGACTGAATGGATAATACCGGAAGCTATATTCAAATCATACCGGGTGACCTTTTTGAGTGGTACATTTGCTTCCGTTGCTATCATTTCGGCTTTTTCCAGATAATGTTTGCTTCGAATTCGTAGATTATCAGAGTTATTATCGTCGTTGATGACATTTAATGCCAGGAGATTATCTTTCAATTTGGGGTCACGTATGACTAGAGAAAGATTCACCATGTCCTCGATAGTGTCCGGGTTGGCTATAGATATTAAAATCTTCTCTGTTTCTTTCGACGATTCATTTTCAGGTTGTGAATCATCCATCGCCATTTTTCTGGCTGCCCGTTCGGTAATCAGTGAACTCACTACGCAAGTAACCAGGATAAGCAAGACTGTTCCGTTTAGTACATCATCATTCAATAACCGTTCGCCGGTGGGCAGAATAATGTTGTATCCAACTAACACAGCCGCCAATGTGGCTGCCGCCTGTGCATTACTCAAACCATACATCAGATTTCGTTCAAGAACAGACATCTTATATATCTTTTGAGTGAGCCAGCAAGCAATCCATTTGCCTGTCAGCGCCATGGTTATCATCACGGCGGCAACTTTTAAGGCATCCCCCTCTCCGAAAATAACACGTAAGTTGATTAACATTCCCACTCCGATAAGGAATAAGGAATAAAAAGTGCATTACCAACGAACTCTAAATGATCCATCAATGGAGAGACGTGTGGGATGAGCCGGTTAAGTACCAATCCTGCGAGGAAAGCTCCCAAGATACCTTCCATACCAACAAGCTCCATCAACCCTGCTCCTAGAAAGACCATCGCAAGTACGAAAATAAATTGCATCACGTTGTCATTGTACCGGTGAAAGAACCAACGACCGATGCGCGGAAAGAAATAAATAATTAGTGCCCCTAGAAAGATTACTTTTACCACCAGCCAAATCCAAAACAATCCTCCGGTTTCTCCTTTGAACAATCCGCCTATAACAGCCAGTACCAGCAGTGTGAGTGTATCCGTTACGGCCGTTCCTCCTACGGCAATACTTACGCTACGACGGCGTGATATGCCGAAGCGGGTGACGATAGGGTAGGCCACGAGCGTATGGGAGGCATACATGCTGGCTAATAATACAGAGGTGATTACACCATATTTCAGATAAGATACATTTGCCACGAATCCAATCCCGATAGGAACGATAAAAGCCAGTAATCCCAGTACCAATGCTTTGTTTCGCGTTTCTTTGAAATCTCCCATATTCATTTCCAGACCAGCCAGGAACATGATGTAATAGAGTCCGACTTTCCCGAATAACTGAAAGCTGCTGTCTCGTGCCAGGATATTAAATCCATGTTCGCCAATAGCCAGTCCTGCCAGGATCATACCGATAATATGAGGGATGCGCAGTTTATTCAATAATATCGGAGCAAACAATATAATTAGGAGTACAAGGAGAAATATCCATGTAGGGTCGGTGATAGGGAATGTTAAATCAAGGCCAATCCAATCCATAATTTGACGAGTTCGTGATATTTGTTCCGCAAAATAACCTAAAAAAATGCTTCTAAAAAAGCATTAGTTAATAAAATTAGTCATTTATTTTTTCTCCAGATTCATGATTGCCGGAATGAAGAATGCAAGTGTTCCTGGGACATACGTTTTTAAATATACGATGATTTTATCCGTGTGTGCGTTTTGGGGTGTATAGTGATTTTATCCGGCTCTACTTTTAGCAATAATAGTAGTGCCGGATATGTCTATTTTTCGAATCCTAAATCATGTTCTTGTATTCCTCTTGTTTTTTCTTGGGTAACTTCTTTATAACTTCTTCTACCGAGTGGCTAATCAACTCCTTTATGAGTTTATCGGGAACATCTCCTTCCAAGTAAACGGTTATCCAATGTTTCTTATCCGAAAAAGGTCCCCAAAAAATGTCTTCGTATTGTTCTATGAGCTCTTCTGATTTATCAGGATTACATTTCATATCCGCCCAGAATCTTCCGTTTTTAGGACGTAATGTAGCAAAAGTGAACATTTTATCCATAACCTTGAAAACCAAAGTATGTTCATCAAACGGCATACATTCTGTTGCTCCTTTGACTGACAGGCAATATTCTCTATAATCTTCTATTCATGGCTTCTCTCTTTTGATTCATTCAAAACACAAATATATCACTTTCTGTTCGCTTTTGAAAAATATGTTTCTATCTCAAAGTACCCGTTTCATTTCGCCCTTATCCGGCTTAAACTTACCGGAGTTATTCCCAGATAAGAAGCAAGACATTCCAATGGTATTCTCTGTAATAGCTCCGGATTATTTTGTATCAGCTTCATATACCGTTCGGACGCGGTGGTGAATAAGAGAGAAATAAGTCTTTCCTCTGTTTGCAGGAACTCTGATTCGGCAAACTTGCGCCCCCAGTTGGCAATATGGATATCTTCCTTGAATAATTCGTGTAAGTCTTTGCGCTTTAATAGATACAACACCGAGTTTTCCATCAGTTCCATTGACTCATACCCCTGTTGATTATTTACATAGCTTTTCAATGAGACAATGGTTGACCCTTCTTTCCCAATCCAGAACGTTACCTCTTTTCCGTCTACGGGAATATAAGCTCTGGCAATCCCTTTCTCGATGAAAAAGATATTCGTTTCAGTCTTGCCAGCCTCCAATATATGATAACCTTTGGGATATGTGACTTTTGACAGATGTTTGACCACCTTATCCGCTGAAGCCTCCGGCATCCGATATATCCTGTTTATAATCTCGTGTATATCCATATCGCATTGAATCATTATTCTGCAAAAATACAAAAAGTTATATTAGGAAAAGAAGAATTGATGATACTCTTACACCGGCGTTTCTTATCAAATGTAAAGTGAAAGCTCCGGGCATCTTGTTAATTTTGCAATCTAATATTAAAATAGAAGGATATGAATTGGATTATATTGATTATTGCCGGACTGTTTGAGGTTGGTTTTACCTTTTGCCTAGGCAAGATTAAAGGAGCGACAGGCACCGATTTTTATTTGTGGGGAGCGGGATTTGTAATCTCTGTAACCTTAAGCATGTTCCTGCTGGCAAAGGCTGCGCAAACATTGCCTATTGGCACTGCATATCCTGTTTGGACGGGGATAGGAGCGGTGGGAACCGTATTGAACGGTATCCTGTTCTTTCATGAACCGGCAACTTTGGGTCGTTTGTTTTTTATGACGACTCTGATTATTTCAATCGTAGGGTTGAAACTGATATAATCAGACGAATAGGATTTAGTTTTAATAGATAGAAAAGTGTAATAAGGACTTTTTCAGTGTAAGTCATATATTGTTGAAAAGATTCCATCCGGTATAATATTGGGGAAGTTTGGAACTGACGAGGTCGATTATGTAATATCTGCTTTCGTAATTCTGCGATTATTAGGCATTTATAAGAAGTCGTTTTGATGGGAAAAAGTTTGGTTTCTAAAATAAATGTATATATTTGCAGAATGTGGGACGCATCTCGTCCGGATTCGAAACTAAACTAAAATTCTATTTACTGTTATCTGTTAAACATGAAATCCACTGATTCTGAACCTCAAGAGGGCGGTATGGAACTGGAACAGTACCGTACCAGCCTCGAACAGATGGTTGAAGAGAAATCTAAAGACTTGATCGCTATTCAGGAAAATCTCGAAGCAACCAACCGGCGGCAGGCATTATTTATCAAGGTACTGCAAATTCTGCAATTGGAACCGGATATACCTACTGCTATGAATATGGCACTGGCCGAAATTGGCCGTTATACTGGTGTCAACCGTTTGGCGACATGGGAAAACCACCTCGACGGAGTTACGTATGGCTGCACCAACGAATGGTGCAACGACGGTATAGAACCCGCTATCGATTACCTGCGGAGTATGACCATTGAAGCGGGAAAACCCTGGTTCGACATGCTGGAAGAAAACCATATCATTTGCACGTCCGATATTTATTCGCTCGATCCCTTTATTACTCAAATGCTCGAAGTGCAAGGCGTAAAAGCCATCGCAGTTTTTCCCCTGTCACAATTGGGAGTACATTTCGGCTTTCTTTCGTTCAACTTTTGTTGGAACAAACAATGGGATGAAAAAGATGTGGAACTGATGAGCCAGATATCGCAAATCGTATCTACTGCTACCAAACGCTGGCAAGTTGAAACATCGTTGCAACAGTCACAGCGAACCATGCAAAAGGTATTGGATAATATCAATGCCAATATTTTTGTGAGTGATTACGATACGTTGAAAGTGATTTTTGCCAATAAGCCTTTCAGAAAAGAAGCCGGGGAAGTCCCGGCAAATGCGGAATGTTGGAGAATGTTGAATGCAGGATTGGAAAATGGGTGTAAACACTGCCCGAAGCCGAAGTTGCTTGATGCCAACCGTAAGTTTACAGGCGTTCATTTTTGGGAAGACTACAATCCGGTCACCGAACGTTGGTATACCATCCAGAGCATGGCAATAAAATGGCTCGACGGACGTTGGGCAATCATGGAACTGGCTACCGATATCACCACCCGCAAACAGGTGGAACTGGAACTGATTCAGGCCAAAGAAAAAGCGGAAGAATCGGATAGGCTCAAATCAGCATTCCTTGCCAATATGAGCCACGAGATACGTACTCCTCTTAACGCCATCGTCGGTTTTTCCAGTCTGCTTGCCGAAACCGATGAGGCGGAGCTGCGTCATGTATATATGTCTTTAGTGCAGGAGAACAATGAGCTGTTGCTCAACCTTATTTCCGACATTCTGGACATTTCCAAAATCGAAGCCGGTATGATAGATCTTGTTATGGGACGGGTGGATGTACCACAACTTTGCCGGGAAGTGATTGCTACCTTCTCACACAAAAAACGTGACACTGCGGTCGAACTGCGGTTTGATGAAAATTCACCGCAGATTGTGATTGATGCTGATAAAAACCGAATCATGCAAGTACTCTCTAATTTTCTGACTAATGCCTTGAAGTTTACGACTAAAGGCTCAATCACACTTTCCTATTCATTGGAAGATGAGAGTCAGGTGCGTTTTTGTGTAACGGATACGGGCAAAGGGATTCCCGATGAACAAAAACATGAAATATTTAATCGTTTTGTAAAATTAGACTCATTTGTACAAGGTGCCGGATTGGGATTATCCATCTGTCAAAGCCTGGTCAATAGGATGGGCGGAAAGATTGGAGTCGAATCCCGTGAGGGGGAAGGGTCGTGCTTCTGGTTCACTCATCCGTATGTTCCCGGTGCTTAACCAAAAAAAAGAGATTGCATATTGAAGCAAACTACGTATATTGTTCCGCAAAGTACGGGACGAACAAAAAACAATAGTTTTCTTGAGAGAGGTGTCTGCAAACTAAAATAACCCATATTTTGTTGTCTTTATACAGTATTGAGTTTTTAGCAAATAAATATATAAATAATGATGAAGATGACAAAGAACTTATTGCTAGGGATTGCTGCCGTATGTGGCAGCACTTTTCAGGCTGTAGCTTGTACGGGAATCTCGCTGACATCCCGTGACGGCAGTTATGTGCAGGCCCGTACGATTGAATGGGCGCGCGGTGTGTTGCAAAGCGAGTATGTGATTATTCCACGTGGCCAACAGCTCACGTCATTCACTCCTACAGGTGTCAATGGACTAACGTTTACGGCAAAATATGGAGTGGTTGGTCTGGCTGTTGTACAAAAAGAATTTATTGCCGAAGGAATCAATGAGGCCGGACTTTCGGCCGGACTATTTTTCTTTCCTCATTATGGGGGATATAAAACGTATGATGCTGCACAGAACCAGCGGACACTGGCAGACCTCAAGTGACGGAGTGGCTGTTGTCGCAGTTTTCCACTATCGACGAGGTGAAGGCAGCCCTTTCTTCTGTACGTGTTGTAGGATTGGAAAAGACAGCGGTAGTACATTGGCGTATCGGTGAACCGTCGGGGCGTCAGGTTGTGTTGGAAATTGTAGGTGGTGTGCCGCATTTTTATGAGAATGAAGTAGGAGTATTGACGAATGCCCCCGGTTTTGAATGGCAACTTACAAATTTGAACAATTACGTCAATCTTCATCCGGGTGACGCTTCCGTGCAAAAATTGAGCGGTATTACGTTGCAACCTACTGGTGGCAACTCCGGTTTTCTCGGCATTCCGGGTGATGCCACGCCTCCTTCGCGGTTTGTGCGTGCGGCCTTTTACCGGGGGACAGCTCCGCAACGTGCCACAGGCTTTGATACCGTGCAGCAATGTTTCCACTTGCTTAATAATTTTGATATTCCTATTGGTATAGAACATTCACAGGGTGATATTCCGGATATTCCCAGTGCTACGCAATGGACCTCAGCTATCGACCTCACGAACCGGAAGGTTATTATAAAACAGCTTATAACAATTCGATACGTTGCATTGACTTAAAAGCTATTGATTTCTCAAAGGTAAAATATCAATCACAACCGTTGGATAAGATACAGGAGCAGCCGGTTGAAATGGTTAAGATTCCCCGGTAAAATATGGAACGGTATGGAGGTGCTCTTGTATAATAGTTGCTCGCATTAAGAATGCTCTCAAATAAATGTTGGTGACGTTTTACCCTCACACCCTCACCCTTTGTGCTCAATCCATTTATTCATCGGGGTTACAGGCGTGAGGGTAAAGGTGAGAGTAGGTGAGGGTAACTTTTTACTCTCACTCTGTCTCGTCCTGATTTGAGTTGACCAATCTTATTCCGTTTTTACACTAACTTCTTTATTATTACCATAATATCCACTTCCCGGCACATAAATCGGCTGCATGGCTCCACCCATATTTTTCAATTTACCCTCGTCGCGCAGACGTCGGATATGTCGCATGGCTGTACTTCTTGCCATTCCGCAAAGATATTGGAAGTCGTGTCTCCGCATAAATGGATGAGTACGGAAGTACTTAGTCAGTTGCAGGTCAATTTCCTCGTTCGTCAGTTGGGTGAAATCCAGTCCACCTTTGAGGTTTTTCACTTTAAGAACGCCGAATTCGTTTTTCAATGTCTGGTCGGCACGAAACTGAATGGCCTTTAGCTTCACTTTGGTCACTTTCCGTTTTGTGTCTACCGTTACAGGTTCCGTGGTCGTCAGGCAGGGATGGAAATAACCGATGCCGTCCAGATGAACTTGGCGTCCTTCCGCCAATTCCTGTCCCATGATGTGTGAAAGCGCATCAAGTACGGCTGTGACGTCTGTTTCTGTCAGTGAACAACGTTCTTGAATACGTCGGCGCAGTACGTCGGTCCCTGTGGAACCGTTGTATTTGATGCGCGGATGCAGGGTGTTTCCGTTTTCTCCCTGCTGTTTGTTTGAAGGCTTCGGGTCTTCATACCAATCGAATAATATTGCCATAGCTCTATATTTGTTTTAAATGAACTCTTCTTGTTATGTATTCTCTTAGATAGTAATACATTAATGCTTAATGTTTCTTTTGTTAAACTCTAATGATTTGCAAGGGCTCACCCATGTGAACAAGGCTGTTTACGTCTGTAGACGTTTTTATTTACAATTGATAGCCTGTTTGTTCACACGGGTGAGCCCTTGACAACTACTAAGCAAAGATACATAAATAATAAGGCAAATGCAAATAATATGCAGGTATTTATCGGATAAAATGCTTGTTTACCGGAGGATAAAAGCGTATCTTTACAGGAATTAAATATGTAGATGTGATTGTAGAAAAAATAGACAAAAATAGGATGAAAGTTACTTTAATCAGACAAGACAACGGGAGCGGAAAAGAAACTCTTAGCATTTGTGAGACAGGCACACTATTCGACAAAATGAAGACGGAAACTAAAGCGGGACATATCACGGCTTTGCGGGAGATTATACCGTTGCTGGAAGGTACGTATGCCCGATACGAACATATTGATAAATTGCCATACATTTATTCTGCTGTGGAATATACCCGTACCAAAGAGGGCGAACGGAAAATGAAGCAGTACAACGGTTTGGTACAGTTGGAAGTGAGCCGGTTGGCCGGTGGCTCGGAAGCGGAGTTTGTGAAACGGCAAGCGGCACTTCTGCCACAGACTTTTGCCGCTTTTTGTGGCTCCAGCGGGCGTAGCGTGAAAATATGGGTGCGTTTCGCTTTGCCGGATGACGGAGGGTTGCCGGTCAAGGAAGCGGAGGCGGAATTATTTCATGTTCATGCTTATTGGCTGGCTGTGAAATGTTATCAGCCGATGTTGCCTTTCGATATTGACTTGAAAGAACCGGTTTTGGCACAGAGATGCCGTATGACGCTGGACGAATCTCCTTATTATAATCCGGATGCGGTGCCGTTCTGCCTGGAACAACCGCTTACGATGCTGGGAGAAGAGACTTTCCGCCAGCGGAAACAGGGAGAGAAAAATCCGTTATTACGGTTGCAGCCGGGATATGAGTCGGCGCAAACATTCACGAAGATTTATGAAGCGGCCTTGAACAGGGCACTTCAGGAAATGGAGGATTGGAAACGTGGGGACGACTTGCAGCCTTTATTGGTTCGCCTTGCCGAGCATTGTTTCAAAGCGGGGCTTCCCGAAGAGGAAGCGATACGGCAGACGATGATTCATTATTATCGCGAAGAAGAAGAGCAGGTGATCCGTTCGATATTGCATAATCTTTATCAGGAATGTAAGGGATTCGGCAAGAAAAGCAGTATCAGTAAAGAGCAGGAGACGGCTTTTCTGTTGGAAGAGTTTATGAAACGTCGGTATGAATTCCGTTACAATACGGTGCAGGACGATTTGGAATATCGGCAGCGCGATTCTGTTCACTTTTGCTTTAAGCCGGTGGATAAACGGGTGCGCAACAGTATTGCGATCAATGCTTTGAAGGAAGGCATCAGTGCGTGGGACCGTGATGTGGATCGTTTTCTGAATTCGGAATGTGTTCCTTTGTATAATCCTGTGGAGGAATATCTTTATGAGACAGGTCGCTGGGACGGGAAGGATCGTATCCGTGCATTGGCTGGTCTGGTGCCTTGTGATAATCCGCATTGGCAGGAATTATTTTACCGCTGGTTTCTTAGTATGGTGGCGCATTGGAGGGGAGTTGATCGGCAACATGGTAATAATACTTCGCCTTTATTGGTCGGTTCGCAGGGGTATCGCAAGTCTACATTTTGTCGCATTATTTTGCCGCCGGAGTTGCGTTTCGGTTATACGGACAGTATTGATTTCAAAAGTAAACAGGAGGCGGAACGCTATTTGGGACGTTTTTTTCTGATCAATATTGATGAGTTCGATCAGATTAATGTCAGTCAGCAGGGGTTCTTGAAGCATTTGTTGCAGAAGCCTGTGGCGAATCTGCGCAAACCATACGGTAATACGATTCGGGAAATGAGGCGTTATGCTTCTTTTATCGGTACCAGCAATCAGAAAGATTTGCTTACCGATCCTAGCGGTAGCCGCCGTTTTATTTGCATCGAGGTGACGGCTCCTATTAATACGAATGTTACGATTAATTACAAGCAGCTTTATGCTCAAGCGATGGAGGCTATTTATAAAGGTGAACGTTATTGGCTGAATGATGAGGATGAAAACATATTAAAACAGACTAACCGTGAGTTTGAACAGGCGAGTCCGCTGGAACAGCTGTTCCACTGCTATCTTAATCCCGTAGAAGAGGAAATGGAAGGCGAATGGCTGACTGCCATGCAGATTTTGAGTTATTTACAGACGAAAACACGGGATAAACTGGCTATTAATAAGGTAGGACAGTTTGGGCGTGCACTTCAAAAACTGAATATTCCTTGTCGTAAGTCTCGTAAAGGGACGCTTTATCATTTGATGAAAGTGGAGTAATTGATAAAGGTGGTGTGAAAGGGGGCTTTGTCAACCAAAATCAGGACGAGACAGGGTGAGGGTAACTTTTTACCCTCACCTACCTCACTCTTACCCTCATTACTGAAAGGACGATGAATAGGGGAATGCAGGGAAAGTGTGAGGGTGTGAGAGTAAATCATGTATAAAAAATAATTGGAGATTGAATTGAGGGATAGGTTTTCCCACTTTCTGCTTTATATCACTTTGTACGAGTATGAAGGCCAATGCTGTTCCTAAGAATTGTGTGGCGATCGGCAGTCCTTGCCGGGTAATAAAGTATATTGAGAACGATTGATTGTATGGAGGAGTGGGAGGGGAGATTGTCTTTTCTATGTAAGAATAGCAATTTTCGGGTCGTTTATCAGTGATGCGTGTAGTAATTTTGCGGCATTGGAAATAAGAGTGCGAGTATAAAAACGAAAATATTATTAGCTGTTATTTCAACTGTAAATATAATAAACGTATCTTTGGAAGTATGGAAGATAAAACGAATGTGATTAAGATACAGCGTTATCATTCTCCTTGTGGTGATTTGATGCTTGGCTCGCTGGAGGATAAGCTTTGTCTTTGTGACTGGGCGGCTGAAAGTCATAGGGATATCGTAGACAGGAGATTGCGGAAAGTGCTGAAAGCTGGTTATGAGGAAAGTACGTCAGATGTGATACAGGAGGCGATGAGCCAGTTAGATGAATATTTCAATGGCGAGCGGACTGTGTTTGAGGTGCCTTTGCTTTTTGTTGGTACGGAGTTTCAGAAGAGTGTATGGTATAAGTTGTTGGAGATTCCATACGGTTCGACTGTGTCATACGGTGAGCTGGCAAAACAACTCGATTTGCCGAAAGCTGTCCGTGCTGTTGCTGCCGCTAATGGGGCGAACGCTATTTCTATTTTTGCTCCGTGCCATCGTGTCATCGGTAGTAACCGCACGCTTGTTGGGTATGGAGGCGGATTGCCTGCCAAAAAGCGGTTGCTGGATTTGGAATTAAATGGCAAACCTCTGTTATGAATGAGCAAAAAACGCTTGACTATGCACGTATTGCGCAGGCAATCGGGTATATAAGGGAGAATTTTAAAAGGCAACCTGGATTGGATGAGATTGCCGGGGAGGTGGCGTTGAGTACAGCGCATTTCCAACGTATGTTTACTGAGTGGGCGGGAATTAGCCCTAAGAAGTTCTTGCAATATACTAGTATTGAATATGCCAAGAGAATCTTGAATGAAACTCATGCGTCTTTATTCGATGCGGCACAGGAAACAGGGCTTTCCGGTACGGGCAGATTGTATGACTTGTTTGTAAATATAGAAGGGATGACGCCGGGCGAATATAAAAACGGAGGTGAAAGTCTTTCTATCAATTACAGTTTTGCCAAAAGTCCTTTCGGTGAAATCTTCATTGCGTCTACCGATAAAGGTATTTGTTGTATGGAGTTTGCAGACGAACATGACGCGGCTTTTAACTCTTTACGGAAGAAGTTTCCTAATGCAAAGTTTACCTCGATTGTGGATGAAGTGCAGCAAAATGCTTTATTTATCTTCACGCAGGACTGGAGTAAACTCAAAGAAATAAAATTGCATCTGAAAGGTACCGACTTTCAACTAAAGGTATGGGAAACCTTACTGAAAATTCCTGTCGGTGGATTGACTACTTACGGAGATATAGCCGCAGGAATCAATAATCCGAGAGCTTGTCGGGCTGTTGGAACGGCTGTTGGTGAGAATCCCGTAGCTTTCCTTATTCCGTGTCATCGGGTCATTCGTGCTTCCGGTGAGTTGGGAAATTACCATTGGGGAGAGATTCGCAAGACTGCAATGATTGGTTGGGAGGCTGCAAAAGGTGAGGTAAAGAGGGGATTATAGGAAAGAATGAAGGTGATTTTAGTTCACATTCTTTTTAGTGCAATGCTGTTTCTTATATTATTAATATATAACTAATTTGATTATGAAATTATTGGTATTCCTTGCTAAAGGGTTTGAAACGATTGAGTTTAGTGCTTTTATAGATGTTATGGGATGGGCAAAGACGGATTTTGATTGTAAAATAGATGTTGTGACCTGTGGCTTGAATCAAAAAGTGATTAGTTCTTTCAATGTTCCTGTTTTGGTGGATAAAGTTATGGATGAAGTGTCTGCAGATGAATATGACGCGCTTGCGATACCCGGCGGATTTGAAGAATTCGGATTCTATGAGGAGGCATATAATGAACAACTTCTGGAATTGATACGACTGTTTGACTCGCAAAAGAAATGGATCGCAACAGTCTGCGTGGGAGCTTTGCCTGTTGGGAAAAGTGGAGTGTTGAACGGTCGGAAAGCAACAACTTATCATCTTAGGGGTGCTCATAAACAGAAAGTGCTTCAGGGATTTGGAGCAACTATCGTAAATTCTCCCATCGTGGTGGATGATAATATCATAACTTCTTATTGTCCTCAAACATCATACGGGGTTGCATTGCTTTTATTAGAGAAGTTGACCTCTCATAAAGAAATGGTTTTAGTGAAAGATGCTATGGGATTTTAATAAGTTGCATTTAAGCACTGCACTCGGTTTTGAGTTCGCTATGGATGATGCTTCTCACTGCTTTTTCATGTTTGAATAAATAATAATAAGTGCTTGCGGTAAGAAAAGCCAGAAACCGGATATTGGTTCGACTATGCAACCGATTATGGTGAACAGTAGAATGAAGTAACCTAAAAATAAAGGTGCCGGTTTTTGTTCTTTTCTGATATAGTATTGAAGTGTCTCTCCCCAAAGAATAAGTATTATTCCGCAGATTAGGAACCAGAAAGCAAAGCCCAGGTTATGATTTTCTCCAATAGAGTCTATTAATCCATTGTTAAGCATTTCCGTAAAAGCTTCTTTTCCAAGAAATAGCGCATAAATGGTATGAATGATTCCTGTTGCTGTTAAAAGTGTTCCACTATATTTCCAAAGTTTCATGTTCTTGCCTTTTTAGTATTTTATTGGGATGTACACTTCTACAGAATTTGAAATTTAATCCGTTTTAACATATCATCCGGTTCTTAATAAGTTGCTCGATAACGCAAATATAAGTAATCATGTACGATTCCCAACGTATGATTTCGACATTTGTGTTTGTTTTAGATTCTTTATACTTGCTCATTCGTTTTCTTGTTGTGATATCTGTGGACATGAGTTGCTTTATAAATATCCTTTAGTTCTTCTTTATTGTATTGAAAATTATATCTTTGTATTTCAGATAGTTGGATTTATGGAGTTTATAAAAGAGGCTGGCGTTTCACCACAAAAAAGTATGGATATTAAGAATGATAAGATCACAATAAAGCCTTTGCGTGATAAAGATGTAGGCATTTTCAGTAAATGGTTGGCTAAAGAATATATTTATAAATGGTTCTGCCCTGACGGAGAAGAACATAAAATGGCTTGGTTGGATGAGGTAAATAATAGAAATACCCAATATCATTATATGAAACATTTCATTGTTTATTATAATGATAAAGCCATTGGCTTTTGTTTATACTTGGATTGTTATTTTGAAAAAGAATATATACCGGAACATTACGGAAAAACTGTCGATGAGAAAGAGACAGTCTTTGAAATAGGTTATCTCATAGGCGAAGAGGAATATTTGGGTAAGGGCATCGGGAAGATTATTGTAAAGAAGCTGATCGGGGAAATTGCCGAAATAGGAGGGAAAGAGATATTGGCTGACCCTGATGAGGCTAATGTTTTATCCATAAGAACATTGTTAAGTAATGGATTCGTAAAAGTAAAAGATTGCGATTATAGGTATTGTCTTAAATAGATAAGAAATCTTTTGAAAGAAGTTTTCTTATACGGCCATTCTATTTATTATTTGAATACAAAGTTGCTCAATAGATAACTCAAGAAGTTACCATAAATGATTATCTTTTATCTGACTTGTAAACTCATTTATGGCATCATATCTCAGCTTCGAAACAGAAGAGTTTACTTTCGCTATTTTCTTCGTTAAAAACCTTTCGATGAAATTCATTTTGTCAAACTGAAACTCACCACCTAAAATGGCTTTGGGAATCGATAATCTCTGTAAGAACTCCGGGAAAGCCTTGTTCATTTCTTCCGCTTCTTGTTCTTCGTTCATACAACAGATGAACAACCCTATTACTTTTTGCTCTAATAACGGTTGGTTATTTTGACAGAATTGAGTAACTTTTCGGTTTGGAGAGCCCGCATAAATAGCTGTTCCAAGAATTATTCGATCGTAAGTTCGGATATCAGGTCTCGGACACTCCTTTAATGAGATGTAGTCAACTTTATTAGTCAACTTTTCTCCGATAAGGTGTGTTACTCGCTCGGTAGTTCCATGTTTTGAATAATATATGATAGCTGTTTTCATTTTCAACAGGCATAAGCGGTTTAAAATAGCCGTTAATAAGTGGCATGGTTATCCTCTGTAAAGGTAGAGACTTTATTCTGACTAGCAAACAGTTTTCGATATAATTAATCTATACCTTGTTTTTCTCATATTTGAAAAGTATGTTCCCCATCTCAAAACGAGACAGGGAGCATTCCTTAATTTATAATAATGTACAGGTGCCAAGATTGATTCCATAATACCTGTACATATTGAAATTCCTACTTAATATCCCGGATTTTGATACTCGCTGCCATTGGTGATTGTTGCAGTAAATGTAGTTGAAATGGGACGTAATGCATAATTCGGGTGAAAGAATTGTGCTAAGTCCGGATGAGTATTCTCCAGATACTCCGAGTTCTTAAACATTCCTGTCCGTTTCAAGTCGTAGAAGCGGCAATATTCTCCGCAAAGTTCACGGCCTCTTTCATCTAAGATATCACGCACCGTAATACTCCCTGTAAGCGGATTTGCTCCGGCACGTTCACGAACCTTGTTGATATAACCGGCTGCATTTGCACCACCATTCAGGTAAATATCAGCTTCTGCCGCAATCAAATAAACTTCTGCCATACGCATGATAAATGTTGCATTCAGATTACCGTTTCTCTGTTTGGAAGCATTGGCTACATAATAATTACTGCTGTTATGCTTATTCAGTGACGGATAATAGTAGCGGAACTGGTTCTCGTTTGTGCCGTCATCCTTGTAATTGCCTGTGATGTTTGTATAAGCATAATTCATGTTCACGTTATTATTGTCATTACTATATACATGGTGATAATCAATCAGCAAGTAATCAGAAATATGTTCTTTTTGCTTTTCTGTAGCATAATCAATGTCCTGGGGCATGATAAACTTAATGGCTAAGTCACCTTTATTCAGAGCTTTGCCAATGACGGTTTCTTCTTTGTCATACATATGTACGGCACTCTCATCCCACGTGTAATTCTTGTTCGCGTTCCATTCAGTAGTGAACGATTCATGAAATCTGGGGTCCAATGTTCCGTCTTTCTGTACATACAAACTCAACAAATGCTGTGTGGGCATAAAGATACCGGTAATTGAGCCTTCCCAAGTAAGGCGTGTCTCCTGATTATCTTCACGAGCACCAAACTTATTGATATTGCATAAGAAATACTCATCGTTGCGATTTAGCTTGTAATTTCCGTTGCTTGATCCGTGACCGTCTGCTCCTGCATACCAGCGATGTTTCCAGAGAGCTTCTTTGTTTTCCCAGTTATTGCTCTCTTTGAATACTTCGCTATAAGATGGGTACATATACGTATTGTATTTCCCACCGCCAGTTTCGCAATCGGTAATCAATTTTTTGGCTGTATCCAGAGCTTCCTGCAAATATTCGGTGCTTCCATATTCGTACGTCTGTAAGCAGGCTTTAGCCAGAAAACCGAGAGCGGCTTTCTTCGTCGGGGTGGTAGTAGTTGCATGCGTACCTGTTGGCAACCATTCGGATGCGAATCTTAAATCGGGCAGGATTACTTCCTGATAGATAGTCATCGGATCGGTACGGGTGGGGGAGTAAGTCAGTGTTTCCGCTGTTATCGGTTCTGTGAGCATTGTCACTGCTCCGAATTGTTCCACTGCATTGAAATAATAGACAGCTCTAAGAAAACGGGCTTCCGCAATCTTGGCATTCCGCTCCTCTTCCGTGGTGTAAGGAGGTTTGTCTCCTAATGCGATAGCTTCGTTACAGGCTCCCACACCGTCGTACGTCCCGTTCCACCAATTATTGGTGTAAGTCGTATTGGGTGATGTTCCTGCGAAAAACCAGAACCACTGTGTGTAACTTGTTGATTCGTTGGCTTTATACGTCCAAAGATCGGTGTCGCCTTCAGTCAGTGACATCCAGTCCGCAGAACCGTAGTAAAACCTTTCCATAGCAAAATAACACTGGTTAATCAGGGTTTCATATCCATCGATGGAAGTAGCCAAAGCCTCTTTGGTAAATGCGCCCGGGTTGTATTCCTCCAAGGTGCAGGAATGTAGAGATAAGGCCGAGAACAGCACACTGCAAAATATGAATTTTATATATATCCTTTTCATGATTATAATCTTTTGTTAGAATGTCAAATTAACGCCAAAAACAAATTGCCGGTAGGTAGGAAATGCATCCGAACCGTTGGTTTCGGGATCAGTATCTTTCAACTGCTTATCTTTTACAAAGATGAACGGATTGTAGGCTGTGGCATAAATACGGCATTTCTCCATTAAAACTTTGCGGGAAATATTGACGGGTAGTGTATATCCCAGCGTGATATTCTTAATCTTAATGAAGGAGCCGTTGCGCACTCTTAATGAAGGATATACGGTTTTTTGTTCGTCTCCCGTTCCGGGACGGGGGAAATAGGCTCCTTGATTATCCTCTGTCCAGTAGTCTACGCCTGCCAGTTGATTCTTGGTTACGCTCTGTTCGGCGGTATAATAACCGAGCAGGTCACTGTTGATTGTCTGTCCGTAACGCGCCATGGCAAAGACGGATAAATCAAAATTCTTGTAGGTGAAGGAATTGCTGAATCCGATGATCCAGTCCGGATTGGAATGTCCTAGAATTTGCCGGTCTTCCGTACTGTATTTATGCACACCTTCATCGCCTTTCTGGTCTAAGGTTTCTATCTTGATGAATCCGGGTTTTACGCCGTAGGCATCCAATGTTTCCTGTGGAGTATCGGTTCCCCAAATTCCGGTATATTTATATCCGTAAATAGCTTTAATCGGTTCACCGACAAACAGGTTTTCGGCGATCAGATCACCGTCAGGCAGATCGTCTATTTGTTCCTTGTTCCAGGTGACGGATAAAGTGGTATTCCAGGTGAAATCTTTATTCCGTATGTTGTGCGAAGTGATCGTTGCTTCCACGCCTTGGTTACTGGTCTGGGCGATGTTCTGCCAGATAGCCAGAGGCGATCCCCATCCGGTCAGACCGCTGGTGATGGGCAATGTACGTTTGAATAATAATCCTTTGGTGGTTGTCTTGAACCATTCTACCGATCCGTCAATGCGACCGTTTAGGATACCGAAATCCAACCCCACATTCCAGTTGTATGACTTCTCCCAGCCGAGATCGGAACTACCGTAGGTACCGGAGTATTGCGTGAAAGGAACAATCTTCCCATTAATGGAAATTCCCGAAGCGGCATATACGTATGCTTGTGTTGTGGTACTGTATGCGGTGGTTCCTCCCGAGTTACCCGTGATACCGTAGCTCACTCTCAACTTCAGGTTGTCTAGCCAACTACGTGTCTTTTCCATAAATGCCTCGTCTGATATTCTCCACGCCAGTGCACCTGCGGGGAAAGCATCCCATTTATGTCCGGTAGAAAATTGTGAAACACCGTCCCAACGGGTAGAGAAGTTAAATAGGTATTTACCCTTGTATGAATAGTTCAGACGGAAGGCAAAAGACATTTTCTGCGTCTGTGCGAAGTCGGATTCTACATGTTGGGAAGTGCCCGATGTCAGTCGCCAGAAAGACCATTGATCTACCATTTGACCGCTGGAGGCAGCCATGCTACTTTCCGACTGGTTCTTATTCCAGGAAGTAATCAGTGAACCTCCCAGATTATGGTCTTTGGCGATGGTTGTGTTGTATGCGAGAATATTTTCCCAAGTGTAATTCCAGGCATTGTTGTTGGTGATGGAAGCATGCGGTGAACCTGCATAAGACGGACGGTTGGCATTGCACTTCTCTCCCCAGTATTGCCCGCGGCGTGAGTGATTCAACGTACCATTGACACGACTGGTAAAAGTCAGGTCTTTGACGGGAGTTAGTTCGACATAGCCACTCACGTTCAGGTAGGTGGAACGTGTGTTGTCTACATACTGATTCTCTATGAAATCACTCATTGGGGAATATTGTCCCGTGATGTATTCGTGATTGATCTCCCCTTTTTCGGTAGATGCATCACCCAACGGGATGGCGGAGAGAGATTTGGTGAATGTGTTTTTTACACCGGAGTTCAAGTCCCGGTAGACTAAATTGGAGGTAAAGCCCACCTTTGCCCACGAAAATATCTGCTGATCCAGGTTGAGGCGTAACGAATATCTGTTCAGATTTTCGTTATTAAGTAAACCTTCCTCCCGGTTGTAAGAAGTTGAAGCAAATAATTTTGTCTTTTCAGTGCCACTGCTGACCGAAAGACTGTATTTCTGTGTGGTAGCCGTGTTGCCCGACACTTCATCTATCCAGTCTATCCATTTGCCATCGTTGTATGCATCTATAAAATCCTGTTTTCCCAGTAGGGCGGACATATCGGTGGGATAGTCACCGTTTTTATATTTATATGCTTCCCGTTGGTAGGTGACCCATTCATCCCGCGTCATCCCATGCCTGTAGTTGGGTGAACCGCTGAATCCGTAATAAGCATCGAAGTTTACGGTAGCTTTCCCCTCTTTTCCTCTTTTGGTGGTGATAATGACAACGCCGTTTGCTCCTGCGGAACCATAAATGGCGGTGGAAGAAGCATCTTTCAATACATCTACACTCTCAATATCCGACGGGCTGACCTGGCTATAGCTGCCGGGGATTCCATCGATAATAAACAATGGTTCGTTGCTGCCATAAATAGATCGTGAACCACGTAACAGGATAGTGACATCACCTCCTACCTGTCCCGAAGTTTTGGTGATATCCATTCCGGGTATCTTGCCTTGAAGGGCTTCCATCACATTATTGGTAGGAGCGGCCAGTACTTCCGCACTTTTGACGGAGGTTACCGCCCCCGTCAAATCCCGTTTTTTGACCGATCCGTATCCTACCACCACTACTTCATCAATCAGTCTGGCATCTTCCGTCAGTATGATTTCCAGCTTGTTCTTGTTGCGTGTATTGACTTCCTGCTCCGTGTATCCCATATAAGATACCTTTAATATTGCATTGGGCGATACGTGCAGTGTGAACAGTCCGTCTACATTCGTAATCGTCCCGTTGCTGGTACCTTTTTCAACGATATTCGCTCCGATAATCGTCTCTCCTTGAGAGTTTTTCACTATACCCGAGATCGTTCTGCTCTGTTGGCAATAAGCCCGTGTTGATCCAAGTATCGATAATGAACCTATTAATAGGAATAATAGGTAAAAATTCATTCTATAAACAGTCTTTAGGGAATTATTCCACCCTATGTTTGTTTTATCAGAAAATGATTTCATGCTTTTTGTTTAATTGTATGTTTACTAATTTGTTTTTGGATAGCTAAATTTTCGGCCGATTTAAAGCTATGTCTCGATTGTAACGACTTTACTTACCCCATAGGCTATTAGATTTTATTGGTTTAATGATGATTGTTCAGAATGTCAATTGCACATCCTTCTGCACTGTTTTAAATGTGGCGCCACGATTCATGTCAGCTAAAAACTGACAGGGCAAAATTATGCATATAGAACTGGGGATTGAAAAATATAGAGTTGACTTTTATCAGACTGAGTTGTTTCTTACTACCTGTTGTATATTTGATTTTATAAAGTAATATTGTTGTTGATTAAACCTTTACCCGTCGTAAACTTTACGGTAGTAAAGTTTTAGAAGTAGATAAAATGATAAAGACTGGGATAAAATAGATCTAATTAGGTTATATTTAAAAGAGAAACAGATAGAAAGCTGTCTTTTTCAAAGGGCGATATGTAGTTGCGAATTTTATTTTCATTATCTTTGTCTCAATGTATTTACTAAAGCAACAATGATATGGATATTAAAGTAAAAGACAAGGTGAATCAAAGGCATGTCGGTCGCAATCTGCAAAGAATCCGTGTGTATCTGGGTATGAAACAGGAAGCGTTGGCTTCTGATCTGGGTGTTAGTCAGCAGGAGATCTCGAAAATAGAGAAACAAGATGAAATAGAAGACGGACTGTTGACAAAAATAGCTGAAGTCTTGGGAATATCTACTGATGTCATCAAGGATTTTGATGTTGAAAAAGCCATTTGTAATATTAATAATTATAAAGATGCTACCATTTCTCCGGGAGCAATTGCTACTGTTTATGCTCATAACCAACAGATTAATCCTATTGAAAAGGTGGTTGAACTGTATGAACGCTTGTTGAAAAGTGAACAAGAGAAAATAGAGATTCTAAGAGAGTGCATAAAGCAGGGAAAATAATCAACAGACTGGAATATGGAAACGGAAAAGTACACAAATACAATTCATCTGGGAAGAAAAATTGAACGGGTGCGTCGGCTTCGGGGAATGACTCAAGCGGAACTCGGTGATTTGTTAGGTATAACGAAACAGGCTGTTTCGAAAATAGAACAAACAGAGAAGTTTGACGATGAACGGTTAGGTGAGATTGCTTCAGCACTAGGCGTTACTGTAGATGGGCTGAAGAGTTTTAATGAAGAGACAATCCTGTATAATACGAATAACTTCTACGAGAATTGTGGTGTTAAAAGTGCTGTCAGTAATACAGGCAATAATCAGACCTTTAATAGTTTTCCTGTTGAACAGGTAATTGAGATTTTCGAAAAGCTGTTGGATAAACAAAAGGAACAATTTGAAACTTTAAAAAAAGAGAAGAAATAAATATCTCCAAGATATTGAATTTTATCAGTAGTAGTTATATTCCTGATACAATGATAGCTGAATTGATTTCCTCAAAAAACAAGGAAATAGATTGGTTGAAAGAAGAAATAAAGTTTTTAAGAGGGGAAAATGAAAAACTGTTGCTGATTGTGGGTGAAAAGATATGAGATGATGTTATCATAATTATGTGATACACTTCTGTCTGTTGTTTATATGGGTAGTTATCACCTTTATGTTGTAAGCATAACTAAGATCTGATTGAGACTTTATAAATAATATTTTTTACTGTAAATGTTGAGGTATCCAAACTCTTTTTAATTCAAGGAGTTTGGATGCTATTTTTAAGTTTACTGCATTATGGTGTAGTATTCATAATACAAAAGCAAATATTTCGGGTGACAAGATGATATCTTTTATCTTTTTCTTTGAAAAAAAATATCACAAACTTTTATTTGAAGACTAATTTAGTTATTCTGCGTTCTTATTACTTTTTGTATCATTAGTATGATCCATACAGATATAACAAAGGGAGCGGTTAAGGTAGTGATACCCAAACTCATTCCTAGAATCTGTAATACGGTGGACAGTAAGACAGAGCATCCTGCCCATACGCCACTTTCCCAGCCCGTTCCTCCTAAAGCTATTGCACATAATACCCCATTATAGCCCATTAATCCGGCATTTAAGTCTGTAGCATCCACTTCAAGTAAAATGGCTAGGGGAATAGGAAGAAGTGCTCCCAAGATAGTATAGAGACTTGCCTTTCGAGAATTAATCAAAATGCCTATAAGGAAACATAATCCGGATAGAATTGTATTTCCCTGAAACATGACTTGCCCTATACCTAAGCAGAAGGCTTGGAAATAATTAATATTCTGTGTGGTATCAATAACCGTATAGGAAACTGATAGTAAATCTGGTATAAGCCAGCTGCAAACTCCCAACATTCCCCATACAGCAAGAATGAAAGGAGCAGTAAAGCCAGGAATTAAACGTTGCTGATTAAAAAAATAGGCAATCCATGTGGAAAGGGCCGAAGCGATAATCAACATGATTAAACTTCCTACCGATAATTGTAGAAATACGCCAACTGCTATACCTACTAAAGTTCCATTAAATCCGTATAATCCATTTTTAATATCATCATACTTATATCCCGAAAAATGGGCTGTCAGTGTACTTATTATATTACCGCAGACTGCTAGTATTCCCATTTGCCATGAGTTTAGAAATATTCCAATTAGCATGAATAATCCGGATAACGCATTATTCTGAAACATCACTTGTCCTATTCCACGTCCCAGAATAAGTAATAAATTGTGTATAAAGACCATTTGTATAAAAGATTGACTGATAAAATGATGACAAAAGTACAACCTTCTATTGAAAATAGCAATATCAAGAGATGGAGAATTAGAAAAGTGTAAAGAGATGTGGAATTATCATGTACGGTCAATTCACTAATTATTGTGCTAAGCATAATATTCATGACTATGTTAATGATTTACTTATAGGGGATGAATCTCGTTTTGATTGGACAGGAATAGATTTAATAGTTCCTTATTGGCCTTACTGTTAATTGAAAGTTCTCTGTTTTTTTGGAAAACATCCAAAGAACTGGAACATTCACCGCAGATATCTACTCCGATAATTTCTTCTTTTTTTAGAATGATGGAGAGGAGTTTCTCCAATTCGGTCAGTGATAGGGAACCCTGATCCCAATTGGTTACTGCTGATTTTATGTCCAATACATCTTTGTCCACTGATATATAGACAGGCTCATTCAGATGTTCATGAGAGAATCTGTTCCATCCTTCTTCGTGAGAAAGTTCTGTTTCGCTATAAAACTTTAATTTTTCTCCATAATTGGGATGCAGTGCTTTGATCAACTTTTCAGCAGCACCGACGATACATACTTTTTGAAGATAAGGATTTGTATCCAATACTTTTTTCACCCAACATCCGCATGACATTAGATTGTCAAATAAGGAAGGTTGCATATCTGGATGATGATCAAAGACAACTAGTGAGAATGGGGTCTTTATTTTATCCGTCCAAAATTTACTGATATAATGATAGTTACCGGAATCAATGAAATGTATTCCTTCAGGTAAGTAGGGGGCCATTCTTTGTCTAATGACTTTGGCTGCTTCTGCATCACAGTAGCAGTTGGTTCCGTTTAGGTCGGTACAATCTATCCACTGGAAATGGATGTCGTTTATAAATCTTTCCTGCTCATAGACATGAGTGAAATTCATAAGAATAATGTTCGGTTTCATTGTTCTTTATCTTTTATTGAATAACCTTTGAAACTTGTCATGTATAAAAGCGGAGTGTGTCAAAACGCAGATTAACGCAAATTATCGCAGATTATTTCAATTATATTTATATATTAATCAACGATTTATGAAATTATTTCTGCGATAATTTGCGTTTTATTATTCATTATGACACACCTCCCTTTTTTTTAAAACCATCGGACGTAACAAAAATCTTGTCTATGTGGTAATAGATTATTTTTGGGATACATGCGGAAAGCCTGTTTGAAACTTCCGGCATTAAAAATTTGAGATGTCCCCTTGAAGGTATATAGATTCCCGTCTTTGGAAACTAGTGGAAGAGGTATGACTTCATAGATATGATCTTGACCACTTTCATGCTGAATAATGACCAATTCAATTCCAATTGCATCATCCAGACCTTTCTCATCGACAACAACTGTTACTTCATATTCCTTTCCGGCTTCGATTGTCGCATCCAACCCGTTTCCGGCTTTTATGGATTTGATTTCAATGGAATCCCACCTGTTTCGGACAGCGGTTTTCCAGTCAGATATCATTTTGGCTTTTGCATTATTGTCAGCAGAGAGAATGTGGAAATGCTCCGACAGTTTGATATAGAATTTCTCATAGTAATCGTCCAGTTGCCTTTTCATGGTAAAACGGGGAGCTATTTGTGCGATTGAATTCTTGATGTACTTAATCCAGTTTTCCGAATACTCCTTATCTCCATGTTCATAATATGCAGGAAGAATGTCATGCTCCAATAGATAGTAAATTGCTTCGGCGTCCAGCTGGTTCTGATATTGTTCATTCTGGTAGATACTTTTGTCGGTCAGCGCCCATCCTGCATCCTTACAATAGCCTTCATACCACCAACCATCCAACACTGAGAAATTAAGTACACCGTTCATCAGTGCCTTTTCCCCTGATGTGCCTGAGGCTTCGGCCAGACGTGTGGGAGTGTTCAGCCAGATATCCACCCCTGCGATAAGATGTCTTGCCAGATCCATATCATAGTTTTCAAGAAATATGATTTTACCTAGGAATTCAGGACGCCGGGATATTTCCACAATCTGCCTGATTAGTCCCTGGCCGGCACCGTCACTGGGATGAGCCTTCCCTGTAAAGATGAATTGTACCGGATATTTCGGATTGTTCACTATTTTAGCCAGGCGGTCGATATCGGTAAACAAAAGATGCGCCCTTTTATATGTAGCAAAACGTCGTCCGAAACCAATCAGAAGGGCATTCGGGTTAAACTTCTCAAAAATGGAAATGGTTAATGACGGATCGATCTGGCTTCTAAGCCAGTCTTTGCTGCATTTTCTTTTGATATAATCTATCAGTTTGGTTTTTAGTTTCAGGCGGGTATTCCATATTTCTTCGTCCGGAATGTCGTAGACAGCTTCCCAGATTTTTTGATTGGACTGGTCATGAATAAAGCTCTCATCAAAATTGTCTTTGAAAAGCTTTTCCCATTCGGTGGCGCACCAAGTAGGGAAATGTACGCCATTAGTCACATAGCCCACATGATTCTCTTCCGGGAAGTAGCCTTTCCAGATAGGAGCGAACATTTCCTGTGACACAGTTTTATGCAACAGGCTGACTCCGTTTACTTCCTGGCTGGTTTTACAGGCGAATACAGACATACAGAAACGTTCTCCTTTGTCTCCCGGATTATGGCGTCCGAGATCCATCAGGTTATTCCAGGTTATGCCCAGTTTGTCGGGATACCCTTTCATGTATTTGTTGAAAAGTCCCTCGTCAAAATAATCATGGCCGGCGGGTACAGGTGTATGTACGGTATAAAGAGAAGAAGCGCGTACTAATTCCATCGCTTGGCCGAAATCCAGACCACCGGCTATATAATCACATAACCGCTGAATGTTGATTAATGCGGCATGGCCTTCATTGCAGTGATATACGTCTTTTTCTATACCCAAAGCTTTCAGTGTCATCATGCCGCCTATACCGAGTAAAATCTCCTGTTTCAGCCGGTTCTCCCAGTCACCGCCATACAGATGGTGGGTAATTGGACGGTCAAACTCGCTATTGAGTTCATTGTCCGTGTCCAGTAGATAAAGGGGGATTCTTCCTACATTGACTCTCCAGACATTGGCATGTACAATAAAGCTGTCGGCGTAGGGAATGTGGATTACCAGCTGTTTTCCATCTGGTTGCATCACTTTTTCGATTGGGAGCTGTCCGAAATTCTGTGCTTCATAATTGGCAATCTGCTGCCCGTCCATGGAAAGAGACTGGTCAAAGTAGCCATAACGGTACAACAGTCCTACGGCACAAAGGTCAACGTTGCTGTCTGATGCCTCTTTCAGGTAATCGCCCGCAAGTATTCCAAGACCACCGGAATATATTTTGAGGACCTTGTCTAAGCCGTATTCCATACTGAAATAGGCTACTGACGGACGTTTATGATCTGGAACTACATTAATGTATTCCTTGAAAGCAGTATAGACGGTATTCATCTTGCGGATAAAAAACTCATCATGTGCCAGTGTTACCAGCTTCTCATAATTCATCCGCTCCAGGAACAATATCGGATTTTGCTCCGTTTCTTCCCAAAGCTCCGGATCTAGGTCGCAATACATACTTTTGGCGTCATCATTCCATGTCCACCATAGATTACGTGCTATTTCCGCAAGTTTTCCCAATTCCATGGGAAGATGTGAACCGACTGTAATTTCCCTCCATTGAGGAGTGTTTACATTATAACTTGGATATTCCATAACATTGTACATTAAATAGTTTATATTTCCTTGTTTATTTTATAATAGGGCATTATCCATACCGGATAAAACTTTGTAGTTTCCCGATGATGATACAGTCCGGTATGTCTGCCTCCCGGAGTGTCTTTCCAAGCAGTGGTGAATTAATAACTTTATATGGACAGCTCGTTAAGTACCCGAATCAGGCTTTTGTCAATAGGCTTGTCATTTTTGATTGCTTGTGCAAAAGGAACATAGACAATTTCATTGTTCCGTATGCCTATCATCACATTCTGTTGGTCTTCCATCAGAGCCTGGATGGCTGCTTCTCCTAATCGGCTTGCCAGTATACGGTCGTTGGCACTTGGAGCCCCACCGCGTTGCAGATGTCCCAGAATGGAAACTCTTACATCATATTCAGGATATTCCTTTTTTACCCGGTCGGCATAGTACATGGCACCTCCATTTTTATTTTGGGGACTTTCGGTCACAATGACGATACTGCTGTTTTTTGTTTTTCTGAATCCACGTCCGATAAATGTCTCCAGCTGGTCCACATCCGTTTTGTCCTCCGGAATAATGGCAGCTTCAGCCCCTGAAGCAATCGCACTGTTCTGGGCCAGGAAGCCCGCATCACGTCCCATCACCTCGACAAAGAAAATGCGGTCGTGTGAGGTTGCGGTGTCTCTTATTTTATCTACACATTCAACAATTGTATTTAATGCCGTGTCGTATCCTATGGTGAAATCAGTACCATATAAATCATTGTCAATCGTACCGGGTAGTCCTATACATGTCACGTTATACTCTTCGGCAAAGATACGGGCTCCCGTCAGAGAACCGTCTCCACCGATAATAATCAGTGCACTGATATTTTCTTTTTGTATAACTTCATAGGCTTTCTTACGTCCTTCCGGAGTGGTAAAAGCTTCGGAACGCGCTGTTTTCAGTATAGTACCTCCCCTTTGAATAATACTGCTCACGTCTTCTGTTGTGAGTTCCTTTACTTCACCGGCAATCAGTCCTTCGTATCCCCTATAAATTCCCTTTATTTTAAAGCCGTTGAAGATGGCGGTACGGGTTACGGCGCGGATCGCTGCATTCATTCCTGACGCATCCCCTCCGGAAGTCAGGATTCCAATATACTTGTTATTCATAATTCATTTTTATACAATTATTAGACAAAATCAGAAAGTAACTGCTTTAATTTTTTCCTACTATGAAAGATACGGCTTTTTATTGTACCTAGCGACACTCCTGTTTCTTGAGCTATTTCCCGATATTTGAATCCGGATATATACAACATAAAAGCGTTGTAATGTTCTTTAGGTAGTGTTTTAAGGGCTGCCCTTATCTCCTTGGCATCTTGACTATTGTCTATGAAAGCAAAAGAGTCATCTCTTAGCAGGAAATGATAGTCGGGTTCGGATAATATATATAAGTCTCCCTGGCTTTTTTTTATCCGGTAGTTATTTATAAAAGCGTTACGCATAATGATATACATCCAGCCTTTAAAATTTGTTCCAGGATCAAATTTATCCTTATTATCCAGAGCTTTCAACATTGTTTCCTGCAATAAATCCTCAGCATCGTGTTTGTCAGCTGTCAATTTATATGCAAAACCTAGCAGATCACTTTGCAGAGCTATTAATGCTTCATCAAAATTGAATGTTTTCATTATAGTGATTTGAGGTTCAAAGGTTTATATCAAGGCATCCCCCTAAATATAAGGAACGCCTTGGGTAAAGTTTAGCTAAGATATCTTATTTGATATCAATAGTTCTGGTTATCTTCTGAACTTCTTTGTCCACTGTTTTGGGAATATCTATAGACAGAATCCCATGTTCTACCTTGGCTGTAATCTTATCTTTTTCAACATTGTCCGGCAGTATGATACTTTGTTGGAATTTGGAATAAGAGAATTCACGGCGTAGGTATTTTTTGTCTTTTTTCTCCTCATTCTTCTCTTCCTTCTTTTCCATGCAGATTACTAGATTGTTGTTTTCATCCACATTAACGGTGAAGTCATTTTTTGTCATTCCCGGAGCTGCCAATTGGATTTTATAGTCCTTTTCATTTTCAATTACATTAATAGCGGGGGCTGTTGCATTTGCCTTCATCATCCACTCATTGTTAAAGAAATCATTAAAAATACTTGGTAACCAATTCTGGTTCATTTTTGTAGGTACCATTTTTACCTCCTTTTTTAGTTAATAATTAAAGTTTAGAAAATATGTCTGGCTGCTTGACAGAACTTTTATTGTTTAGTCATTCCTTGTTTTGCTACAGCTTCCGTCCGTTTACGTATCTCTTCCGGATCACCGAGAAAATAGTCTTTGACAAGAGCCAGCCGGTTGTCGAATTCAAAAACGTAAGGAACTGCTGTAGGCAGGTTCAGGTTGGAAATGTCTGTATCGGATATTTCCTTGAGATGCTTGATGATTCCACGCAGGCTGTTGCCATGGGCAACTACCAGCAGGTTATCCTTACATGTCAATGTGGGAAAGATGATGCATTTCCAATAAGGCATTACACGCTCAATGGCATCTTTCAAGGATTCCGTACGTGGAAGTTCCATATCCGGGACATCTGCATAACGTATGTCTTTACTCGGATTGCGCGAATCGTCCTCTCCCAATGCTGCAGGAGCTATATCATAACTTCTCCGCCAGGTGTGTACTTGTTCTTCACCATATTGGGCAGCCGTCTCACTTTTGTTAAGTCCCTGAAGTATGCCGTAATGTTTCTCATTCAACCTCCATGTCTTTTCGACGGGAATCCAGCTCTCATTCAGGCGGTCCAGAACGTAGTCCAGCGTTTTTATAGCACGTTTTAAGTAAGAAGTGTAGGCAATCTCAAAAGAAAATCCGGCTTCTCGTAATGTATCGCCTGCTTTGCAGGCTTCTACAACGCCTTTTTCACTTAAATCAACATCTGTCCACCCGGTGAAGCGGTTTTCTTGGTTCCATAGGCTCTCACCATGACGTAATAATACTATTCTTTTCATGGACGACCTGTCTTTATGCAATGGTTATTGAAGAATCCAAATATACATCCTGTATGGTGCTCAATAGCTGGACCCCATCTTTCATTGGTTTTTGGAAGGCTTTCCGACCACTAATCAACCCCATACCGCCAGCACGTTTGTTCACTACTGCTGTAACAACAGCATCATGCAGGTCGGATTCTCCATGAGATTCACCACCCGAGTTGATTAGTCCGACGCGTCCCATATAGCCGTTAGCTACCTGATAACGGCAAAGGTCTATCGGGTGGTCAGTTGTCAGCTCTGTATACATGCGCTCATTTGTTTTTCCGAAGCCGATGGCTTTGAAGCCACCATTATTGGACGGAAGTTTTTGTTTTACGATGTCAGCCTTGATCGTTACTCCGATATGGTTGGCTTGGCCTGTCAGGTCGGCTGCAGCGTGATAGTCGGTTCCGTCTTTCTTAAAACCGCTGTTTCTCAAATAACACCATAAAATGGTAGCCATTCCCAGTTCATGAGCATATTCAAAAGCTTGCGATACTTCCACTATTTGGCGGCGACTTTGCTCCGAACCGAAATAAATAGTGGCTCCAACTGCTATGGCGCCCATATTCCATGCTTCTTTTATTGTACCGAACATTACTTGGTCATAGCTATTCGGATAAGTAAGCAGTTCGTTATGATTCAATTTGACGATGAATGGAATTTTATGGGCGTATTTCCGTGCTACGGCGCCTAATACGCCGAATGTAGATGCTACGGCATTACATCCTCCTTCAATAGCCAATTTTACGATGTTCTCCGGATCAAAATAAAGTGGATTGGGAGCGAAAGATGCCCCAGCAGAATGCTCTATACCCTGGTCTACAGGTAGGATGGATACATAGCCGGTATTCGCTAAACGTCCATGTCCATATAAAGTTTGCAAACTCTCCAATGTCCGAATGTTTCTGTCCGAATTTATCCATACCTTATCTACTATATCCGGACCCGGAATATGAATCAGTTGTTTATCTATTGTCTTGCATGTATGGTTTAGGTAGTATTCAGCCTGCCCACCTAATATATCTACTGTTTTGCTCATATCATTTATCTTTTAACTATTCAGGTTTATTATTTGCATCCATCCAATTTAGCATCTATGAAAAGGATACCACTATCTCCGGCTTTCTTTAACAGGTTTACAATATTCTGTACACCGGCTTCTTCCTCTACTTGTTCCCGGACAAATTTCCACAGAAAATCCTGTGTGGCATTATCCTTTTCTTCTGAAGCTAAGTATACCAATTCGTCAATCAACTTGGAGATATGCTTTTCATGTTCCAAGGCATGTTCAAAAACTTCCAAAGAATTTCCCCATCCTTGTGGAACTACATCCACTTTGTCTACTTTCGGTGTCGCCTCACGTTTAACCATATACTCGGCAATGGTGCACGCATGTCCCACTTCTTTTGCAGATTGTTTCCGCATCCAGTTGGCCATACCTGAAAAACCTTCTTTTTTTAGATAGAAAGACATAGACAGATACAAGTTGGCAGACCATAATTCTGCTGTGATTTGTTCATTCAAAGCATTTTGTAATTTCTCACTCATAATGATTTAAATTTTTAGAGTTAATAATAATTTAATATTCTCTCTTATCTTGAAACAAGCATAAACTTGTCCCAAAATGTCGATAAAACCGGGTTATCCTATTAATAAAATATTCATGATCTATTTTATTATTGTTTATTATGTTGCAAAAAGTAGACCATACAAGTATATAATCTTTAATATTATGAGATGTTAAATGGAGGGACATACTGTTAGAAATAAGGTCGTCTCCGCACATTTTCTTGGGCAAGAATACGTAATAATTCCAAAAGGGCCGTACTTAGATATATTCGGTCTGAATACAGCCTGTTGATGAAAGAATTAGAGGACGCATCCACGTTTCGGCATAGTATGAGGAGTATGGAGACTAGGCGGGACATATATCGTTCATGTTCAATCAATTCGTTTAAGGCACTTACTGGAGCTTGCCATTTTGCACATCCCGTTTTATCTCATTAATTGCAACGCATCCTCCATTATGATATATCCAGCTCATCATTTGATAGACTTTGTTCATATTATCCTGAGCCTGGGTATTTAGCCAGGAGCTCAGTATCGGGAGTTGTTCACTTTCAAAATAAACCTGTAAAGACAGGTATAAGTTGGTTGACCATATTTCTGCGTTGATCAATTCATTCATGGTACTTTCTATTCGTTTATCTATCATTATTCTGAACATTAAGGTTACATAACTGATTGCGTACGTTTCTTGGTATATAAAAATTCCATTTCATAGAGGTAATCTATAAAAATGAAACTTTTAACGATAGTTTAATGATGCGACATTTTTACTGCATTGGACAAATTGTCGCATAAGGCGGAATAATAATGTCTATTTGTCACTTCCACGAGTGATAATCAATAAAATATCCAACAATTTTTCTATTCTTACAATATTATCATATATAGATTCCAAGGTCTTAGGATACAGATAAGACTTACAGTCCTGTATTTCCTTTGCCAAAGCGAGAACTTGTAACCAAAGGTCTTTTTCTGTATGGTGAGAGGAACCGCTATTATTGGCTATCATGGAGGAAGGTCTCAGAAAAATATGTTGGCATGTAATTTGTAAGATAGTGATTGTGTGTTTTGAAAAAAACAGGAATGGAAATAAACAGAATAAGAATTTCACTAAAGACAGTAACAAACGAAGAACAGAAACCGGTCGAGACAGTCGTCTTACTTTTAGAACAAGTTGCTTTCATAATGTTTATCTTCTAGTCAACTCTGTTCCCTGGAGCTGTGTTTATATATAAAGTTAAGCTCTAAGTTTGCAGTTAATAGATAAGAGGTCGGAAATTTATTTTAAAAAAGTCAAGCGAGACGAATAATTACCTCCGCATCTTATCAGGAAATATCAGTCTTATTATCTTTGTTGTATTAAGATAAAGACTGATAGGCGGGAAGAGGACACCATAAAAGAGAAAGCACTTGAGGCTAGCCACGTAACGGCCTCTCTCC